>NZ_JABDWD010000049.1:0-8022 GCF_019685115.1 Rhizobium sp. NZLR11 | reverse complement strand
TCGGACGTAGAAAAACACCGCGTATAGAATAACCTCTTTCGGGTAATGGCTGCCTTTGAAATCGACCATGATCTGGAACTCAACCTGCCTGCTCATCTTCAACCCAGATCTATGGCATCACCAACCTCGCGGCAAATGCGCTGAGAAATTTGCGACAGAACCAGCGCGTGTCCCATCCTCAGAAAAAGGTCGAATATCGCGGCCCTCAGGAACAGAAAAGGCAAATCGTAAAGCAATCGGTCCCGCTGCACGACATAGCGAGCTATTGCAGCGCCTACGAAGTACCCGACCAGTTGATCGGCAAGTTCGAGGCCCTCATTGTTCGAGCGTTCGCGAACGACTTGCTCAATGTCCGGATGGAGAACTTCTAGCGGCCTCCGACTCATCACGGGTCGCCAAGCCCGACCATGGACACGCCTCCATCTCGCCGATCGGTGGCAGAAATCCGACATGTCGCGGTTGATGGCGAGCTTCATATCGCCGAGGTGAAAACGGCAAGCCGTAGCAATATAAGCTCGTTTACCATTCCTTAATTTTCTCTGGACTTCTGGTTGCGGAATCACAACCGCTAGAATAAACGTATGGCGCGAAGAGGGGCGTGTCTTGTTTTCCAGAATTCTAGTGATCGCACTACTGCTGTTACTGACGGCGGTGGGCGCTTCTGCTGCTTCAAATGTACGCGTGATAGACGGAGATACGATCGACCTGGACGGTGTTCGTTATCGTCTCCACGGCATCGACGCGCCCGAGGCAGGTCAACTCTGCAAAGCGGCGGACGATAGCGACTGGGCCTGCGGACAGGTCGCGCTTCGGAAGCTGGAGAGCCTTGTCATCGGACGCGACGTCACGTGCACGCCTCACGAGAAGGACATGTATGGCCGGTGGGTTGCAAGCTGTGTTGCAGACGGCGTTGACATCAATGGCGAGATGATTGCTTCGGGCCTGGCGTGGGCGTTCCGGAAGTATTCCGTGGATTACGTCAAAGCCGAAGAGATTGCCCATGCCGCGCACGTCGGCGTCTGGCAGGCGGCCACCCAGACGCCGTGGGACTTCAGGTCCCACAAATGGGATAGCGCCGTCTCGGCCGCGCCTGCAGGAGGGTGCCCCATTAAGGGCAACATCAACAGCAAACACGAGAAAATCTATCACGCGCCATGGTCGAAGGACTACGCGAAGACAAAAATCGATGTCCGCAAGGGCGAGCGGTGGTTCTGTTCCGAGGGCGAAGCCATAGCAGCCGGATGGCGTCCGCCCCAGTGGGGAAAATGATGAGATCACGTATCAGCATGCACGCAGGGCTTCGCGATGGCCAAGTTTGAATCACTCACCAAATTGTACGATAGCCTCCGGGAGTCCAGTCACGACTTCCGCATTACGACGGACCCGTTTCCGCCGCTGGATCCGGAAAAGCTCGCCAAATCGATGGAGATCGAGCGCAAGGCGGCCGCGAACGGCAAAACAAATATTCCGGCATCGAATGCCCGGGAGCTGGACGATGTCGAGCGATCCATCGTGGACCGGGTCGAAAGCCAGCGCGACGAAGCCTTCCAGGTTCTCGAAGATCAGCTCAACACGTATGCCACCAGGCTGCGGAACCTCGATTTTGACGGCCACTTCAGCCAGATCGAGATGACTAACCACTCCAGTGTCGAGGATTTCCAGGCTGACGTCACCAAGGGCAGAGACGAGCTGTTCATCCGCCGGCAGGACCTCAAGGCTACCGACGAGGAGCTTGAGGAATTTAGAAAGCGAAACGGGCTGGAAAAGCGGATCGCTCGCGTCAGGAGTTCTCTTGAGTTTGGGTTAAAGATTCTGTTCGTGGCGCTCCTGTTGATCGTCGAAACCGGGGTCAACGGCATCTATCTCGCGAAAGGAAACGACAGCGGCCTCGTAGGCGGCATCGGCTATGCGTTTGGCTTTGCTTTCGTCAATGTCATCGGCACGTTCCTATTGGCGCTCTTCGGAATTCGTCGGCTAAACCAACGTTTCTTTGGGCTAAAGCTCATCGGCTTCGTCAGCCTCCTTTTCTGGTTCGCCCTAGCAATCGCCCTCAATCTCGCAATGGCGCATTACCGCGAAATCTCCGCGACCGCCGTCGACAACATCGGCCCCCTTGTTCGGCGGCGGCTGGCGTCTGACCCGCTTGGCCTCGTGGATATCGATTCCTTCGTGTTGTTCGCGGGTGGCTTGCTATTTTCGACCGCCGCGCTCGTCGACGGCTTGTTCATGACCGATCCATATCCGGGTTATGCCGGGACCTATCAGCGCTACGTCAACGCCCGCGACGATTACGCGGCCGAAAGGGAGCATCGCGTCGAGGGGCTCAAAGACATCCGCGACGACCACAACGAAAAGATCGACGCTATCATCCAGGGGCTGTCGAAGCGACGCAAGGAATGCGCGGCCATCATCGACGCGCGCACACGCATGACTAAGCTATTCGGCGAACACCAGACACAGCTGGAGAGCGTCGGACGAAAGCTTCTGGCGATTTATCGTGAGGAGAACCGGGCAGCACGCACGGAAGAGGAACCCAAGCATTTCAAGGCGCAGTATAAGATGGAGCGCCGCAAGGTCATCATCGACACGTCCGATGATTGGGCCGACAAAGACCTCAGCGAACGCATCCAGACCGCCCAGGCCGATCTTTCGGCCCAGATGAAGCGCATCAGCAATGCATTCGAAGACGCAGTCACAGCTTATCACGAGCTCGACCACATCTATCCGGAGACGATCAATGGCAGCCCGGCGTAAGCGCAGAAGCCGCCGGGGAGGCAGCTCTGCCGGCCAGATCATCGGCATCATCGTACTCGTCATCGCCATCGTCGGTGCGGTCGGCGGCTACTCCGTGCTCTGGTACAAAGCGAAGGCCGCACCAACGCTCGATGCGGACCTTTGCCCCGAAAGCGGTGCCACGTCGGCGACAGCGGTATTGCTCGATGTCACCGACCCGATCTCCGACATAACAAAGGTCGACCTCAAACGAGAGTTTCAGCGGATCGTTGCGGACGTCGAGCAGCATGGCCTGATCGAGGTCTACCTCCTCACGGACGTTGAAGGCAAACCCGAGCGAACGTTCCACGGATGCAATCCGGGGGATAGCGAGAGCGCGGACCCATGGACATCGAATCCCAAGAAGATTCAGCAGCGTTGGGACCGGGCCTTCAACCAACCACTTAAAAAGATCGAGGAGCAGATGGGCGATGGCACGTCATCGAAGCAGTCGCCTATTATGGCTGGAATCCAGCGTATCGCGATCGAAAGCTTCACCGATGCGAAGCTCGATGGAAAGCCAAAGCGGCTGATTGTCGCCTCCGACATGATGGAGTTCACGCCAGCTTTCTCGATGTACAAATCCGGCGCCGACATCAAGGCATTTGAAGGCAGCGTTGCCCGAAACAAGTTTAGAACCCCGTTGGAGGGTGTGGATGTCAAGCTGCTGTTCTTCCAAAGGGAAAGCTCCGCTGCCTTGAAGAACCTGCCGGAATTCTGGACGGCGTGGATCGGCTCCAACCACGGCCACTTCTCGGGAATCGAGCGTTTGACAGGAACAATGTAATGAGTACCTCATCGATGAGAAGCCTTGTCCGCAACCAGGGACCGATCGTCCTTTTCGTTTTTCTGACGCTGGTCGGTTCCGCCGTCATCTGGCTGGGTAAAGTCTGGGGTTTCGACATTGGGCTCATCACCGCGATCCCGGTCGCGATGATGTTCCTGTACATGGGCGTAAACATGCTTCCTGGTCTGCGCGTCCACAGCGAGCAGGCCGGCGACAACCTCTATTACATGGGTTTCATCTACACGCTGACGAGCCTGGGCGTCTCGCTTTATAAGTTCACAGGCGAAGCTTCAATCGAGGACGTCGTTCGGAATTTCGGTATCGCGATCATTTCCACTGTGACTGGTATCGCACTCCGCATCTTCTTCAATCAGATGCGCCGCGATCCCGCCGATATCGAAAAGGCCGTCAGACACGAGCTCGCCGAGATGACCAGGCGGGTGAGGGCCGAGCTCGACAACTCGGCAATGGAGTTCTCCTCCTACCGGCGCACCAGCAATCAGATGCTTTCCGAAGGATTCGAGGAGATCGCCCGTCAGGCGGAAAAGAACGGCGAAGCCGTGCGAACCGCCATCGAGGCCATGTCCGCGAAGGCCGTAGAATCAATCCAGGCGGCGTCAACGCAGCTCCTGGCGACCTTGGAAGAGACCCATAAAAACGTGTCCCAGCTCTCGGATGCGAACGCCAAGAACGTGGTCCAGCTCTCCAGCCAGATGAACGACCTCGCGACCACGATGACGAACAAGTCGAAGCAGCTTGCCGACGCAATCGACAACGTCATCGGGAAATACTCCGCGGCCCGTTCTCCGGATGACGTCTTGAGGATCGACGTCTCGCCCGCAGTGGAATCCCTCAAGTCCATTGTGGACGCCCACGCCAAGGCGATCAGCGAGAATGCGGCCGATACCCGCGAGACGGCAAAGAAGGTCCTGGCAGACCTCGGGCCTTTCAAAGAGACCGCCGCGAACCTGACCAAGCTCGCCAACGAGGTGGGTGCCGCCGCTGCCACGCAGGCAAAATCGACGGAGACCGTCGCTAAGTTGACAGCCGTCATCGAAGGCGTCGTTGCGACATCCAAGACCGCTTACGAAGCCCACGCGGCAAGCACCGCCAAACTTACGGGATTCGTTGAGGCGGCGACCGGACGTCACAACGAGGCTAGGGCAGCCGAAGAGCAAAGCCGTCTCCGCGGCGAACGGATCGAACGTGCCTTGTCGCAGCTGTCGGCCCACGTGCCATCCGGAGCGTTGCCATCAGCGGCCAACGACACGCCCGATGCTCCCGCGGCTGTGGACATTGCGGGCATCGTAAGTGTTGCTGACACCGAGGATGACAAGCCGCGGAAGTCATGGTGGCAACGATGACACCGGAGAACGCGGGTCAGATCGAAACCAAGGGCTACAACCGCGGACTCATCCTCGGGTTCACCATGGCCGAGTCTCTGCTTCTCGTCGTCTTCTGCCTGCTACTGGTCACCGCGGCGATCATCGTGAAGGAACGCAAGCGGGCAGAGGATGCCATCGAGCAACTGTCAGCCGTCACCGAAACACACCGTCAGCAGGATCAGCAGATTAAGGAACTCGAGGCCGAAGTCGCTGCCCTCACCAGCAAATTGCCGGAGGCGGAGCAAGCTGCGTACGACGAGGACTGGCGCGAACTCGTCCTGCAGAAGGATACTTATAAACGCATCAAGGAAGTTCTCGGAGAGAAAGATGCCGCCGATATGCTCAGGCGTGTTGAGGCTCTTATTGCCGCGGAGCAGCGGGCGGTTGATTTGGAAAGCGCCAACGACCGTCTCAATGCGCAGCGGCGTGATCTAACGGCTCGACTGGAAGCGGCGCTCAAACAACACGAGGCGCGAGAGGCAGAGCTTGCGAAGCTCAGCGCGTCTGGAAAGCCGCACGAGTGGCCGCCGATCATCAGCTTGGCCGAAGCCAATGGCTATTTCTTCCGCTCCGGCAGCGCTGAGCTTTCCACCTCATTCACAGACCAACTGAACGGATCGATTTCCGACGAGATCGCGAAAAACCTCGGGACCTACGGTGCCGACATCGTCGAGGTGATCGGCCATACAGATGAGCAGCCGATCTCGCGGCTGAATTCCAACCTCGACAAGAATTCCATCGACGTCCTGTCGTCCCGGAAACCAATTACGACGCTCGAGCCGGCCGACAACGCCGGGCTTGGACTCGCCCGTGCGATCTCGGTCGCCAATCTCCTCAGGGCCAACAAGTCGCTGTCGGGGATCACCGTCCTGCCTCTGTCCGCCGCGCAGCTTATCTTGCCCGGCGACACGCTCACCGTTGGCCAGGCTGGCAACGTCGAGACCCGCAGGCGCATCGAAATCAGAATCCGGCGACGCGAGGCAGCGGTGCAATAACGCGGTAGTGGGGCCGGGAGATGCGGCGTAGACGTCGTTCGCGAAAGCAGACCAAACTAAATCCGGGCGTTGTGTTCCTGATGCTCGGCCTTGGGTTGGTCGTCTCATACTTTCACAAATCTGAAGACCCTGCCATCGAGCCGCAAAGTCCTCCCGCCGCCAACCAAGGCGTCATTGACAATAAGAAGACCGTTGCGGAGGAGCCTGCGGAGACGAGCGCGCCAATACCTTCGGTCACGCCGGCCGCGCCCTCGCGCCTCCCGCATGCAGCTTTGACCGTTACCCGGTTCGTGGAGGGCCAGAAGGTGGCATTGCGCACCGGACCCGGAAAAACGTTTGGCATAATTGACCGATATGACAACGGCAGAGAACTGGAAGTGACCGAAACCGATGGTGACTGGTCGAGGGTACGAGATGGGCTGACGAGGCGGGAAGGGTGGATTTCGACCGCGCTCCTTTCCGACGCGCGGCCAAGTACACAGCAGCCTGACCAGCGTGAGCGGACGGCATCAAACGAAGCTGATACTGGGCCCGGTGCCGACCCTGTCACACCAACAACGCCTCAGATTTCCGATTCCATCGTGATCCAAAGGATCATCGCGGAATCCATCTCGATGTATCCAGGGTCTTGCGCCTGCCCTTACAACACCGACCGTGAGGGGAGACGGTGCGGCAAGCGGAGCGCCTACAACCGCGGAGGTGGATATGCGCCTGTCTGTTTCGCGGGCGATGTTTCTCCAGACATGATCCAATCGGCTCGACAGCAGTCGACCAGATAATTGCGGAACCACAGGCGCGTAAACAGGGAACTGCGACCATGTCTCAACGCCAAGTCCGACCGAGGTGCCGCGAATAAAGCATTAGGTCGGTGCGGCATTCTCGGTTTCGCCGCATCGGTCCGCCGGCAGCAATCAACCAACGCGATTAGCGAACGGAAAGGCCTTCTTCGCGTTAAAATGAGCCAGCAAATTTGATCACCCGCAAGAAGGGCACGGCCTGGGGCGGGTGACCCAGGCCGCGGCATCAATTCTTGTATTCGGGTTGAGCTTTCAGCTTCTCCTTGGTGGCATCGACATAGACCCGAACATCGTCACCCTTCTCGTTCCTCATGATATTGACCTGATCAAGAGGCACCGCGATCCGATGTTCGCCCATCCCGAGGAAACCGCCGATATCCAGCACCAGCTGCTTGACGGTACCATTGTCGTTGAGAACGAGCTTGTCGACTTCGCCGACGTCTTCGTCCTTGGCGCTATAGACGTGGGCTCCCGTGAGAGTTTCGGAAGTCAAATCCTTCATTTCTGACGTGCGATAACCCTCGCGCTGAACGTCCGGGCGGACCAGAGCGGTGTCACCCGCCGGGGAAGGCTTGGCCACATTCGTCGAATTGCTCGCCGCGGTGGTTGGAGCAACATATGCCGGTGCGTCGGTCAGCATCTGTTTATTGGCATTAACGACTAGAAAGTAGTCATCCGCATCGTCGCCGTCACGAACGAACTTGATATCTTTCATCGGGATTGCGACGGCCTTTTCGCCTAAGCCAAGGAAGCCGCCGACGCCGAGAACGACCGCTTTGACTTCACCTTGCCGGCTGAGAATAACTTCGTTTACCTCTCCGATGTCATCCCACTCCTTTTCCGCGCCAGGCTTGACCATCATATCCGCTGTCATCGGCTTTTCAGTAGCATACAGCCGCGTACCGATGAGCTTCGATGCCCTAATGTCGGTCGGCTGTTGCTGATACATTGCCATCGGTTCCATGGTTGCGGCATAGGCATTACCGCCGATCAAAACGATGGCCAGTGCGGTTGTTGTCAGGAACTTCTTCATTGTTATCTCCTTGGGTATTCGGATGACCGATCGCTTTGAAATGGCTATACGACCTCCGCTCGGATGTAACCGACACGCGGTGTAAATGTTCCGGTTCGCCATGGGGCATTGGATGGCCGAAAAGAAGGTTCTGTCGCAAATTTCTCAGCGCATTTGCCGCCAGGTTGGTGATGCCATAGATCTGGGTTGAAGATGAGCAGGCAGGTTGAGTTCCAGATCATGGTCGATTTCAAAGGCAGCCATTACCCGAAAG
>NZ_JABDWD010000048.1:0-10631 GCF_019685115.1 Rhizobium sp. NZLR11 | reverse complement strand
GCCTTCTGCAAATTCTTCGACCAGTATCCGCGGCGGAGACTGCCAGATGTGTCTTCCACCCAAGAGATGCCGTGTATGTTCGGCTACCTCATTGGCGGTGCGGCACAATCGTACGCCGCTGCTGCCGATGCCAACCACTGGCTTGAGGATCGCCGGCAGGCCTATCTCCGCGGCAGCGCTTTCTACCTCCGTTGCATTCGTTGCCACGCGATAGTCAGGTATGGGAACGCCGGCCTGGGCGAGGAGCTGACGTTGAGCGAATTTGTTACAGCATTGTTCAATGGACGCGGGGTCAGGACCTGGTAGACCGAAATGGCGGCAGAGCTTGCCAACTGTCGCATAGACCGACTCCCTGGCAGACGTAATTCCAATAATCTCAAAGGTCGCACGCAGCCGTGAACATTCCCGGATCAGCGCATTTAGGTCGGCGGTATCAACCCGAATGGCTTCACTGCTTTCGTACTGAGCTGGATCAGCCGATAGGGTGATTGGATGAAGTCCAAGACGATGGGCCGCTTGGACGTATAGCGGACCAGTACTCGCGCTTTCAAGAAGGATGAGTGCTCTTTGTGCCATTGGAACCTTCCTTATGTAGATGGGGTAGTCTGACCGTAAGACGGTATTAGCTTGTTTAACCGGGCCTGACCTCCGACATCATGGTCAATGCGCCGAAACAAAATGAGCTCTACAGTTGCGGAGCCAGAACCGAAACTACGGCATTGGGTAGTTGACGCGTTCGCTCGTGGCCACGAAGGCGCCCTGACGTCACACGTTGAGAGCCCACGGCGACTCATGCGTGACGGTAAAGGTCTAGACTATCGATGACCTACAAGGAGGCCGAGCTCATGCATTCGCCCCAACCAGGCTCGGCGGCAAATATAAGACGTTGCTCCATCACTGACGTCCGCGGGATCACCACATCCAGCAAAAGGGGCCGTACAGCAAGTCGGCTAAGCCGGTGGTCCTCAGTCCCGCTCTTGATTTCAGCGAAGCCTCCATGTCTTCGGGTGGTGGCAACCTCATCTTTAGGTAACGTTGCGGACGCGAAGAGCGCATTGATTGGCTGCAGCTGGTAACCGACCCAGTTGCTCTTTCAATTGAAAGGACTGGCTCGGGAGGAAGGCTGCCGCAGTGAAGTGCCGCCAGGCGATCGTCCAAGTCCTTGTCTGCTGCCGTTAGCCTATGGTTTAGGCTCCAAACCCAATCAAGCCATTGATCAACGACAGCCAATGCAAGGGCGCGCCCCAGATCGAGGGACGTTAGGGTAGGACGAACCAGCATGTGGCACGGGCGACGGATGCAAGTGCGATGAGACGGCCCTGGAATAGGAGGCGCCCGAGATGGCCGGCGGCGAGGCCTGGCGCTGGAGGCACCTATGCCGAACACAGCCAACAGGGCGCCATATGTTATAGGACCCCGGCAAGGGAGCCGACCTGACCGTAACATTCTCCCGAGACCGCAGGGGCTGACTAGGCCTGTGATGTCCCCGCGGGACGGTGGTTGTGGTGACCTCCTTCAATCGGCTGCGGCTCCAAAACCGCGCTGCGCACGTTGAGGCATCCGACCTGAACATCATCATGAGGCCATTCGAAAAGAACCATGATTCCGGCACGGACAACAGACTTGACTAGATTCCGTGTCCGGCATAGGCAACCGCTCCGGTATCTCATCATGACTAAGGGTGAGACCAAAGAAGAACCGCAGGGCTCGATTGTCTGGTCCAAGGTCCGTACCGACTTGTCAAAGCCGATTAGTGCTGCGACGCTGTCAGCCAGTTAGAAACGCGACACTTGCGCTTCGGAATAGCCGCCGATCCGAGCGGCTGACCGGGTTGCAAGGGAGGAGCGGGGGCGGGTGAGGAACACCCCTTCGGCTTTAGCTTTGAGACTATGAGTACCCGATTTATTCCGTTGCCTCCATCCGTGCCAGCGCCTTCTGCCTTTTTGCGATGACCTTCGGATCATTCATGAAGTCCGTCCGCCGGCCAGGCTTGCGGCCACGCTTCTGATAACCATTGCCCTGGCTGCCATCGGGAATACGGAACATATGATCCGTCTGGCCAATGCGGCGAGGGCCGCTCTTGCTACGCTGCTGTTCCCGCCCGGCCTTCAGCTCAGCGACGATCGACAGCACGTCGTCCAAACGCTTGTTCTCAACGACTTCGGCACGATGCGCCGATCGCATTACTAACAGGAAGTTCCATAAAAGTGGTTATGCCGCAAATTGGTGTGTAGCCGCAAAGTTAAAGTGTCCTGTTTCTGCAAAGTTGGAATGTCACACTCCCCGCGTTTGATTGGCGCCGGGGAGATTGCCGATGGGACTGATAGCGATGAGCGAGCGTGATCTGCAGCGGATCGAGGTTTTGTCGAAGGTCGTTGACGGCCGGGCGACGCTGGTCTCGGCGGCGCGTGTTCTGGGCTTGAGCGAGCGCCAGGTGCGCCGGCTGTTGGAGCGGATCAGGACGACCGGCGCGGCGTCGATCCGGCACAAGGCGATCGGCCGACCGTCGAACAACAGGATCAGCCCGGGCGTGCGCGATTATGCTTTGGCTCTCATTCGAGAGCGCTATGCCGATTTCGGTCCAACCTTGGCAGCCGAGAAGCTTGCCGAGCTCGATGGGCTGACGGTGTCGCGCGAGACGCTGCGCCAATGGATGACGGGCGCCGGCATCTGGCTGTCGCGCAAGCAGCGGCGGACGTTTCATCAGCCACGATTGCGGCGCGAGGCCTATGGCGAGCTGGTGCAGATCGACGGATCGGAACATCGCTGGTTCGAGGATCGCGGCGATCCGTGTTCGCTGCTGGTGTTCGTCGACGATGCGACGGGCAAGCTGATGCAGTTGCGCTTCGTGCGCTCGGAAAGCGCGTTCAGCTACTTCGAGGCGCTGGAGCTTTATTTGAAGGATCACGGTGCTCCCGTTGCCTTCTATTCCGACAAGCATTCGGTGTTCCGGGTGGCGAAGAAGGAGGCCAAGAGTGGCCAGGGCATGACCCAGTTCGGGCGTGCACTCTCGGAACTAAACATCGAGATTCTTTGCGCAAATTCGAGCCAGGCGAAGGGCCGGGTTGAACGGATGAACCGGACATTGCAGGATCGGCTGATCAAGGAACTGCGGTTAGCGGGCATCGGCAGCATGGACGATGGCAATGCTTTTCTGCCGCGGTTCATGGCGCGGTATAACCAGCGGTTTGCCATCGCCCCTACCCGTTCTGACAATCTGCATCGGCCGATCAACATGCCATCGGATCGGCTGCAGGAGATCCTGTGCAAGCGTGAGCAGCGTTATGTCGGGGCGCAGCTGACGTTTTCGTTCGAGCGCCAGCGGATCATGCTGGAAGAGAGTGATGTGACGCGTGGCCTGGTTGGTCGCTATGTCGAGACCTATGCCTATGCCGATGGCCGGCTCGACGTGCGCTGGAAAGGCCATTCCCTGTCCTATCGGGTGTTCGACAAGGACCAGCGGGTGACGCATGCGGCGATCACCGAGAACAAGCGGCTTTCCGATGTGCTGGCCTATATCAAGGAGCGGCAGGATCAGCGACCAACGCCGAAGGTGAAGACCAACAGCGAGAAGAACGGCTATACGCCGCGGAGCCGCAAGCCCGGTCGGAACAGGGATTTCATGAACGATCCCGCCGTCATTGCCCGACGGCGCCAAGCGCTCTCTGACCTCGATGCGGCGGAATGACCGGCTGCTGCAACTGTCAAAGCTAAAGCCAATGGGTGCGTCTCATCCGCCCCCTCCCTTCCCTTGCAACCCGGCCCAGCCGCTCCGGTCGGGGGCTTGCCTCAGCGCAAGTGGACATGCCGAGTGTCGCATTTCTAAATGGCTGAAGACACACCCAAAGTGACACTTCTACTTTGCACACAAACGGACATTCCAACCCTGCCGCCACATTGGTGTAGCGGGGTGGGTTCAAGGATGAAGTGCGACTTGCAATAGATAACAACGGTTTATCCTTGCAAGGAACGAGACATGAAGCGCACCTACTCCCAGATCGATATCGATGAACGCCGCAAGATTGCCCGCTGGCGCACGGCTGGGGTCAGCGTTGATGTGATCGCCGAGAAGCTGCACCGACATCGCTCAACCATTTTCCGTGAGCTGCGCCGCAATACGTTCGAGGATCGTGAGATGCCGGACCTCAACGGTTACTACTGCGTGATGGCCAATGACATGGCGCGAGAACGGCGTGCCAAGCTGCGCAAACTTGCCCGGTTCGCGCAGCTCCGCCAATCGGTGATCGAGCGCATCATGCATGGCTGGTCGCCGCAACAGATCGCCGGCCGATTGCAGCTTGAGCGCCAGCCGATCTCCGTCAGCCATGAGACGATCTATAAGTTCGCCTATTCCTCGGACGGTCACGCCATCAAACTGTGGCGACACCTGCCGGAGCATCGTGCCAGACGCCGGCCGCGGCACGCCAGACGCCGCCATGGCAAGCGGTTCACCCCGGATGTCAACATTCTCTACCGGCCAGACGCCGTCGCCGAGCGAAAACAGTTCGGGCATTGGGAATGCGATCTCATCCAGTTTCGCAAGAAGTTCGGAAAGGCCAACGTGACGTCGCTGGTCGAACGGGTCAGCCGATTTGCCGTCTTGCTGCGCAACAATGACCGGCAATCGAGGCCGGTGATGGACGGCCTGATCCAGGTGCTACAATCCCTGCCCCACCTCGCCCGTCGCTCGATCACCTTCGATCGTGGCACGGAGTTCACCGACCGGCCTTACCTGCAGGCAGCATCGGAGCGCAGACATGGTTTTGCGATCCGCAATCCCCGTGGCAGAAGGGCACTGTCGAGAACACCAATAGACGGGCCAGCAAATGGCTTTCGAGAGAGGTCGATCCACTGTCTCTCAGCGACCGCGATCTCACCGAGATCTGCAACCGCCTGAACGCAACGCCACGCAAATGCCTCGGCTACAAAACGCCGGCAGAAGTCTTCCGCCAGAAACTCCTCGCGCAAATCAGGCGTACCGGTTAGCCTCTCAAAGCCCGCAGGTCGCGGTTCAGCATGAACTCACCCGATCACTTCGTCGTTCGGAAAGATGCCGACCACCTCGGTGCGTCGCTTGGGTTCATCGAATGTAGCTTTGCTGGGTGCTCTTTCGGGAAGGTCATGTAGGCGAGCACGTCCTCTTCAGCGTCGTCCATGATGGTGGCAAGCTTCGGCACTTTCGGTCTGATCTGATCGGCGACGCTGCGCCATTGAACGCATGCTACCTCCGGTGTCTCCTGGGCAAAAGCCGTTGCGACGAAGGCGGATACGAGCTTCACGCCACGCAATCCTCGGCCTGTTAGCCTGCGCAGGAATTCCGTCTAGATCGGCTCGGCCTCCGACGTGCCGACCTCGATACCAAGAACCTCGCGTCGACCATCGCTGTTGACGCCGAAGGCGATGATAACGGCGACGGAAACAATACGTCCGCCGCGCCGAACTTTGAGGTAGGTAGCGTCCATCCAGACGTATGGCCACTCGCCTTCGATGGGACGGTCGAGAAACGCCTTCACCTTGACGTCGATCTCTTCGCACAGACGGCTCAGCTGGTTTTTGGAGATGCCCGAGATGCCCATGGCTTCGACCAGGTCATCGACAGAACGCCGTCGAGATTCCTTGAATATAGACCTGCTGGATAGCCGCCGTCAGAGCCTTCTCTGGAATACGGGGCGGCTCGAGAAAGCTTGGGAAATAGCTCCTTGCGCAGTTTCGGAATGCGAAGCTCGACCGTTCCGGCTCGTGTCTCCCAATCCCGATCACGGTAGCCGTTGCGTTGAGCAAGCCGCAGCGGGTTCTTCTCGCCGAAGTCAGCACCCGTGGCTGAGCCGACCTCCAGCGCCATCAGCCGTTCGGCCGCAAAGCCGATCATCTCCCGCGATAATCTGCATCCGCGCTCTTCTCAACAAGCGTGCGCACGTTATGTCATTGGTCATCGGTGGTCTTTCCGTCAGGTTGGTCTTCGACAACCCGACGCTACCGGAAAACACCGATGGCCGCCCGACTAGCCGATCACCCGCTACAGCGCCGTGAGAAACGCGCGGGCGTTCGGCTTTGCTACCTCCCGCGATCATTAACAATGCGTAACATCTAGCATTTGATCATAATGGGGGTTCACAATTCGTGAGAATTGGGCGATCACTAGCGACGTGACTTGCATTAGTCGAAGGGCAAAAGCATGGGCATCCGGGACATCACGCCGGCGAAGAAGTATCGCGTCAAGAAAGAGTCGAACGGCGAAAAGCAGGTGCTTCTATGGATGGAAGGTCGTCTGACCGAGCAACTCGACCGGCTGATCAAGTCCGGCGCTTACCGTAATCGGTCTGAAGCCGTTACGGATGCCGTTCACCGCTTAATCGAGGATAGAAACTAGGGGAAAAAGCAAAGGCTCGGAGCCTGCCAGCCCAGAGCCTTTGAAAGAAGCAAGGATTAGGGATCTTTAGATGACCGTTGGGTCGCCGTAAACCAAGCCACTAGCATCTTGGTTATCCCGAATCACCGCTGATTTGTCAACCGACGTTTCAAGTCGGGTGGCGAAGCTTTGACCCGGAAATGAGGGACAATGACCAAGGCGCAACCATCCGGTTGGCGTGCTCTCAAGCCGACACTGCCATCGGCGCGGGAGCAGGACTCCGCGGACAAGCAAAAACTCTTCGCCGCCGCTCGAATCGCGGCAAAGGTGCTGCAGCTTCCAAGCAGCGCCCGCTTCGTATTGGACCAGCTCGCCGGCTGCTATCGCGGCGAGCTCGTCGAGAACCGGATCCTCGTATGGCCTTCCAACAAATTTCTTATGGAAAGAACCGGGCTTTCGGAGCGCGCGGTGCGCTACGCGCTAGCCATGCTGACCGAGGAAGGTCTGATTGTCGCCAAGGACAGCCCCAACGGCAAACGGTTCGCGCAGCGATCGGCTCAGGGCCAGATCATCCGGGCTTATGGCTTCGACCTCTCCCCTCTCCCGGAGAAGCTGCCGGAGCTCAACGAGCGCCTGGCTGCCATTCAGGAGCGGGAGCGTGAACGGGCGCTTGCCTTTGACGAGCTGACCATTCATCGCAGATCGGCCCAGGAAGCTCTCAGGACGCTTGCCGAGGTCGATCCGGACTCTGACATCACCGATCTGATGGCGCGCGCTCTGGCGCTTTCACGAGTCACGCCGCGGCGATCGGCGATAGGATCGGCCGACAGCTCTCGCGATGCTTGGCATCAGCTCCGAATGGAAGCAGAAGATCGATATTATGCTGCCTCTGCCGGCAATCCTTGCCGTCACGAAGACAAGAACACATGTGCCCCTGACAAGTCTTGTAACAATCACTCAGGAGATGTGAGGGCGCCGGAGCGGCCGATTGCGACCGCAGACGACCTGGTTAAGGCATGCCCGGACGCAATGGATTTTATCGGGCAGGTGCGAAATGATCGGGAGTTTATATTGGCCGTGGGGAGGATGCGGGGTGCATTTGGCGTGTCGCCGTCGGCTTGGGTGGAGGCTGGCCGCGAAATCGGGCTGCTCGGGGCGGCTGTCACCTTGGTTTACGTGATCCAGCTGCAGGCGCGGCCTACGCCAGGGGCCGAACAGATCAAGAATGCGGGCGGCTATTTCCGCGTGCTGGTCAGGCTTATTAAAGCCGGCCAAGTAAACCTATCAAAGGAAGTAAACAGCCTTTTAGAGCGCTATTGACCGTGTTTGGCATCCGCGACGGCAGTACAGCCAGCAGCGGACTAAAGATCGTCAATGCGCGCCGATGTCGCTTTGCGTGGAGGACCCGCGTACCCGAATGAAAAGCTGACGTCAATATCCGTCAAAACAACTCTCGGCACCAAGGGGAAATTCAAATGAAGGCATGAGTGTTCATCTCAATTGAAGGCCACAGGACCAAGGTCTACGGTACATTCAAGGGGTCAAGCGTCTTGGACTGCATTCGATTATCGTGGCGGTCGAGCCGCACCAATATGACTGCCTCTGGTAGTAAGGCGCTGAGGCTGTCCGGACCGATACGAGGGATCTGAATGCGCTGATCCGCGGATGCACTCGTACCGCTCCTACTGATCCTAGTAGTTTCCTATAATTCAACTTACTCATAAATGAGAGGCGTCACTGCCGGAAAACCCAAGTATGGCTGAAGCTGATGCCATTCCCCCATCTGTACAGAGAAAAGGTCAACGCCAATGCAGGAACGAGCACTCATCCTCATCGAAGGCGCAAGCAATGGTCCCGTCTGCATCCAAGCTGCGCGGGGTCTTGGTCTCCATCCAATAACTCTTTCAGCAGACCCAGCTCAGTACGGCTATCTCTCGACGGAAAGCGCCCAGGCCATCCGGGTCGATACCGCTAACATTGAGGCGCTGATTGGCGAATGTTCCAAGCCTTCGAGCAATTATAACATCGCTGGTATTACGAGCGCACAGTAGGCAGTCTATGCGACAGTTGGTAATCTCTGCCGGTATTTCGATCTACCAGGACCGGACCCAATTTCGGTTGAGCGATGCTGCGAGATTGCCGAACATACGGCGTATCTGCTGGGCGGGTCGCGCATATGTGCTTGAGCCTTCCTGCTTATGCTGAGTGTCCGGTCGAAAGTGGGGGCAGTCCAAGGTGTCATTGAGGACTCTCGGACTTCAGGAGGCTGTTCCACTCCTTCAACGCTTGAAATGTGGCGTTCAACGTTGCTATTTCTATGTGCCCAGTTGTCGCGAGTTTGCCTTTTCGCTGTCGGGGTTGTCGAAAACTTTCTGAACGTTCGCTGCATGGAGTTCTGCCGATTCTCCAGTGACATCCTGAAATGCCTATCCTTTGCGACTCGTCAAATTGGCGCGGATTTCGCTTTTCAAAGAGCGCCACGTTTGTGGGTTGTCTTCACTGCGATTCCAGAACTTGCTCTTAGTTCGCCGGGGGCCACTGGATTGCCAATCAACTTTCGAAAGCTGTCGCGACCTTGACCCGACGATCAACCATGGCGAACTCGTGGAACTTTCCTGGGCGGGACACTACACTAAATCGAAACCGTTCACTGAAGGCAATCACCTCTCCAGAACCGAGGAAATCCCAATGAGTGTCAATCAGCACCGAACATTACATTCCATGCTTAAACACACAATGAGCACCTTCGTGCCTGCATCGCGTGTGTCCAGAATCAAGGTTTCGCCAAGCACGGCTGCGGCAGCCCGTGCTCGCGAACTGAAGGCAGCCGGCCGCGATATCGTCGACCTGACCGTCGGCGAGCCGGACTTTGACACGCCAGACAACATCAAGGCCGCGGCGCATGCGGCCATCGACAGGGGCGAAACGAAATATACGGCTGTCAACGGCACGCCGGCGCTGCGCAAGGCAATCATCGGCGATATCAAGCGCCGGCTCGGCCTCAGCTACGCGGACAACGAAATCTGCGTGGGCGGCGGCGCCAAGCAGGTTCTGTTTCTGGCGCTGATGGCGAGCGTGGAAAACGATGCCGAGGTGATCATTCCCGCACCATACTGGGTTTCCTATCCAGATATGGTCATCGCCAACGAAGGCAAGCCGGTCATCGTCGAATGCCCGCAGGAAGCAGGCTTCAAACTCACGCCGGAAGCATTGGAAAAAGCGATCACGCCGAAGACCTTGTGGCTGGTTCTCAACGCGCCGTCCAATCCGACGGGCGCGGCATATGACAGGAGCGAACTCGAAGCCCTCGGCAAGGTGCTGCTGCGCCATCCCCACGTCTTCGTGCTCTCCGACGATATCTACGACCAGATCTGGTTCAGGGACGAGCCGATGACGACGCTGGTTGCCGCCGTCCCGGAACTGAAGCAGCGAGTTCTGCTCACCAACGGCGTCTCAAAGTCCTACGCCATGACCGGATGGCGTATCGGCTACGCGGCGGGTCCGGCCGCCCTGATTGCGGCCATCAACAAGCTGCAGTCGCAGATGTCGTCCTGCCCGTCGTCGGTCAGTCAGGCCGCCGCTGCCTATGCGCTGTCTTCTGACCAGTCATTCGTTTCGGAAAGCGTGAAGGTCTACAAGGAGCGCCGCGATTATGCGTGCTCACGGCTCAATGCCGTGCCCGGCCTCTCCTGTCTCGTACCGGACGGAGCCTTCTATCTGTTTCCGAACTGCGCCGGTGTCATCGGCAAGAAGACCCCCGAAGGCAAGACAATCGAGACAGACCTTGATTTCGTGCTCTACCTGCTGGAAGGCGTCGGGGTCGCGGCGCTGCAGGGTGCTGCCTTCGGGATATCCCCTCACTTCCGCCTCTCGATCGCAACGTCGATGGAGGTGATCACGCAGGCATGCGATCGCGTCGAACGGGCCGTTGCCGACCTGTATTGATTGCAAAGAGGCCCGTCGGACTTGCGCCCCACCGGCCGCAGATTTTCGAAACGCGTCAAGATGGTGATCCGCGGCTCATGACGCAGCCTTCATGAATTGTCCGAGTTGAAGACTATCGGACCGCCTCTCCAATGCAGTATTCGCGGACGAACTGCGACACGAGATGTCGGCAACCCCACAAAACCCTCCGAATAGCGACAACGAAACACGGTAAGCGGTGTTTTCCTCGCACATTGAGCAAGCTCGATTGGGCTTTCCGAAAAATGCCGCTACGACATTGATGGCAAGAATGCGCCATTAGCGGTCATTGAAACTGATGCTAGTGAAGTCATCGGTT
>NZ_JABDWD010000047.1:0-11086 GCF_019685115.1 Rhizobium sp. NZLR11 | reverse complement strand
CCTGGTTCCTGATCGCGACGGCATGCTCGATGGAATCGAGGGCGCCAATCGTGCAGCCGCTATACCGGGCATCGCCGAGGTCAAGATGTATGTTCATCCCAACACACCAATTGTCAGAAAGGGCGATGACCGAGATTTGATCGGACATATCATCGCCGCTTCGCCCAGCCGTGATCAGACGACAGCCCTACTTCAGCAAGCCCTCGACTTGGTCAGTTGGACAATCACACCATTTTTGGACCTTTGAGGAATAGGAACACTCTGCAGCTCATATCTTCTCGCGCCAGCGCAGATTGCACCCGGGGACGAGGTGATCGCCGCGTACGCATCGGGTGAAGGCCGCAGGTTAGGCTGCTTGAGCGTTTAGTCCGTGCGGCTGCCAATTCCACGGAAGCAATTGCTCCAGCTTACTGATTGGCGTGTCGGCGATGCGGGCCAGGACGTCAGCAAGCCAGGCCTGCGGATCGATGTCGTTGAGCTTGACACTCATGATCAGCGCGGCCATGTCGTCACATCGAGTGCCGTCGTCGGTTCGTCCGCGATGAACAGTTCCGGCGAACAAGCTAGGGCCATGGCAATCATGACGCGTTGTCTCATCCCGCCTGACATTTCGTGAGGATAGTTGCCAATGCGGCGGTCGGGATCCGCGATATGAACAAAGCGGAGCAGTTCTTCGGCCTTGGCCGTCGCGGTCGAACGCGAGGACCTGGTGTGATCTGGACCGCTTCCGCAATTTGGCGACCAGCCGTGTAGACCGGGTTCAGGCTTGTCATGGGCTACTGGAAAATCATGGCAATCCGGTTCCACGGATTTTCCGCATCTCACGATCGGAAAGCGTAAGGAGGTCGCGGCCGTGAAAGTGGACCTCACCACCAACAGTCCTAGCGGTTGTCTTTGGCAAAAGGCGAAGTATCGAGAGAGCTGTGACGCTCTTGCCGCATCCTGATTCACCAACGATACCGAGGGTCTCGCCTTTCATCACCTGGAAGTTGACGCCGCCGAGCGCGCGGGTAACACTCTGTTCCCCATAAAAGTGCGTCTCAAGGTTCCGATCATCGAGAAGTATATCTTCCCCTTTTGTCTTCTGGATTTGCATGTCAGCGCCTCCGTTTCGCGCGAGGATCGAACATATTGCGTAGCCCGTCCCCGAGCAGGTTGACCGCAAGAACAGTAACTGCAAGGCATATCCCGGGAGCAAAGATTGTCATGGGGGAGATGGCGAGATACAGGCGAGAACTCGCTATCATATTGCCCCAGCTCGGAATTTCCGTCGGTACACCTACACCGAGAAAGCTTAACCCAGCTTCCGTCATGATCGCGCTTGCGCAAACGGTTGCGCTCTGCACCATCAGCGCCGGCAAGGTGCTAGGCAGGATATGACGCCATAACACCTTAGGAAGCCGCGCACCGCCGCAAATTGCCGCCTCAACATAGGGACGCTCCCGAACACTAAGGACAACTGAGCGGACCAATCGCGCGACTGCCGGCGTCTCAGGAATTGCAATTGCTACGATGAGAATGCTGATCCCTGGACCGGTTAAAGAGATGAGCGCAATGGCTAGCAAGATCGTAGGGATCGACATCAGCCCATCCATGACGCGCATAACGATGCTATCGAACATGCGGTTATAACCAGCGAGTATCCCGATCATGAGTCCGAGCAATGCAGCACAGGCCGCCGACAGCAAGCCAACCAAGAGCGAGACACGCGCGCCGAAGATCGTTCGAGCGAATACGTCGCGGCCCAGGTTGTCGCTACCGAGCCACATCTCGGCCGAGAGCGGTTGGAGACGTTTGAATGGATCCATATTTCCCGGATCGCCTGCGTAAATCGATGCGGTGAGCGAGAGAATGAGCAAAAGCGCCATGACACTGCCGCCTGTCAGCACCAGCGGATGCCGCCTTGCTAAACGGACGAATCCGGAACGCCTTACGTGACCCGGTGGCGCAGTTTCGAGAGTTGCAGAGGGGAGCGTCATATCAGTACCTGATGCGCGGGTCGATAAGCGTGTAAGCAAGATCGACTGCAAGATTGATGAGAACGTACAGACCTGAAGTTAGAATGAGTACGCTCTGGATAATGGGGTAGTCGCGGTTGTTAATCGCATCGACGATCAGACGACCGATACCGGGAATATTAAATACAGTTTCGGTGAGGACGACGCCGCCGATCAGGTAGGCGAAGCTAATGCCAATAACAGTCAATATCGGCACACCTGCATTCTTAAGCGCATGGTGGAAAAGTAGCGCGTAGGACGACGCGCCCTTCGCTGCGGCCGTTCGCATGTAATCTTCCGACAGGACCTCAAGCATACTCGCTCTAGTCACTCGCGCGATAAAAGCAATGTAGCCGAGGCTTAGGGCCACTGTGGGCAAGATTAGCCGAATGAACCAAGGACCAATCCCAGCGTCGAATTGAGCATATCCCTGAACCGGCAGCCAGTGAGTTTTTATTGCAAAGAAGTAGATGAGGAAGTATCCGGTCACAAAGACCGGAACCGAATAGCCAAGTGCTGCAAATATTGCGAGAAAGCGGTCAATTGAACCGCCAGTTCGCCAAGCCGCAAGGATACCGAACGAAACCCCCACCGTTACAGAAAGTAACATCGTCAGGATTGCCAAAGAGAGGGTTGGCTCAAGCCGCTGCGCCACAAGCTCAACGACGGGGCGTCCGGCAAAAATCGACGTGCCGAAGTCGCCGCCAAGCAGATCTCTCATCCAATGCATGAACTGGATCAGCATAGGATCGTTCAGGCCCAGCTTCTCGCGGATCGCGGCAATCGTTTCCGTGTTGGCCGACTTGCCGGCGATCATTGCAGCGGGATCGCCAGGTGCGATCCTAAGAAGCATGAATACAAATGTCCCGACCATTGCCATTACGGCAATGGTCGAAACAAACCTGCGAATAATGTACGCCACCATCAAGCCGGTGCTTTCTGCATGTTCCAATAAGGCAGAATAGCTGGCACTCCAATAAGCCCCGTCAGGGACGTACGGCGCGCAATTGGGCCAGTACTTTGGCCGAGGAGTACTTCAGGCACATAGTTCCACCATATCCGCTGTAACTTGCGGGCTACTGCTTTGCGCTCCGCCAGGGTTTCGAGATTCACGAATTCCGCCCGCAGCGCCTCATATTCCGCATTCTCGGGCCAGCCATACCAACCGCGCTCACCACTCATCGGAAGGGTGGTTGATGCGAGGAAATTGCCTCTCACCGCTTCGGCATCACTAGATATGAAGATACTCCAACCGCCGTTCTCAACAGGTTCTTTTTTCTCCCGACGAGCGACCAGACCGCCCCAATCGCTCGGCGCGAGTTCGGCATTTATCCCTATCTTCCGCAATGCCGCAGCAAGAAGTTGTGACATGTTACTGCCCTCGGCCCAATCAGTGGCTTGCAGAATCACAATCTTCTGGCCGGCATAACCTGCTTCCCTAAAGAGTTGCTTCGCCTTCTCCGAGTCGCCGCCCTTCCTGTACCATCCCGTATTTTCATCGTTGGATATCGACGTAGCGTTGCCGAAAATGGACGTCACGGGCTTAACATAAGTTGATTCACCGAAGGCGGCGTGAAGGAAGGCTTCCTGATCAATAAGGTGAAGCATCGCTTGGCGAGCTTTCACATTATTGAAGGGTTCCTGCAGGCAATTCATGCGCAGGAAATAGTCTTGCCCCGCCTGATCTAGCACCTCAAGTTCAAGACTGGGATCGCTTTCAAGGACCGGAAGTAGATCAGATGGCGGCGAGTACAACAGATCTACTTCGCCTGCCTGCAGTGCAGAGAACGCAGTTTGTTGATCTGAAGATAGACCGTTGTCCCAAATGACCCGATCCACCTTCACGATTTTCCCACCGGCCACGCCACTTGGTGCCTCTTCGCGCGGCACATATTTCTCATTGCGGTCGTAGGCGAAGCTTGCGCCGGGCCTTGCAAGAGCATGATTGAACTTGAATGGGCCTGAGCCAATGTTATCAATCGCCTGCTCAGTTGGAGGAAGATTGGCATCCTTCTCACGCATCATAAACGGGCCTTGAAAGCCAAGAATTGAAATAAGGGCTCCGAATGGTTCGCTTAGACTAATTGTGAAGGTTCTATCATCCTGTCTGGAGATATCCTTAATCCGCGATTTGAATAACGCCCCGCTTGGAGCGACCTCGGCCCAGCGGCGGATCGAGGCGACGCAATCCGCGGCGGTCACTGGTGTGCCGTCGTGCCAGCCAAGACCATCGCGGAGTTCAAAAGTGTACGTTTTCTTGTCGTCAGACATGCCCCATTTCCCCACCATCTGCGGCTGGGACTCGAGGTTTGCGTCTGCGCCGAACAATGTGTCGTATATCGCAAAGGCATGGTTCCAGGTAACATCCGCAGTCGTGACGACTGGGTCGAATACGGTGAGATTCCCTACAACGACGCGAACCGTCCTATCCAAGCGTGGTAGGGTCTGCGCCCGCAGAATCTCTGGAACCGTCAATGCCGTTCCCACAACTAAGCTTGCCTTCACAAGGTCGCGACGAGAAATTTTCATATGTAGTTCCCCTTTTCATTGTTAAGTCATGCAACTGTTTTGAAACAGTTGGTAGCACATCTTACGGCCCCCGTTACATAGGTCGGGCACCGCTCACAGATCATTCAACCTTAGAAGTTCGCCTGAAGTAGACGAGTCGCACTAAGTCTTAGTTGAGTACGTCTTCAATGTTTCCTTGCACTGTTTGACATTGCTTGCCACCCCAGCCTTTAATGCTGGTTATTGATGCAGAAGCTCCCAGCAATATTGTATTGCAAGCTCGGTGGTCGGAATGAGAATGTCGTCGGACGCTCCGAAGGTGGGCGTGTGTACCCCCGCTTCGTTTGATGACTCTCTGCTTCCAAACTGAAAGTAGATTGAGGGTACACAACCGGAGTAAAAACCGAAGTCATCGCTCCCGGAGCTCGGTTTTGCCTGCACATACTTGTCTTCGCCGGCGAACCGGACGACCATCTGACGAAAACGCTCGACCATCCCTGCATCATTGACGACGGCAGGTTCGCCCAATTGAGAGATGAATTCCACCCGCCCGCGATGCATAGCGGCCACACCCTCGGCCACTTCGCGAACTCGCTGGACCAATAGGCCGCGCCGCTCAGCAGTGCTGGTCCGGATCGTTCCTGTCATCACGACTGAGGGGCAGATGATATTTGTCGCCTCGCCCCCGTGGATGGTGCCGATGGTGATGATTGCACCGTCATCGGCGGGCATCTCGCGTGACACCACCTTTTGAACCTCATTGATAAAGGCCCCCGCTATTGTGACGGCGTCAACGCCCGCATGGGACTCCGCGCCATGCGCCATGGTGCCAATAATGTTCAGTTCGAACTGTTCGGAGGATTTTGTTACTGCGCCGGCACGGGCGCCAAAGGATCCTGCCGGAATATCGGTGTCGACATGGAAACCCACCGCAGCGTCGAACCCCACCAACAACCCCTCTTCTGCGACAGTGCGCCCCCCAAGGGGTTCTGCCTCTTCAGCAGGCTGAAAAATCACCCGCACTTTGCCGGAGAAATTATTTCTCATGCGGTGGAATGCCAAAGCGGTTCCGAGGGCGATCGAGGCATGCATGTCATGCCCGCATGCGTGCATCAGGCCCGGGACCTGCGAACGGTAAGGGAGATCGTCCCGGTCCTCTTGGATAGGAAGCGCGTCAATATCGCCGCGCAAGGCAATCGAACGTCTTGGACCGGGTGCCAGGCCTTCAATGTCAATATAGACACCGGTATTGTGGAACGTTCTCGCTCCACTCAATCCAAATCGCTTCAGCGTTTCGATGATCCGCTTCTGTGTTTTGGTCTCCTGATTGGATAACTCGGGTTCCCGATGCATAGCATGCCGCATTTCGATGACGGCTTCGCGCTCCTCGCGGGATAGCAGATCGTTCGTGAGCATCGTTGTCTTTCCGCTATGAGGTGCGATTACAAGATCAGGTCAGGGCCAAGTAGCCCATTCTGGACGCGGGTCGCATGTAGCGCTCGGCTTCGAACGTCGAGTGCGCTAGCCAGTTGATCGGCAGAGTCGAGCGCTTTGATAAGCTCCGTATTAGTGAAATAGGTAAGATATCGCTCGGCCAACGTGGGTTTTCCCGCATCGAGCAGAATACGAGCTGTCTTCGAGACATCCACGCAAACATTCAGCAGGATCTGCTCAGAAGCTTTGAAGAAAGCAGTGACCTCAGGCAAGAACACCTCCTTGTCTCTGAAAACAAGGTTCAATAGCCGCTTGAAAACGTAGGTCGCCGAACGCGTCGACTCGACCTGCTGTGTGACGTGAGATACCCTGCTGCCGAAGTATCGAGTATCGAGATAGGATTCAGCTTCGCCATCGGTAAGGTAACGATGCATTCTAAACTCTGGCACAACTTCGCGGATGCCCATGAATACTGGAACGAACGGTGCAGCTACCGCCCCGATGTGGGTGTGCCAAAGCACTCTCGATTCGGGATAAACTTCATCTGCGAGTGGGACGACCTGCCCGTACCCTGCCGTTTCTCCTGTCAGTCGCTCGGTTCTAATCGCCCAAAAAATGTCCTCAACGGTTATTTTCTGTGGCCGCTTAGACAAGGTCGCCAACTCACTTTCTATCCAGCATACCCCGTCCCACTTGCCCTTTCCGTCTCCGTATATTTTGTTGACGTTGAATTTGTCGCCAGAAGTGGGATCGTACCATCCCTGCGAGACCGCGAAGTCGACTAGGTTGGCTGAGTAAAGAAAGTCGCCTGACGTTTGGCTCCCAATTGGAATTTCTTCGATGTAGCCTGGTCGAGACGCTCGAATGGAGTTTTCGCCCAGCCGCTCCGCCGCCCATAGACCCTGCCCACCCGCGAATTGAATAATGACCCATGCCTCATTCGAGTCTGCGATGATGTGAGAATTGCCTCCATAGGTCGCGTGACCATACCGGGCTATGAGATCTCCCATAAGTTTCACGCCGTCGATAGCGCTTTTCGCCCGTTCAAGGACGATACGGGAAAGGTCACTGTAGTTTGGGCCCGTCTGGTCCGGGGGCGTCATGGAAATAAGCTCGGCCCGGGATTCGGACCAAATGTCTCGGACCGCGACGCCATACTCGTTTAGCCCCCCGTTCGTCAGTGGGGCCGGCGTGCCCTTAAAGTAGCTGTAGTTGACGCAAATGTGTCTTGCAGTCTCCCTCGCCTGCGGTATCTCACTCATTGCGCCAGGCAGATGTGCGTCGGCAGTGACGCCAACCTTGATCGTAGTTCCTTCTGCGTGTTGTTTCCGGCCGACAATATCCAGCCAGTGGCTTGAAGGCTCATCTCCATAACCGGCCAAGTAGGCAATGCCGTCGCCAGTGTGGTTCTTGCCAATATAAATGCCGTAGCTCATTAAAATCCCTTTTGACACGCTGGTCCCTTGACGAGGAACCGCACACAGCCCCGGTCGCTCGGCGACGGGGATCATCCAGATAGGTAGTGGGTAGGTTGTGTTCCCGTTGTTTTGACCAGAGGCTAGTAAGACGAGCCTCGGGCAACAATCGCGCATTTTTCATTGACTTTGCTCTGGATTGCGCGATTCTGCGCAAAGTAGCGCAAGGAATTCCCCGGTGAGTGATTTCTCAGAAAAACTTCGCAGTCTTTGTGCGCATTATCGCTCCGTCTCTGACGTGTGCCGCATGCTCGGTCTCAACAGGCAACAGTTTGACAGATACTTGACGGGACGTGTTCGCCCGTCACAACACAATCTGCAACGGATTGCCACTGGCCTCGGAGTTGGCATCAACGAACTCATTGACCCGAACAAAGAAGTGGGAATACCCGCACGGCTGAAGGAATTGTCAGGCCGCGACCGAATGACGTCATTGATCGACCGCGCCTTTCCCGGGGATTTGAAGAGGCTTCGGACCATGCTCGGCTACTATCACACGCATTTTCTTACTCCCTCCGAGCAAGACGTGGTCGTCCGTTCGGTAGTCCTTCTCTTCGAATGGGAAGGAAGGGTTTGCAGCAAAACAATCGAGCGAACGGGGCCGCACGAGGAAGTGCAGGAAATACTGAAATATGAAGGAATGGCCACATTTCTTGGGAACTGTTTATTTTTGCTCGAGTTTGAAACGTTGTCGGCCGACACCATAGTGGAGTCCGTTCTTTATCCCTCTTATCGCAAAAGTTTGGATATCCTCACCGGGCTGACGTTCGGCATGACCTCGCATGTTTACCGGCAACCGTTCGCATCGCCGATCGCGTGGAAATATCTAGGGAGGATGGTGGACGTGAAAGAACAATTGAGGGCTTGCGGATCATACAAGAAGAATGACGTTAGGATCGACCCACGTATCCGAAAATATATGCACGCGGCCGGCATTTCGGGCACTTTGAGCTTGGGGCCAATGTGACAACTCCTAAAGGAAGACACTCTATACAGTCTTCGGAGCTAAGGTGCTCTCCGGCTACGTCTTCAAAGCTGCTATGCTTTAGGGATTCGCGCGAACTTGTGCTTGTAGGCCTGCTCAAGACATCACCTGATCACTTTGGGTGTCGGCAAGACGATACTCGGACGAGCAGCCGCCACCCGGGCAGGCCGACATACAGCCGAGAAGATCTATCTCGGCGAAAGACTCCAGGTAGTCGCCGGGACGCACCGGACTCGCCTTCATGAATTACTGGCCAGTGTCTCGTGTAAATCCCGTACACATAAAGACATTCAGTACGTCATAAACTGGTCCGACGACAGCCACCTTGCCTTGGGAGGAGCTCAGCGCCGCCTGAACGCGACGAGAAAAAGCGGCGGCCGTTGGAAGAGGGTCAACGGCAGCCGAGTGGCCCTGCGCGGCATAGGGTGATGCCATTTTAGCTAAAGCAGGCGAAGTTCGACCGGCTCCGGTCGAGGTGATGTTCGCCAGACTTCGGGGCCGAAGTCCGCGGCAAGCCAAGCTGTTCGTTTGGTGATGGATTCATGTCGGCATCACCTCAGGGGCCGCGAAACGACTTCGATGGGCCGGGCGCGAGTTGCGTCCGTCGTACGTTCGATCGAAAGCACCGTCTGCGGCGGAAGCTCTCCATCATGCAGGGCATGGAGCTGCTCGACGAGGTACTTGTCCGCGGCCGTAAGCCGAAAGTTGAGGCGAAGAAAATCCAACCAGGTTGGCGTGCGGAATGTCTCGGTCCAAATTGAGGGCGTTTGCAGGTTGCGCTGCAGCGTCCAGTTATGGGCACCGGCACGGCTTTGGACGTGGCGCCTAGCGCGCATGCAACCCAGAAATGCCTCGATGTTCGCTTCGGATATTGAATACTCGATCTTTACGCCGATCGGACCACTCCTGGGCTTCAGATCGAGTGCCAGGTCCGGCGGATGGAAATCCGAACTTTCCTGGTCCGCTTCTTCCCACGGACGCACGGGGAAAAGTAATCCCGCCGCAGCGACCAGCAACAGAGCCCCTGCTGCTCCCTCCAGAGCCCAGGTCAGCGAATAGTTCTGAGCGACGGTTCCCCAGACCCAACTGCCGGCAGACATGCCGCCAGCGCTCAAGGCGTAGTAGATCGAAAGCGTGCGGCCGACAACCCATCTTGGACTGGCAAGCTGCACCGAGACGTCGATGCCCGTCCAGGTGATGAGCCATCCAGCACCCCCGAGTGCCAGCGCAAGAGCCGCCACCGCAACGGACGACGTCAGAGCAATGGAAAGACAGCATGCTGCACAGGCAATAGAAGCGACCGCCACCAGCTTGTTTTGAGACATGATCCGCCGGAGGAAGCTGTTGCACAAGCCGGCGACGAAAGCCCCGCCGCCGAAGCCGGCCAATAGAATGCCGTAGACGATGGGCCCGCTTTCCAACCGATCGCGGACGACGAGAGGAAGCAGCGCGAGGATAGAGATGCTGGCCAAGCCGAACAATGTCGCCCGGGCGACCGCTGACCTGATCTCGAAGGACATTGCCGTGAAGCGCAGCCCGTCGTGGATAGCCGTAGTCATTTTCTCACGCGGAAGGGGCGAAGCGCGGACGTGCCATTTGGTGCGCCAAATGGCACCAAGCGGCGCCAGATCGCACAGCGCTGAAAGGGCGAAAGCGGCTAGCGGTCCGAAGAAAGCCAGGATTACGCCGCCCAAAGCCGGACCAACGCTGCGGACGGTGTTGTATCCGACAGACGTCAGCGTCACCGCGGCCGGAATGTCGCGCTTGTGCAATATATCGCCAATGGAGGCGTGCCAGGCTGGATCATTCAAGGCGAAGCCGCAGCCGGCGAGGAACCCTAGTGCGAGGATGAGCCAGGGACTGATAAATCCCAGTCCTACAGAAACCACTAATGTCGTTGACGCCAGCGCCAACAGGCAGTGTCCTGCAAACATAACCCATCGGCGGCTGAAATTGTCGGCGATGGCGCCAGCAAGGATCGACAGGAAGAACACCGGCAACGTCGACGCGGCCTGCACCAAGGCGACCATCAGATCGGACGCTGAAATGGTCGCCATCATCCAACTGATGGCAACCGTTTGCACGAGCCATCCAAGACTGGAGATCTGCGTTACGGTCCAGATCGCGCGAAACGCGGGATTCCTGAGAGGCGCCGAGGTGGTCGTTAAACCGGATTGCGGATCGGCATGCTGCATTTCGTCGTGTCTCTTTCAAACTCCCAAGATGTCTCTGCGACGCCGCAGATTATGCGTCATCGCACGGCGGATTTCGCCGTTTTTCGGCCATTCGATGCAGGAGTTCCGCATCAAATGTGCCTAAACGGGCTTGTTATGTCATAGCATTGCACATTAGCCTTATGGAACGGTGGGAGTGAAGCCGATGCGCCAATACGCAGCTTAAAGGAAGGACAAGGACACTCAACTGGGCAGTTTAGGCTTGGTCCCTCGTGCTAGGCTTGAATGTTACAACGCCGACATCGTCCTCGATGCCAATTTTAGTTCCATATATTTCTGACAGCTCCTGGATCCGTTGCAGAATGGCCCGGCCTTGCTGCCCACGGGCAAGACGCGGAACACCGCGGTTGGCAAACCTTTTGGAGTGGCCAAGTTCGATGGGATACAACCGCGTTTCCGCGAGCTGATTATTTTCAAACCGGCTCACTGCAATGAAGCTTTCGTAGAATATCG
>NZ_JABDWD010000046.1:0-12589 GCF_019685115.1 Rhizobium sp. NZLR11 | reverse complement strand
GGCGGCCATCAACCGCTTCGTCAAAGAACACAACCACGAACCAAAGCCATTCATCTGGAAAGCAGACCCCGATGAGATCATCGCAGCCGTCAAACGTGGGCACCAAACGTTGGAATCAATCCACTAGATGCCTCGTTGCTCAAAATGGTCTGAGATTTTTTCTAGGATAGTCCCGACATTTATTCGAATTCGGGTAATAGTCAGGTGTAAATCTTAATTCGCCGCGGTCAGTGACCACCAAAGCACACTTTTGCAGGCTGGCTTCAAATCCAAGCTCGACGAACGTTAAGGCATGTATCGACGAGGGGCTTTTTGTCAGCAACAGAAAATCCCGCCAATGCCGTCGCCCGGCTCCTCCGCTAACTCCCAGATTTGTCGTCCATAGTCGACACCATGACAAAGTTTGGAAATCGGGCTTCATTACGAAATCTGCCTATATCCGGCATAGCAATCATATCTGTCGACGTCCAACATAAATCCATACTTGTCGAAAATCATGCCGTTACTATTTTTGTCTATCTTGTATGACCCGTACATTAATGGATCTTGATCAGGAACTGATAATACGCGTCTGAAAAACTCCAGATCGCTGAATTCTACATCAAGTGTATTCTTCAGAACTTGGCCATGCTTCTCATACAACTCTAGAACAAGCGAAACTTGCATAAGGTCATCCTTTTGGTGTCGTTCGTCCAGGCTTAGGAGGTTTCGTTTGCGTCCCGGTCACCGGATCGTATTCACCGAGATGCTTCTTTCCCGACTTATCGAATTTCTCAAGTTTACCGTGTTGGTAGTCCCATTCATAAATGTTTCCCTTGCTGTCATACCACCGCGCCCTGCCGCCAACTGGCTTTCCCTTTTGCAAATCCGGAATTCCCGGTATTCCTTCTGCGGTCTTTGGTGGCGGGAAATATTTCTGATCACCACCTCCATTCGAATTCTGGCTCAACACGATGTTAGGCATGCCCGCATTGCTGAGCGTAATTTGCATGTCCTGCAACATGTACGCTGTCATCGGTTGATTGCCAATTGTCCCGCCGGTTAGGTAAATGGCGCCGCCATCGTCGTATACTTCAATAGTAAGGCTTGCCCTGGTTCCGTCAGGATAGGTCACCAAGACCAATCGGCCGGGTTGCTCACTTTGACCGGAAACCCGCACCGTACTTCCATCCGCAGCAGTAAACCTTTGATCGATATCTTGCCCTGTTGACCCTGCTGACACCAAAAGAATAGCGCCGGCCAAACCTGCGACTGCCACACCCGTGGTTCCTATGATCCCACGGACAATACCCGTCATTTGCTCGTAATCAGACAGGCAGTCCGCCGCCTGCGTCGCAGTAAACAGCTTTGTCTGTCCATTTGGCAGCGAAATCAGGCAGCCCGTCTGCGCGTATGCGGGGGTAATTATCCAGTCGAAGATATTGAAATCGATACTGCCCTGCTGTTGGCCGCACTGTTCGAGTTGATCACGGACTTGGGGGTCGTCAAGATAGGTGAACATTTCTTTTGACAAGGCAGCTTGTTCCGGGCTCCTCACTCCTTCAGCAACCATCCGGTCCAAGAGATCACCGAGAACCTCAACTACTGTCTTGCCAGCGGATAGGGCGGCTCTCACGCTAGTGTCGGAAAGATAGAAGTCGATACTGGCATGTTTGTCTTTGGTAATTTCGTAGGCCTTTTGGGGATCCCGGTTGAGTTTTTGCAACGATGGCGTCGCGCCCTGCGCCGTCAGCTCGGACTGCTTCTCTTCGTTGCGAATGGTTATCTCGCCGGGACCGACGGTGGCGCGGACAGTCTGGCGCGTGTCGTCGAGCTGGTAAGTGCCTTCGAGGGTGTTGTTGGCCGGCGGCGCACCGGGCAACTCATTGCCCGGAATCTCGATGCCGATCTGGGCGCTGAAGCCCTCATAACCCTTCTGCCCGAGAAAATCGCCGTAGGTCAGCGTATCGGTCGATAGCGACAGGTCGCCGCTCTTGGAGATGATCTTGCCGGCCTGAAGATCGGTGTTGCCGCCGACTTCGATATCCATCTTGCCGGTGGATAGCAGGCCGGATTGCTCGCTGATCCAGTTCGTTGCACCCGAGCCGAGACCGCCGCCGAACTGCAAGCCTGAAAGCTGAGTGGTCACAGGCAGAAAGTTGCTTCCTACCGTCCCGCTCAAGGAGAAGCCGGCAGAGGCGGAACTGTTGGCACTGCTGCCGACGTCGGGCGTAGAGATGATGCTGAGATCACCGCGGACATCGGCCGTGATCGTGTCGCCGGAAACGACGGCGCCCTTGAGCGTCGTGTCGTTGCCGGAGCTGATCGTGATGTCGCCGCTGCCGGTGACGTGGCTGTTGACTTGGGTGATCGAAGTGGCATCGGACTTCGACATTCCCGCGCTGGCGCCACCGGTGACACCTACGCCTACGCCTTGCAGGCCAATACCCGCGTTGACGCCGAAGCTGGCGTTCGCCGATTTGCTGTCGCTACTCATCTCGCTGGTCGCCTGAGCGCTTTCCAGCGTGATGTCGTGACCGGCCTTCAGTGTGATGTCGCCCGCCTTGTCGTCGTCGGCTGCTACGTCGCCATAGCCATAACCCGCCGCTATCTGCGCACCATGTCCCGTCAGATCGCCGGAGGTGGCTTCGATGGTGACCGATCGTCCGGCCCCCACGCTGGTGACAACGGGCGTGGAAGTGGACGAGGAGGCGCTGCTCTTCTCATAGCTGAAGCCGGCCGTCAGCGAGGCAGAAGCGATGCTACCGCCGTCCTTGGCAATGCCTGCGAGCTGCTGGAGGGCATCATAGGCTTTCAGCGAGGCGAAGGCAGCGTTGGCGGCCGTGTAGCCGTCCGAAATGCCGGCGATTTTCTGCGCAGCGCCGGCAATGCTCTGGCCTGCACTGACAAGCCCTGTCGAAACCGACAGCGTCACACCGGCAAAGAACTGTTCGTGCACGCTCTCGTAGTTCGACTTGTCTTCCGCGCTAAGCAGATTGACGTCGCGCTCCGCTGTGATCGCCACATCGCGGTCGGCCCAGACGTCGGCCGCCTGCAGGTTGGCGTCGCGGCCGGCCTTGATGGTCAGGTCGTTGCGGGCGGAAAGGGCAGCCATCGCGTTGGTCTGCGAGCCTTGTTTCGTGGTGTCCGAGACGGAGGACATGCCGATGCCGATGGAGAAGCCGCCGCTGCTCGAACCGAAGGAGAGGCCGAAACCGGAGCGCTTTTCCTTTTCCTCTACAGAGGCGCTTTCGGCGCCCGGCGTTATGTTGACGTCGCGGGCGGCGTCGAGAGTGATGTTCTGGTCCGCAGAGATCTGCGAGCCGAGGATGTTGATGTCGGTGTCGCGCGACTTGAGTGCGACATCCGTTCCAGCAGAAAGCACCGATGCCACGTTGAGTTCGGAGGCCTGCTTGCCAATGTTCTGCTGGCTGCCGTAGATAGAAATGAAACCGTCACCGCCGCCGACGCCGAAGCCGGATTTCTTGTGCTGCTCCTCGAGCTCATGCGTCTCCTGCGCCCCGATGATCGAGACGCTGTCGCCCGTGACGGATATCGATTTGTCGGCATTGGCCTTCGAACCCGATATCACCGCCGCGCCGTCGGCGGTCAGGTTGATGTTGCCGGACGCGCCGAGTTCGGAAGCGACCGTCGTCTCGTCGTAGCTTTTGTGGCTGGACGAGCCCTTGGACAGGAAGCCGCTGCGCGTCCCCTTGTCGTCCTTGGCGCTGGTGTCCTTGCCGGAGGCGATGATGAGGTCGCCCTTGGCGCTGATGTTAAGGTCCGCCGGATCGGTGCCGTCTTCCTTGCCGGCTTCGATCTTCGAGGCCGAGATGACCGTGTCCTTGCCCGACGTGATGTCGACGCCGCCACCGCCTGTGATGGCGGAGCCGACGGCCGTCGTTGTTTCCAGATGCGTGGTCGTCTTCTCGCTCTTGCCAAGGAACCCGCCCTTGGTGCTGAGCTTGGTGTCGAGGGTCGCGGTGTCGGTGGCCTCGGCGATCGTCACGTCGCCATCGGCCTTGAGCGCGAGCTTGCCGTCGGCGGCGAGCTTGCTGCCGACGATGTTGAGGTCGTGATCGCCGCTCCCGCTGCCTGCGGTCACCGAGAGGTCGCCGCCCGCTGATATCTCCGAGCCGACATGGTTGATCGACGAGGCGGACTTCTTGCCGAAGGTGGATGCGGACTGCTCCTGCGCAGCCGTGATGTTGATATCGTCGCCGGCGCTGAGCGCCACATTGCCGCCAGCCTTGACGGAGGAGCCGGAGAGCAGGATGTCGTCGCCGGCTTTGATCGTCGCATCCGTGCCGGCGGAAAGCTGCGATTGCTGCTGGTCGGTGGAGAGGGTCCTGGTGTAGCCGGATTGGTTGTCGCGGGCGACATCGGTCGACACGACGGCCACCGAGCCCTTATCGGCGGTCACATCGAGCGTCGTTCCCGCCTTGGCGGAGCTGCCGATGACGTTGACATTGTCGGTGGCCGTGATCGTCAGGGCCTTGCCGCTGGCGACCTGGCTGCCGGTGGCATTCTGCTGGCCGTCGTTTTCGACTTTGGCGGCAGCCAGCGTCACATTCTTGCCGGTGAGCGAGGCGTCGCCTGTGGCATTGACCTTGACGCCCGTCAGCGCCAGATCGCCGCTGCCGCCGGCAAGCTGCAGAGCGCCGCCTGCCGTCACGCCGGCATTGGTGTTGACGACGTTCTGGCCGCCGATCGTCATCGTCTGGGCGGCGAGCGTGATGCCGTTGGTGGCATTGAGCGCCGTGTCGCCGCGCGACAGGAACGTGCCGCTGCCCTCAATCGAGCTGCCGGAGACGGTCAGGCCGCCGGCGGATGCGATCAGGCCGGAATTGTCAAGATTGCCGACATTCATATTGACCGAGCCGCCCGCCATGGCGGCGGCGGCGCCGGTCAGCTTCTGTCGGTCGGCGGCGGCGACGTAGACGACGGGCGCGAGCACCTGCACGCCGTTGACGGTCTGCCACTGGTAGAGGACGATCGACGTGGTCAGCGCCGCCGCCTGCTCAGGCGTGAGACCTTGGCCGACAGCCAGACCGTGTTTCTTGGCATAAGCGACACCGTCGTCGAGCAGCGTTTTCATCTGCGCGATCGCATCACTGCCGGCGATAAAGGTGCTGCGTCCCAACCCCTCGCCGACAAGCTGCCGTAACTGCGTGTCGATCAGTTGGTTCTCGAAATAGGCGTCGCCCAGGAACGGAACCGTCGTCTCCGGCTTGTAGCCGATTTCGGTCATGAAATAGCCGGAGCCGTAGAACTTGCCGACATCGAGGAAGTCACCGCGGGTTTCGAACAGAAATATCTGATGGGGTATGTTCCCGCCGACGCCGCCCGATTGCGGTTTGGCGGCGGCCTCAAGGGCTTTGGCGTCGAGGCGAATGCGTTCGGCGATATCGCTGAGGCCGGAAAGCGGGTTGCCGCCGCCGAGGCCGGCATTGACGCTGAACAGCGCGCCGCCGGCGGTCAGGCCGGAGAGCGCCGAAAGCGGATCGCCAGGATTGCTGGCGGCCGCCACGCTGGCGCCGCCGGCCATCGAGCCGGCAGCCGACGTGTTGTTGACGCTGCCGAAGTTGACCGAGAGGGCACCGCCGGCTTTGATATTGGCCGAGACGCCGCCGATCGCCTGCACCGAGCTGACGATGGTCGAGCCGTTGGCGATGTTCTTCGAGGGATTGGCGTTGCCGTTGGCATCATAGGCGGTGCAGGCGCCCTGGGCGCTGCAGGTTGTCGTCGTCGTGCGGAAGAGGGTGACGCCGGTATTGGTCAGCGTCGAGCCCTTCAGCGTCGCATCGCCGCCGGCCTCGATCGAGCTGTAGGAATTGGTGAGATTCGTGGCGTCGATCGAAAGGTTGCCGCTCGCCCGGATCGTCGCTTCGGGGCTCAGCGTGCCGATCAGGCGATCCTCGTAGACCGATTGGCTGAGATGGGAGGACCAATCCCAGCTATAGGTTGTGCTTTCGTCTGAGCCGCTGAAATTCACCTCATCGACGATGAAATACCGCGACGGATTGTTGGCGTCGTAGATGGGGTTGCCGTTTGCGTCCTTGGTGACTCGATCCCTGATCCAGTCGATGATCGGCGTGACCTTCTCCGGTCCATCGGCCGAGATCCAGGTCCACGCGCGGTAGGTGGTGCCGTCGGCAAGCGTCGCCTTCGACCAGAGCAGCGGCTGATAGTCCTGCCACAACCCCGGATCGACGCCGGCATAGAGCTGGAACATGTTCTGGTCTGCGGTCTCGAGATAACCGAACGGCAGGCCGGCGGCGACGGGATTCAGCGTGAAGCCGCTGACGACACCTGACGAAACCAGCGTCCCGGTCGTCCATTGCGGCGTGGCTGCGCGCTGGTTGGTCAGATTGCTGGTCAGGATGGACATGTCGTTTCCAGCCTGGATCAGCCCGGAAACATTGGTGACCGCCCCGTTTCTCTGCCCTGATGGCGTCCCGGCAATCTCAAGATCGTGGCCAGCTACGATGCCGCCCTGGTTGTTGGTGAGCACGCCGCCGACGAAGAGGCTGGCGTCGTGGCCGGCATAGGCGAGGCCCGTGGCGCTGTTGGTAAGATTGCCGGAAACATTGAGCGTCAGGTCGTTGCCGGCCGCCAATAGCCCGGCATTGGTCAGCGACGGCAGCGTCAGTGTCAAGTCGTTGGCGGCGAGCAGCGCGGTGCCGGCCGTCGTGGCAAGACCGGTGGCATCGATGGCAATATCGCCCGAACCGCCGGCATTGGTGACGGCGTTGATCCGAGTGCCGCTGAGATCGGCCGCGCCGGTCAGATTGAGGGCGAGGCCCCCGAGGGTGATGCTGTTGTTGCTAAGGTTGGCGCTATCGGCATTGAGCGTCAGTGTGCCGCCCGCGGCGATGTTGCTGGCCCCGCCGTTGGAGAGGTCGATGTTGGTGGTGGTGAGCGTCAGGTCCCCGGCGGCGCGGGTGGGATTGCCGTAGCTGATCTGGCCGGAGGCGGCGAGATTGGCGCTGCTGAGGGTCTGAAGCTTGTTATAGGCGATATTCTGGCTCGCATCGGCCGAAAGGTTGCCACTGCTCATCAGCGCGGCGTCGACGGTGATCGAACCACTGGTCGCGGTAAGGATCATGCCCCCCGCCTGCTGCAGCACCAACGTGCCATTGGCCGATTGGGTGGCGGCGAAATCGACGCCTGAGGCGATGCCTCCAGCTCGTATCGCCGGACCCGTGATCGAAACGTCGCCGGCGGCAAGGAGCTGGCCGGCAATCGACGTCTCCGCGTTGATGGAAACGCTTCCATGGCCGCTGACATTGTCCGCCTGGAAGCGGCCGGCATCGACGAGAAGAGCGCCTGCGGCAATGAGCATGTCGACATCGACGCTGCCGCTGTTGCCCGCATCCAGCGTGAGATCCCCCGACGGGCCGACGACGGCAGCGCCGCCCGGCGAAACGGCGGTAGCGGCAAAGTCGAGACCTGAAACGATCGCCTCGGCCGAAATCGCGCCACCGGTGATCGACACGTTGCCGGCGCTGAGAATCTGGCCGCTGACATCCGTGGCGGCGTCGATGGCAACGGTGCCGTGCGCGGTGACCGAGTCGGCCGTCAGGGCGGCCGCCGTGACCGACGTGTCGCCGGCCGACAGGAGCCCGTCGACAGCGATCGCGCCGCTGCCGGCAACGAGCCGGATGTCGCCAACGCTGCCGAGAACGGTGCTGCCGTTTGCCGCAGCATTCGTCGCAGCCGCATCGAGGCCGGAGACAACGCTACCGGCCGCGATCGAACCGCCTGAAGCCGTGACGTTGCCCTCAGCCAGGACATCACCCGATATGTCGATCGCCGCGCCGGCGGAAAGCGAGACATCATTGCCGCCGGTCAGTGAAGCAGCCGAGATCGAACCGGCCATTGCCGTGATCGAGAGCGCACCGGCACCCTTGACGGCACCGGCGACCGCAATATCGCCCGAGGTGGTGGACAGAGTGATCGCATTGCCGGCCACGACATTGCCGGCCGCAATGCCGGCGGCCGATGTCATCTGAACGTTGGCGGAGCTGTTCACCTCGCCGCCGACGCTCAACAGGCCGCTGCCGCTCGAAAGTAGGATGTCGTCATCGGCAGCGACCGTATCGAGGGTGATGCCCTGGTCCGCCTGGACGGTGGCTTTCGCCTTCGACGTGACCTTGGACGCCGTCACCTTCGCCTTCGAAGAGATCGAAACGCCCTGCTGGCCGGAGACGTTGCCGAGCGAGATCTTGCCATCGGCCGAGAGCGAAAGCTCGCCCGCATTGGCTGCCAGATCGCCGCGCATGCGTACACCGGCGCCCCGCTCGGTCACGACGATCTTGATGCGGTCGGCCTGCATGGCGCCGAGCGCCGAACCGTCGATCGCATATTCCGGCGTGCCGGACGTCGCCGCAAGCGGCGTGGCGTTGCCGGTGGCGTAATCGAATTGATTGCGGCCGGCCGTGACGCGAAGGTCCTTGCCGTAAACCGGGCCGTTGATGGTGACGGCACGCGAGACGATGTCGAAGAGGTCCACCGCGCCAGGTCCGGCGGCGAAATTGCCGCCGTTCGGTCCGATGGTGACATCGCCGCCGTTGACCGTGAACCCCTTCAGCGCGCCGTCCGCACCGATATCGGGAACGCCTGTGGTCAGCGTCGCATGCGGCGTGTTGATGAAGCCGCAGCCGCTGCAGGTGATGCCGTTCGGGTTGGCGATGATCACGTCGGCCCGTCCGCCGAACACCTCGATCGCGCCGTTCAATGCCGAGCGGTTGCCGCTGATCACCTCGTTGAGGATGACCGATGCCGGACCGGATGTGTTGAGATTGGGATTGCCCGGCGTGACGCCGCCAAGATTGGAGGTGCCGATCTCCCCCTTGAAGTTGTTGAGGATGAGGCCCGGTGTGCCGACGTTGAAATTGTCGTATTTGTTATGCGACAGGCCCTGGCTGTTCGGCGTGACGATGTCGATGAGCGGCACGCCATTCGGCGCGGTGCCAATGCCCGGCTGATTGGCCGCGGGCGCCGTGCTTGCCGAGACCGACTGGGCATTGGCTAGCATCGGCTGTAGCACGAGCAAACCGCTGAGCAGGAGCGCCAGCGATTGCCTGAAAAGAGGTGCCGGCCTGAGACCAGCTCTTTCATTTGCGCCGGCGACGCCCCTTGCTGCCGCCGTCCGCCCCAACCGCTCTTCGCTCATCACTGTCTTCCGCGCCCTAAAGTCTGCACGGCGGATAAATCCCGCCTCAGTTGTACTTTTTCAGCAGGACCGAGACCACAGCCATTGGTCGCGGTCAACTTCCGCCTGCACTTGAGGTAAATGCAATCCGAAGAAAACATCGTCATTTATCGCGGCGCAGCAATCATGCTAGCCATTACTCCCAACCATCCTGATGGAGAGGGGCATCTTCACTTCTTGCTTCACTACCAATGGGCGGATGCACTGAAATAAAAGAGCCCGCCGTCGCCACCGTCGACGCTGCTTGTAATGATGTCGGAGTAGCCGAGATCGGCGCTGAGATTGCCGCCAACGATTCGAGTGCCGACCGTCCAACTGGCGAGATCACCGCCTGTCATGTCGAAGCGTTTTTGCGCATAGACATGGCCGTAATCGAAGCCGAGATAGGGGCGCAGTTCGCCGAACGCCTGCGCGGCCGCGCCGCCGCTTTGGTTGGATCCCGTTCGCCAGACGATCTCGTTGTGGCTGAACATGCCGTTATTGCCGAAGAGCACGCTTTCGCGCGTGCCGCGGACATTGCTGTAGCCGCCAAGCGAGATCTGCTCGGCCCCGAGGAGATTGTCGGGGGAATATTGACCGCTGATCAGCGAGGTCAGCTCGAACTGTCGGCCTGCGGCCTGGAACGGCTGCGTCACGCTGATCGTGGCATTGAATTTCGAAAAGCGTGGGTCCGCATTTCCGGCGCCGGGATCCCCCGGTTCCACCGCATCGAACAGGCCGAGCCCCTTGTCATAGCTGGCGTCGAATACCCAGATACCGCCGAACATGCGGCGGGAATGGGAAATGCCGATATCGCCGACCGTATAGCGGCGGCTGCCGACCTCGATCAGATTGCCGAGCAGGAAGTTGTTCGTCTGCTTGTAGGTCAGGTCGCTGCGGATGGTGGTGATCGAATCCTGGTCGCGGAAGACGACGCGGTCGATGCCGAGACCGGCCTGGCCGGAATTGCCGGAGGTTTCGAGCGTGCTGAAATTTCCTTCGACGGCACTTTCATACTGGTACCACGAGCCGTTCAGCGAAACGGTGGAATAACCGTAGGGGACGCTGACGCTGCCGGAATAGCTGTTGCCGTAGCCTTTTCCGTCATCGGTCCATGGATAGTCCGGCCCGCTGTGTTCGTAGGAGAAGTTCCACTGATCGTTGATATGGAGCAGATCGTCGAAGCCGAGCGATGCCGAGCTTCGGGAGAGGCCGGTGCTCTCCTGCCCCATATTGTTGTTGCCGAAGGAGACGTGCCAGGGCCGGGCCGGACGGTTTTCGATGTTGAGGATGGAGGTTCCGTCCTTCGGGCCGGGCAGCATGGCGGATTTGGCGTCGTTGGCCTGCAGCCGGTTCATCTGGTCGAGCCCCTGCTCGATATCGCGGATATTGACGACCCGGCCGATCAGACCGGGAAAGGCGGTCGCCAGCGAACCGCTGCCGGCCACTTTCTGGCCATTGAGATAGATGTCCGAAAGCGTGCCTTCGACGACGAGCAGATGGAGGACCCTTGTCTTGCGGATATCCTGCTGCGGCACATAGGCACGCGAGGTCACATAACCATGATCGATATAGAGATGCGTGACATCCCTAAGGACGGCATTGATCTCGGCAAGGCCGACGCAGCGGTTGCCGTAAGGCGCCGTCACCTTGCCGATCTCCTGCGCCGATAGCCGGTTCGCCCCGTCGATCTCGACCCGCGTGATGTCGAAACATGCGCCATTTCCCCCGCCGGCGGGCACAGCGCCGTTTTCCGTCTCCGCGCCGCCGCCCGGTGTTGCGCGGCGCAGGGCATCCAGCCGCTGCGTCTGCGACTGCTCTTCCTGGCGTCGGTTGAAGTCATCGGCAGGCGACTGCGCGTAAACGGGCGCGACACTCATCACGAGGACGGCGCCAGCGACCAGGGAGTATCGAATTTCGGTGGTCATGGTGAAATTCGGCTACTTCGCGGCAGTGGACTGGAGTTCGTCGAGGGCCGGCTTCAGCCCTTTCAGCGAAAAGCGGATATTGACGTCCTGGCCGTTCATCAGCCGCACCAGCCCTTCGGCCGCTGCGCCCTTCTTCAAGGCCGTCGCCGTCTTCGTATCCAGCGCCAATTGCGCCCAGCATCCGGCCTCGTTGCAATTGCGGTAGTCGAGCTTGGCGACCGGTTTGCCGTCGGCCCTGATCGACAGCCCCGAAGGCAGGAAGACGTTGAGGGGCAGAAGGGCGGTCAGCACCAGCCGTGACTTGCCTTTCTCGCCCTTGCGCTGGGAATCGGCTGGCGCAGTTGATATCGCCAGCGTGAGCACATTGACGTTCCTGCCGTCCGTGGCGACTTGTGCAACCTGCGCGACTTCGCATGCCGCAGCGCTGGTGCAGCGATAATACCAGTCGTCGAACTTCTGGGATTTTATGGCAGGCGTCGGTTGAGCCGGCGCCTGTTCCGGCGCTTTATCGGCCGGGACAGGCGATTGCGAAAAAGACGGATTGGCACAAGCAACAACCATCAGAACGGCGGCGACAGTCTGTCCGCCCCGTTTCGTGCCGCTTTTCAAAAAACGTCCCATTGAAAATGTAAAGATTTCGATCAGGTGGAAAGCCATGTCGCTACAATTGGTTTTGCCTGTGCTAGTCGCACACTGGCAAATTATCGATGTCATGAAAAAAGGCTCAGAGAGCGAGACCAATCATCGGCTCGATGGCTTCATAGCAGATCTTGGTGCGATACATCGATAGGTAGTGTTTGTCTCACCTCGATTTACGCTCGTTTTCGGAGAGTTGTGCGGTTATTGCAACACATGCGCTAACACTTGCTACCCTCCGTGCTCCGAAGCATCAGGCTTTCGATTTCCTTCAACCGGCTGCCCAGGCATCCTCTTAGGTGAGCCGCGGATGTGAAATGATCGAGACGCATGTGGACTCCATGTTGGTGATGAAAGCAGCGTGGCGAGACTCGAAACGGACGTCAACGCCCAACGGAAGCTTGATTACTGATAGTCCTCCGATCAGGCTACCTCCTTCAGAAGATCACCGCGCACCCCTTGCACGAACTCTTGCTGCGACCCTGCGTGCCGGTGCAGGATCCTGTGATCCAGCAGTCCGCATTGACCGCCGGACTGTTCCATCATCCGCGCGACGAAGTTTCTTTCGAAGGGCACCCCGTAGTAGATGTGCCCAATGTTGTCGTCCCAGGTTGGATCGATGACCTGTCCGATGTCGTCAACGAGCCAGGCGTGCTCCACCGGGATGGGAAGTGCTGGATCGAGCGCGAATCCTTCCACATAAGTGACGTCACGGCGCACTAGCAGGCTGCTGAAAAACCCACTGGCTTTTGGGCTGGACACATGATTCCATCTTGCAAGTGATTTCGAGGGAATTTGGATGCGCGGCGGGGATGATCGGACGGGGTCGCTGTTTTCGTATGTCGACCTT
>NZ_JABDWD010000045.1:0-16667 GCF_019685115.1 Rhizobium sp. NZLR11 | reverse complement strand
CTGCGGCCAGCGCTTTCTTCGCCCGCACGATCAAGAACAATGGCTGGCCTGAAAAGGTCGTCATCGATAAGAGCGGTGCCAACCTGGCAGGATTGCAAAACATCAACTGGCTACTGCTGTTGCAGGGTAAGCGCGATTTTCCATGCGCATTGACGGCTGCGGCACCGCTGAAGCGCACTCGTACCGGGAGAGGTATGCGGCTCTGTCAGGCCGCAGAGGTTTTGGAGAAGTTGAACGGTAGCAAGTCGCCGACGTCTGCCTCTTTGCCTCGCTGTGGCAACCCGGTGGGCACATGGCGCAGCCAAGTGAGTGGATCGATCTCTCCGCTGGGTTGGGCACACATATTACTGACCGGCGAATATCTCTGAAGGGAGCAAAGGCTTAGAGTGTCATTTCGCCCCCAGCCGGAACCGACCCCTTTCATCGGATCGACATGCGGTAGCAGTGCTCTATCATCCGTCCCCTAAGGTTAAGATCAATCCTGCCAGATCTATCGACGTAGCCCAGCCCCAGGGCGAGTATTCCCTGCCCGGCGACGTTGCCCGGGTTATGGCTGTAGTGAGCTACGGCCATTTCCTCTTCCTTCGTATAAGTGGCAGGGCCTTGCAGCAGAGAGACAATCGAGTCGCCTCGGGCATTTAGCAATCCGGCTTCGCTTGCCAATCCGAGTTGAACCAATTTGGCTTTCGTCTCTTTGAAGGTTGACGGCGTCGTCTTTTGAAAATGTTCAAGCACGGCCTTAACTTCTTCGTCGGTGAAATTGGCATGCTCCATGGAATGATCCTCTCAAAACAGGAAATCCGTAAAAACCTGTATGGAACCAGGGATATACCCGTGTCTCCTCCGAAAGCCAGACCCTGGCTGCCCAGCTCGAGGCACTCCAACAACGGACCTGTCGGCTTAGGCCGCAGAGGTTTTGGAGAGGTTGAACGGCAGCAGGTCGCCGATGTCGGCCGCTTCTTCGCGCTGCGGCAACTCAGTGAGCACGTGGCGCAGCCAGGTGAGCGGGTCGACGCCACAGGCGCGGCAGGTCAGCATCAAACTGTAGATCACGGCGCTGGCCTTGGCTCCGTCAACGGTATCACTGAACAGCCAACTTTTTCTGCCGGTAGCAAAGACCCTGATGTCACGCTCCAGAATGTTGTTATCGATCGGCATCCTGCCATCCGTGATATAGCGCGTCAGATAATCCCATTGGTTTAGAGTGTAGGACACGGCATCGCCGAGCTTGGTATCCGGCACGACCTTCGGCGCGATGTTGTCGAGCCACGACTTGAGCGCGTTCAGGACAGGCAAGCTGTGCTGTTGGCGAAAGCCGCGAATGCAGTCGGCCTTCGTCTCTCCGGCGTCTGGGGTTTTGCCTCTGGCCTGCTTTTCGATCCGGTAGAGCTGTTCGAAGAACCGGAGCGCCTGTTCCGGCGGTCCGCCCCCGCTCTTCCTCGTTTTGAGGGCCTCGACAAAGCGCCGCCGGGAATGGGCCATGCATCCGACATGGGTGGCACCATCCAATGTGCGCCAGGCTGTGTAACCGTCACTCATCAGTATGCCGCGGTAGTCACCGAGAAAGGTCTGGGGGTGAATCTGACCGCGGCCGGGCTGATAATCAAGCAGTACGATCGGCTCGCTACTGTCCTCGCCACTCCGGTATGCCCACATATACGATGTGCTTGTGGCTTCCTTGTCCTTTTCCTTTAGGACCTGAACGGTTGTCTCATCACCATGAATGAGAGGCTGCGACCGAAGCCGTAATCTCAGCGCATCATAGATGCGGTGAAGATGCCTCTCACTCGAGCCGATCACCCAGTGAGCGAGAGCGCCACGGCTGACCGGAACGCCGGCACGCTCGAATGTCTGAGCCACGCGGTAGAGCGGCGTGCCATCGACGTATTTGTGGACGAGCGCGAAGGCCACCGTCGAGGCGGTGGCGATGCTGCCCGGCAAGGGCTGCGTCGGCATCGGTGCAATCACGACGGGCGTATTGATCCCGGTGCGGTCGCAATGGCGGCAGGCATACTTGAACCGCACGTTCTGCACGACCTTTGCCTTGACCTCGATATGGAGTTGCTCGGTAACCGCCTTGCCCATGCGATGCATTTGGCCGTGGCAGCACGGGCAGGCCTTCTGATCGTCGGGAAGGTCATATTCGACACGCTCGCGCGGCAAATCTTCCGGCAAAGGTCTGCGGCCGCGCTTCTTTCCCGCCCCGCTCTCGACAGGCGGCAGGCCTGTTTCTGGAAGATCGACGACGTCGCCGTCGTCACTGTCATCTTCACCCGCCGCCTCTTCGGCTTCGTTGAAGATGCGATCGATGTGCTTTTCGCTACGTGGGGCAAACCGATGGAGCCTTGCGAGCGCCAGTTCTTCTTCCAGCTTGACGACCCGCTGCGAGAGGGCTTCCTTCTCGGCTTTGAGCGCAGCGATTTCGGCGGCGTTAGCTGCCAACTGCGCCATCAGCTCTGCAAGGCTCGGTTCGCCGGTTCGATTCATCGTAGTTTTGAATCTGAACCGCCCCTTTACGTCAACAGCTCAATTCGCCACCTTCAGCCAGCGATCTGATATTGCCGCACGGGATGGCGGATCATCGCATCGATATCGATCCCGTCGAGAATCCAGTGTAGTTGCTCGGTCGTCAGCGTGACCACCGGCACCTCTCGGCGCGGCCATCGGAACTTGTCTTCACTCAACCGCTTCAGGATCAGCACAAAGCCCGAGCGATCGAAGAATAACAGCTTCACGCGGTCACGCCTGCGATTACAAAAGGCAAAAACTGCCGGGGCAAACGGATCGAGCGCCATCGTCTCCTGGACCAGAACCGCAAGGCTGTTGATGCCGGCTCTGAAGTCGATCGGTTCGCGATGCAGATAGACTTGAAGATCAGCGCCCAGCTTGAACATGACCCAAGGCTCCGATTACGGCCGTCAATGCGTCCAGATCGCCGCATTCCAGCGTCAATCTCACACCATTCGGCAATGACGCGCTCACCTTCGCTGGAGGAGACAGCGGGCCGTTCCTCTCCACTTTTGGCGGCAGCTCTTCTCGATCCGTCGTAAGCGTCTCAATGTCAAACTTGCTGCTCGCGGCGGCGACCTGAACCGGAATAAAGACTGATGGCGAAGACGGCGGCAATGGATGGGCCTTGGTGTGTTTCCTGATCCATTTCCAAACGAGGTTCGCGTTGACCCCGTGTAGGCGCGCAAGTTTCGATACCGATGCGCCAGGTTCAAGGCAGGCCGCAACAAGGCGATCTTTCGAACGTTGATCGAAACGGCGTCTCCCATTCCGACCAACCAGCCGCACGGCAAGTTTTTGACATTCATCCATAACTTGGTGTCCACCTCTTTTAGGTGGACACCTCATGCCAAAGCTCACTCAATTACTGAAGGTGCGGAGAAAATCGCGCTTACGTTGCAGGGATGGTTCTGGCTGATCGAGATCCTGCAGGTCAAATACCTCAACAACATGATTGAGCAGGACCACCGGTTCATCAAGAAGCTGACCGGCCCGATGAAAGGCTTCAAATCCTTTCAGTCTGCGTCAGCGACACTGGATGGTATCGAAGTGGCGCACATGATCCGCAAGGGCCAATTTTCACCCAGTGGCCAATCGCCATTTCAGCAATTCGCTTCACTCGCTGCGTAGGTGTGTCCAGCGTCAGCTGGTTCTGCGACCTTGCTAAAAATTTGCGACAGAACCGGGCCGGGTATGGGTTGCCCTGCCGGTGGCCTCATTGAGGTGCCCCTCTTCAAAAAGACGACGACGGGCGATGTCTTTTTGAACGAGGTCAAAAATGGATCTCGGTTTGCGAAGAGGGCATTCAGCCCGCCTAGCGCCACCAGCCCTTCTTCCGGGTCAGAATCCCTCTGGCCCCGGCACTGTACTTGATGCTGTCGTCTGAAGCTCGGGTCAGCGTCACGGTCACGATGCCCCCCATGCTCCAGTCGACGAAGGTGTAGGTGAGCTTATCGCCGCTGATCGCGCCGTTGGTGAACTTGACCGTGTGACTTCCAGAGACCGTTTGGCCGGTTGCTCGGCTGCCTTTGACATCGATTGTCAGCTCAACGTTTTCTTTGGGAGCTACCGTGCCGGTCCAGCGTCCTTCAAAGAACCTGGGGTTCATCCGTTCCTTTTTGAGCGCGGGCTTCCTTTCTGCTGGCCTGGCTTTATCAACGTACGCCGTGCAGCTTTCGACCTTGAAACTGCGGCTGGCAATCGGTGCAGCACCCTTTATCGACTGCAGTAGTTTGTTTCCGTCTTTAACTACTGTCTGATGCGGTGCGTTTTCGAAGATGTAAGCAATCTTTGAGCAGCTTGGTGCCGAGCTGTGTATCGTCACGTCAGCTGTGTGCTGGGGCTTCGCGTCCTTCGCATTTTTGACCGTAATCATCCCCTGGCAGGTGCCAGCCACCTTCGTAAAGTCGCATTCGGCTGCGGATGCTTGAGTTCCATACCAGGCAGCAGCGCTGGTGATAACAACGCTCGACAGGAAAATGCGGTTCATGGTCTCGTCCCTCGATTGCTGGACCTATGGCAGGGGCATTCACGCAGCCGGGATGGTAGCAAAGTCGGGCTAGGTGGTCACTATCCCAGGGTCGTAGCATACAGGGCGCAACGGCCGGTCAGGGTTCCTGACAACCGCCGCTGTATGATCCGCGCACTTCATCCGACGGATTTAACGACTAACGAGAACTGCTGCGCAACCCCTCCATATATTCATTCTGCCAATATCGCCTGCACCCCAAAATAGCTCACTGCGGCCAGTAGCAGCAATCAGACCTTCGCCTCAGGCAAATGACGGGGAGGATAAGGTTCCGGGGTGGGGGCGCTTTTACAATCGCTGTAAAGGCCGGCGATACTCGACTCCACCGCGCAAGAGCATCTGTTGCTGGCTTGCAACATTGGGTTGATTTCATCTCGCGTCCATTCGCGATTCTTTGCTTAGAATGTGAGAATTTAGTAGAAGAAGATACATCGGTGAATCCTGTGGGGTGAATATGTTCGGCTGGATATTGCCTGTTCTGCAAGTGGGTCCGTTCAAAAAACAATATTTAGCCAGGGACCGAGATATGGCATTGCATTTGATGCTGCTTGGATCGGTTGCGGCGCTTGTCGCTGCACCTAGCTTCGCTGCCGACGCCATTGTTGCCGCCGAGCCAGAAGCGGTCGAGTATGTTCGCGTCTGCGACGCGTACGGCACTGGATACTTTTATATCCCCGGCACCAAAACCTGCCTCAAAATCGGTGGTTACCTGCGCTTTGAGGTTTACGGTGGGCCAGATGAAAAAGGCACCTCTGACTGGAACGCTCGCACGCGAGCGCATGTTCAGTTTACGTCGAAGAGCGACACTGAATATGGTCCACTAACCGGCGTTATCGTTATGCGCAACAACGGCGACAACGCATCAACCGGTACCATGCTTGACTCGGCTTACATCGACATTGCCGGGCTGCGTGGTGGGATGATGACTTGAGCGGCGAGCCAGACGTCCTGTCGAGCTTCGAGACGCTGCATAATTCCATCCGATACCAATACGAGACCGGCGATTTCTATGCTGGCATTAGCGCCGATGAGTTGGAAGATGGCTACTACAAGCTTGGCGAGCAATCAAACAACGTCGGTATCGCATTCGGGATCGGGGACAAGATCGGTAGTGTCAGTTATCAACTTACCGGTGGGTATGACACGGACAATGAAGAAGGCGCGATCCGCGGCATGATCTTCGCAGATCTTGGCCCTGGTACTTTGGGTCTGGCAGGTGTGTGGGCCTCTGGGCCGAACTCCTACTATGCCCAATCAGAATGGACTGTTGCCGCCGAATACGCTTAGAAAATTACAGACAAATGGTCAGTGACCCCTATGGGTCAATACTTCGGCAAATATGCCACCGACACAGACAATGGCGCTATTCCCGCATCATTCGATGGACTTGGCGATGCGTGGGAGGTCGGCGTTACCGTTGATTACCACATCGCTGAAAACCTCTATGCTAAGGGAACAGCCAAATATCTCGATGCGGAAGATGGTGAAGACGTGACAAGTGGCTTCTTCCGTTTGCAGCGCACATTCTAGCCGACGCTGCTCCTTGACTGGCCTGGAGAGCCATACGCAGGCCGACTTCTCAATTGCACAGACCTCTGCCTGGCACGGACAAGCGCGACATTGTCTAATGGGCGACCGTCAATTTCCGACGCTATAGTCGCAAATAAAAGCTGGCCAATAACAGGCGTTTAGTGGTGCTTAGGACCAAGAGTGGTTTCCCGGCGGACTTCGGGTCAGCGATCGTGATCACATCTGCAATAAACAGATTGAACAAAGTACCATCTGAAACGACTCAGGTGATTGTCGAAGCGATTGCTGATTTTTAGAACGTGCTTTCACAATTTGCCCAGGTCATGTGCCTGACCGGATGCTCGTAGTTCTTCCAGGGTCTTTCCGACACAACTGCCACCGCCCTTGCCGCCGACTGCCTTGGCGTGACCGTCGAGCGAGATCGTTCCGGCAATACTGTCGGAGGCCACATAAGTCGCCAGGCCATCTTCCGTCACCCTGGAAAGGTAGAAGGCGTGGACCGTGGTCTTGTATTTGCACTGAATGACGATGGGGAATTTTCCAAAAGGGTCGTCAGCTGCATGAACGGTCGAGACACTAACTGTTTGAAGGGCGGCGGCGACGATCATCGCAGCCACTGTTCCAAGGTGTTTCCCTATACGCCGCTGTGCTAGATGAGTCATCGCTAGAACCCCTGTTTGTTATTGTCTGACAGCGACGCGAGGCCGCTGACCGTAATTGCCGAACCTGACGTTGTCCCTGCTTACCTGCCTGCCTTCGCAGTAATGGCCTGGCTTATTTCAAATCGATATTCGTCGTTGCGAAGCGGCTTGATCGTGAGACGCATTGCCGCAATATTCTCGATCTGCAGGACGAGTTCGGCGCGCAGATCGTCAACGACATCGTAACAATCGTCGACATCAATGCTCGGCCCGACACGCCCTAGCCAGCTCGCATATGCCGCGCCGACGGTGCGCTTAATTCGAGCTTATCATTTCCGCGCTAGCGGATTCGACGGCGATCCCTGATCCCCGAAGTCCGCCCAGAAAACGGTCCTGGTCTTCTTTGCGCTGCAGGCGCAGGGAGACTTCCCGGCGAATGTTCTTCATCATCTCAGGCGCGTTAACGTTCAACCAGTCCCTTTCCTTTGTTGCTTCCGCGGACTTTCCTTCCGCGCCGAGGATCGACAGGAGTACCAGGCGGTGCATCGGGTTGTATTCCAGGTCGCACATGCGGGACCAAAGTTCAGCGGCTTGCAAATCACCCCTCGTGAAAGCGCACAGCGCCATTCCAACCTCGTAGTAGCCCTTGGGGCCGGCCCCTTGGTTCAGTGCCCTTGAAATGAGCTCGCAGCCTGATTGCCATTTTCCGGACATCGCCAGTCGCAGACCATACTCGCCTGCGACTTCCGCATCGTTCGAATTCTGCGCATAAGCGGCTGCCCCGGCCTTCAACGCCTTGTCAGTGTCGTTGTTGAAGAAGCTGACCAGCATCGTTGCCTGAAGCGCGCGCGTATCGTTTGGCGCAATCGAAGTTGCGCGCTCTGCTGCATCGGTTGCGAGTTCCATGGTTGCGGCCTCAGGTACCATGCCTAGTTTGTAGCGGAACCTCATCGCGTCAAGGTAAATCAGCGAAAGCAGCGCCCACGACCTGGCACTCTTTGGGGAACGCAGCGTCGCGCGCTGTAGACATTCACGGGCTGCGGTGTGGCTTTGCAGGTTCATTGCGCGGCGATAGCTGTAATATGCCGACGTGCAGTCATAGGCATCTGCGGCCGCGTTCACATCAGGCCGGGCTGCGTTGTCGTTGTCGGACAGGAAGACTGCGCCGTAGGGCTGGGCGACCGCGATCGCGATCTGCTGGCCGATGTCCGCCTGGATCTGCAGGATGCTCCTGACGCGAAGGTCCGCGTCGTAGTTGTTTGCCCAGACCACAGCGGCATCAGACCGACGCACGAGGCGCAGGATCGAGCGCAGTTTGTCGCCATCACGCTGAACGCTGGCCTGCAAACTGTAGCCCGCCGTGCCTTTGTAGTTCGCCTTGGACGGATCGACGACAACCACGAGGTCGTTGAATGTTGCGAGCTGACCGATAACTTCGTCCCTGAGGCCCTGAGCGATGTCGAATTCACGACCGTCAGGATCGTCAGTCTGAAACATATCGACGACGACCATGGGCCCCGATGAACCTGCCGGGCTATCGTGCAGTGTGAAAATGTCTGGCGTGGCCATGACATAGAAACCTGCCACGGACATTGTGACGAGAGCGCCGATCAACAGCGCAGCCATGGACAGCTTTTGACGGCCCCGGCCATTGCTCGATGGTAGCAGGTCGATGTGCCCCGTATGCTCCGACTGACCTGCAGAATGCGACCCCCGCGCATACTCGAAGCGCGGAACATAGCCGCCCTTCGGTATCGTGATCACGATCGCGTCCGACTGACCGGCGACCAGGTAGTAGCGCTCAAGGCCCCGGCGAATTCGACCGGCCTCTATTCTGACGACGGGATCGTTCTGGGCGTCGAAGGAATTTTGCCGACCGAAAATCTCGTTTGCGATCGTAAACGCCTTCAGGTACTGGGACCGCCCCTCCAAGGTCTCGGTCACGACGAACCGAAAGAACTTCCTGCCGCGCTCGGGCAAGTGAAAGTCGGCACTCGCTAGAACGCGCTCCATTTGCTGCAGGATGTCTTCGATCTTGGGTCCTTGCTCGCTCAACGGCTCGGCTTTTGCGGTGCTCATGATGCCCTCCACCCGATCACGCAATTATTCTTTTTAGATCACCCTAACGAACGATACCCTATAAATGAATGGTTTCAATAGCTTTGTTAGATGCAAGCTAAAGTAGTTGCGTTCGCATGACTGGCGACGTCGAGGCATTCGGTACAGGCAGCATTACCTTGCCGGAGGTGAATACCATCCGTATCAGTTCGGCACGATTACGCGCTTCCATCTTGGGCATGGCATTGGAGCGATGAACCTCGACCGTGCGTGAACTGATGCCGAGATTGAGGGTCGAGATGACCCGCTATATGGTCCACCACGGCGGCGACGTCGGGATGTCAACGTTTTTGCCGGCGCACATCTGGGCCTGATCGTAGCCGAGATGGAGATGGACAGCGAGAACGACCAGCCCTCGCTGCCGCTTTGGCTTGGCGAGGAGGCCACCAGTGACGATAGGTGATATTGCAATCATGCAACGGCCGTTGCCTAAACCCGCTGGCTTGGAAATATGATACGCGGCGAGTGAGGTAAGATACGGGTGTTACGCTTGCCGGTCTCGGAGCCGTCGCCTAGGGGATGGATGTTTATCAATGGACGTGTGGAAATTGCCCACCATCAGGGCCGACACGCGCAAGAGAAGTTGTCGCCGGAAGAATGTTTCGGCGAATGATGCCCAACAATGCCCAAACCACAGGGACCGACGTCGTATTGTTGCTACTGGTTAAGCCGCGACTGCGAGCCTGCCGCTTCCGCCTCAACTGCGTTCTTATAGATCCGAGGATTTCATGATTAAACCATCGATCAGAAGGCGGATCGTTTCGATCGTGGTGGGACTGACGATCCTCATGGTTGCGACTTCGGTGCTCTCGATGGTGATGGTCGGGCGGGTAGGGCGCCTGCTTGACGAACTGAAGGCGAGATATAATCCCGTCAACGCTCATCTGACACGGATCGAGACTCTCTCGCTTGAACGAGCACTGACGCTCCGACGTCTCGTTATCGCGAAGCTGCAGCACCCGCCCGATGAGGAAGCTTTTACGGCCCGCAAGCAATTGTTCGAAGCCAAGGCCGCGGAGGTTGACCAGGAAGCGCAATCTGCCCGCCAACTGATCAACGAAATGATAGCAGACCCGCGTGTCGCCTCTGACAAGGTGGGGTTGGCGCGCATCGAAAGCCGCATTGAAGGCCTGATGAGCGACGGGCGGCTTCTCCTGACCCAAGCTAACGACGCTCTATTTGCTGCGCTTGATTCACGGGACTTTGCGGAAGTGGCAACCCTTCTCACCCGCGTCGATCTTCTGCGTGACGAGCTGTCTCAAAGGATCGACGCGTTGCGGGAGGCAATGGCCGGAGAGAGTGATCGCGCTATCGAAACGATAAAGGCTCAGCAGTCCGAGGCGGTGGTCATTTCTGCCATCGCGACGGTTCTCGCAGCTCTCGTAGGATTGATATTCGCCAATCTTGTGAGCGGAGGTATCGTTCGGTCGGTGCGCAAGTTGCTCGATGGAACGAAGGCCATCGAGGCCGGCCATCTCGATCAGTCGATCGATGTAACAACGCGGGACGAGATTGGCGAGCTGAGCGCCGCATTCAACCGTATGATCGTGCAGTTGCGCGTCAACCGGCGGGTCAAAGAAACATTCGGCAAATACATTGATCCTCGGGTCGTCGAAGGGCTCATCGATCAGCCGAACATAACGGCAGCGGAAGGCCAGCGTCGGTTGATGACGGTTATGTTCTGCGACCTGAAGGGTTTCACTACCTTGAGTGAAGGCTTGGTGCCCCAGGGCTTGGTGCGGGTGATGAATCGATACTTTTCGCTGATGTCTGAGCCGATCCGAGCCAACGGCGGCATCATCGACAAGTACGTCGGTGACGGCATCATGGCATATTGGGGTCCTCCGTTCGTTGGGGAGGCTGATCACTCCCGTCTGGCATGCCTCGCCTCGCTGGAGATGATTGGGCGCATCGACACGCTTCGCCGGGAAATTCCGGAGATTTTGGGTGTCAGGGATACTCCAATGGAAAACTGCGATCTCAAAATAGGCGTCGCCACAGGCGAGGCACTGGTCGGAAGTATCGGCTCCGAAATCATGATGAGCTACACGGTAATGGGCGACGTTGTTAATCTCGCCTCTCGCCTGGAGGGTGCCAACAGGTTGTACGGAACCCGGAACCTCGTCTCCGGAAAGACAGTTGCCGTAGCGAGCCAAACTCTTGAGGTTCGAGAAATCGACAGCATCGTCGTCGAAGGCCAGACACGTGCGGAGGCGATATTTGAGATCCTCGGACGCCGTGGCGAAGTTACGACCGAACGACTGGCATCGCGTGATTTCTATGAGATGGGTTTGGCGGCTTACCGCGAACGTCGCTGGGAGGACGCGGAATCTGCTTTCAAATCATCGCTGGCGTTGATCCCGGACGACGGACCATCGCTCACTCTACTAACCCGCGTTGAGGGAATGGAAACGGCACACCTTTCTGTGGACTGGGACGGTTCGTGGCGTATCGCAAAATAGCATTGGTGCAACTGGCGTTCGCGATGATGTGGGGCAGAGAATGACGGTAGTCCTTCCGGACGCGTGCCTCCGTCGTGTAATGTTTGTCGTACTTTCTTACCGCCACGAGCAACGTCATACTCGGATCGACAAGCCGGCTAGTGAGGGATTAAATTTCACACGGGCTAAAATGAAGTTCCCGATCGCACTCACTTGTTGCTAATGGTCGTGCACAGCTATCAAATGATCTGCGGCCGCCAAGAGGCACGGTTGCGAGCCTATGCCCACACGTGCCAGTATCGCAGTTCGCGAAGAGAAACCGGTCATAACGTCTCTTCTCCAGTTGATCAAGCTCGCAGAAAGGAATTCAGATGGCTCAAGCTCTTCACCCCGCAACTGTCGACCATTTGCCGGGGTTCATCACGGAGCCTGGACAGACCGACTATCTGTTCGTGGGAGTTGTCATCTTCCTAGTCCTCTTAGTCTTGATCATAGGCAATCTTTATTTCCAGCTCCACGCGGTTCCGGAGCGGATGGCACATCGAACAAGCAAGGTGCAGATGGAGATTGTGGCTGTATTGGCACTTATTTCGCTCTTTACGCATAATCATCTTTTCTGGATCGCGGGCCTACTGCTGGCCTTCGTGCACATCCCGGACTTTTCCACTCCGCTGTATTCCATTGCGCAATCATTGGGCAAACTCTCCGGCCGCGACGCTGCAACAAGCGACGACCCGGCGCTGCTTCTCAATGAAGCCCAGAAGCTGGAAGTGGAAAACCCAGTTAGCGGAAATCATGGCGGGGACAACTGACTATGTTCGAACTAATACTTTGCTCCCTTCTGACCGTCTTCCCTGACTACCTCTATCGACGTTATGTTCAGGGAAAACGTATCGGCCATGAAATCAATCTTTACACTATGTGGTATGAATTGCGGTGGGGCATATCGGCATGTCTGATGCTCACCATTTCTCTCATCACGATGATCTTTTATTTTCATCCCTCGACCAAAAGTGTCACAGCTGTGTTCCGTACAGTGACTATCTTGCCTCAAACGGTAGGGCGGGTTGACGAAGTCTTTGTTGGTGTCAACGAAAAGGTTGACGCCGGTGCACCTCTCTTCCGGCTGGACGACGCGGAGCAGAAAGCAGCTGTTGAAACGGCACGCCGAAAGATTGCAGAACTTGAGGCTGAAGCCAAAGTGACCGCGACGGAGCTGGCGACAGCAGACGGACAAATCCAAGAGGCGCAGGGTGCGCTCCAAGTGGCGGTCGATGAGTATGAGCTGAAGGCCCAACTTCTAACACGGGATGCCGTTGCTAAGCGCGAAGTCGATCGTCTTGCCAATACGGTCGAGAGCCGCAAGGGTTCGTTGAGTGCCGCCGTCGCCAAAAAAGAGACATTAAGGGTGAAGATCGAGGTCTTGTTGCCATCACAAAAGGCAAGTGCCGAAGCAGCACTCGCGCAGGCACAAGTAGAGTTGGATAAGACATTGGTGCGCGCCGGCATCGCGGGTACTGTACAACAGTTCACGCTCCGGAAGGGGGATGTCGTCAATACCATGATCCGGCCGGCTGGGATCCTCGTGCCGACAGAAGCGGGCCGTGGGACGTTGGTTGCTGGCTTTGGACAGATCGAAGCGCAGGTGATGAAACGTGGTATGATCGCGGAAGCCACTTGCATCGGGAAGCCCTTCACTATTATCCCGCTTGTCGTGACTGACGTGCAGGACGTTATCGCGGCTGGCCAGCTTCGTCCGACCGATCAACTGGTCGACATTCAACAATTGGACCAACCAGGAACTCTGACGGTCTTTCTTCAACCTCTATTTGAAGGAGGGCTGGACGATATCCCGCCGGGCAGCAGCTGTATCGCCAATGCATATACCAACAATCACGAAGCGCTGGCCGACAAGAATATCAGCAGTTCGAAATGGCTGTTCCTGCATGTAGTGGATGCCGTGGGACTTGTGCACGCTATGATCCTACGCATGCAGGCGCTGCTGCTCCCGGTTCAAACTTTGGTCTTTGCGGGCCACTGAGTTCAGATTGCTCCCTGCTGACCTTTGCTTGGCGGGGAGCTTTCACCGAAGTGTTTTAAATCGGCTCCGAGATGCTCCACGCTAATAGTTCCCTGACGAGTGACGTTGAAAAGAATCTCAGGTTCGTGTCTGGATTTTTCATCGATTGGTGACAGTGTCCTTAAGAATGCCGCTCAGTTCGTCGGCTTCGCTCGGCAGGTGTTGCCTGGTCGTCTGATCAACAACCGATTCCGGTAGGGCGATTCCAAGTCCAATAATCCCGCCAACGGACATCCCGATATCTGTCGATTTTCTGAAGATCCTGTCGCCAACGCCTTCATTCCAGTCATCAATAGTCTGGCCTTCTTCCAGTCGTCCGCCAATTAGCCTAACCAGTTCGGGGCTGGTTGCGAACTTCCCGTGATTGAGGCTATCATTGCTCCCATGTTTGGTTAAATCGATAACGGTGATGTCGTGTGCTGCAAGCTGCGTCTTGTAAGGTTCCGCTGTTGGATCGATCGCGCCCAGTCTCGCCGTGCTGCCCCAGAGTCTTCGCGAAAGCGCAAGCGCGCGATCGTCCCGCGAAACTAGCAAAGTGAATTTTGGTCTTGGGCTGCCCATGTCATCGATTTCATTCGCGAATACGTCCACGTCAACATCCGGCGCGGCCAGCATGACGTCCTTAATCTTCAGCGGTAGCTGGTGATCGCGAATCGCCATTTGACGGAGGGTTTCTAACGTCAACCAGTTGCCCATTGAATGGGCAAGGATCGTTATCTCAGCGACGTTTTCATCCTTTGCCAGTAGATTGAGTACCTGCTCCAAACCGTCACGCGAAAAATTGGTGCTTTCACGATCGTAGCCATAGGCGAAAATGCTGCCGCGGGAGGGCCATGTGAACAACACCGGCACGAGCGGTGTGCCAGCGTCGTGGACAAACTGCGCTGAGCGAAATACGGCATCGTCGAAGCGGTTATTGAACCCGTGCACGAACACCAGAACGCGTCGTTTCGGCGTTAGAGCGGTATCGGACCGAACCCATTGCCGAGCGCCCTCGAGATCCAGTCTCTCTGCCTTTACTGTTACGAAATCAGTGGCGGGGTTGCCGGGCGTCTTTTGGGGCCATTCGACATCGCCGCTTTTGTGGGCTTCGCCCGGTGGGATGGAGACCACAACATTAGCAAAGCTCAATGCCCTGCCGCGCTCACCCGAGAACATTTCACCTGAGGCATCTGTCTTACGGGTCGTGGCCACCAACAGGTCGACTTTGGAGGTGCTGGGAATTTTTTCTGATATCGGAAGCAAAACATGTTCGGGTCGTCCTGCACATGCCGCCATTATGGCAAGCAAAGAGCAAGATAAAAGCACTTGACCAAACCTAATCTGCATTATCGATACTCACAGCCGAGTGAAACTGTTAAATGAGAAGTTAATCAACGCAAGAGTTTGATAATAATGCAGAAACATGCTTATCGCTTTGGTGTCATTACCGATCCGAAACGCTTCTTGCATAGGTGTTATAGGTACAAGCCTCGGTTTTGGTTGCCTTGTGGCATTTCCCTTACGATCGCGGGCTAGTTGATCAAGAGCACCAAACCGGCGGCTCCACACACGGCGATGTCTGGATCCTATACTATCAGTAAGCATGGGCGGATGGAAATATCCGTCACGTTTTCGTTCTGGGAAGTGTCGTTCGGGACTGCGCGAAGCTGCTGTTGCGAAAATGGCCGCTCTTAAAACTGATCGGGCGGTTCAAGACTACGTTGACAGCCCCGCTTCGACGAATGGTAGAATGGGGCGCAACGCGAAGCGTTGCGCGGTCAAACTAACCGATACTTTTGATCGCCGACCGGCCGGAGGAATCATGGACACCCCACCAATCATCAGCGACTATGCTGATGCGATCCAAACCTCCTTGGCCCCGGTATTTCTGCTTGCTGGTACCGCCGCGTTTGTGAGTATCTACTGTATCCGCCTCGGGCGGGTCTCCGACCGAGTTAACGAGATCGCGGACAAACAATCATCAGGTGAGAAGTCACGACAACAGCTTATCTACCTGCAGACACGAACACTGGCTCTTGAACTGGCGGTTATCCTTGGCGTTGTAGCGGGAATCTGCACCTGCGCGGCAATTTTGAACCTGCTTTCTGGCGCACTCGCGATCCGTCTTCGGCCTGAAAACTTGTCGTGGTTCTTTGGTGGTGCCATCGTCTCGCTGATGCTTTCGCTAGTCTCGTTCCTATTTGAACTCTTGGCCGCTGGTCGGAGCATGATTCTGCAAATCCGTAGAGACCGTAACGGGCAAAACAGAACGCAGGCATGAAGGTAGGCTCGAGGCGCGGCATCCCTGCGGTCGGCGCCGCGCCCTGATCATCACCGGAATTGCTGACGTCGATCGAGTGAAGGGCCCGCTTCGTGTTATGCAAATGCTGATGCTGCTTGTGCCCTAGTCCTCCGAGGCGAGTTCCTTAAGAGCTGGCTCGGGAAATCTGCACAGCTAGGATAAGTGGAATTTCTGCCTGACTTCGGCTTAGATGCCGGGAACAGGAGAGACCATCACGAGACGACCGCGCCGGAACCACAGCCCGGCTTTCAAGGCAAAGGTGGCGCTCGCCGCCATCCGAGGTGAGCAGACGCTGGTGGAATTGTCCCAGCAGTTTGACGTGCACGCCAACCAGATCAAGCAGTGGAAAGACCAGCTCCTTGAGGGGGCGACAGGCGTTTTCGGTGATGAAGCGAAGGCGGAACCGGCGGGTCCAACCGTCGATGTCAAAACATTGCACGCCAAGATCGGCGAACCGACACTGGAGAACGATTTTTTATCCGGTGCGCTCGGCAAGGCGGGATTGCTGGGCGGAAAGAAATGATCGACCGCACGGCATAAGCTATCCGTCGTGCGCCAGGCGAAGCTACTCGGCTTCAGCCGTGGCAGTGTCTATTATCTGCCTCGTCCAGTGCCAGACGGCGATCTTGCCCTGATGCGCCGTATCGACGAACTGCATCTCGACTACCCTTTTGCCGGAAGTCGGATGTTGCAAGGGCTCTTGAGAGGAGAAGGGCTGGAAGCTGGGCGGCTGCACGTCGCCACGCTGATGAAAAAGATGGGCATCGAGGCGATCTATCGTCGCCCTAACACATCCAAACCAGCGCCAGGTCACAAAATCCATCCCTACCTCCTGCGAAAGCTGACGGTCACCCGGCCCAACCAAGTCTGGGCAATGGACATAACCTACGTTCCGATGGCTCGCGGTTTTGGGTTCTGTCGCAAATTTTTAGCAAGGTCGCAGAACCAGCTGACGCTGGACACACCTACGCAGCGAGTGAAGCGAATTGCTGAAATGGCGATTGGCCACTGGGTGAAAATTGGCCCTTGCGGATCA
>NZ_JABDWD010000044.1:0-17778 GCF_019685115.1 Rhizobium sp. NZLR11 | reverse complement strand
AAGGTCGACATACGAAAACAGCGACCCCGTCCGATCATCCCCGCCGCGCATCCAAATTCCCTCGAAATCACTTGCAAGATGGAATCATGTGTCCAGCCCAAAAGCCAGTGGGTTTTTCAGCAGCCTGCTAGGCGCATGTCGGCTCAAAAAAGCACGCCGATCAATCCACATTTGTTGGCCCATGGTCCAACTATACTTCATCAACCCATACACCGAAGATGCCGCCGACGGGAGAGCTACAGAAGCAACAATCCCGCGATTACGAAGTGTGACCTTAGCAATCGGCATCGCGCCGGCGGAGATGAGCAAATGGCACAACAGGATAACTTCGGAATTAGCAGAGCTGATTTTCTAAAAGGGATGGCGACGACGGGCCTGACGGTGGGTCTCGTCGGGCGCTCGTCAGCAGCATCCGCGCAGGATGCCCCACCTGTTTCGCCGAGCGGAAGCGCCGCAAAACCGGCCACCAAGGCGACGACCGAATATAACGCGCTTTATCGCAACGGCCTTCCATTCGATGATGTGGAGGATTTCAAGGACGCCCATCGCGGGCTTTTGGCGGCACTGCCGGACCCGGCGATCATCAACAATGCCGAAGGCGTTCCCGTCTGGGACCTCAGCACCTATTCGTTCCTCGGCACATCCGATCAGGACGATGCGCCCGATACGGTCAATCCGAGCCTCTGGCGCATGGCCAAGCTCAACATGATTCACGGCCTGTTCGAAGTCGTTGACGGCGTCTATCAGGCGCGGGGTTATGACCTTTCGGTGATGAGCATCATCCGCACCGATACCGGCTATATCGTTATCGACCCGCTCGTCAGTTCGGAAACGGCCTCGGCCGTCTGGAAACAACTGGTCATCCCGAAGCTTGGCGACAAGCCGATTGTCGCGGTCATCTACACGCATAGCCATGTGGACCATTATGGTGGTGTGCGTGGGCTGGTGAACCAGGCCGATATCGATGCCGGCAAGGTCAAAATCCTGGCGCCGGAGGATTTCACCGAAGCGGCCGTCGGCGAAAACATCATTGCCGGCAACGCCATGAGCCGGCGCGCAAGTTATATGTACGGCAACCTACTGCCGCGCGGTGCGACCGGCCAGGTCGATGGCGGCCTTGGCAAATCCACCTCTTCAGGCGAAATCGGACTGGCATTGCCGACCGATTGGGCGACGGAAACGGGGCAGAAGATCAACATCGATGGCGTTGAGCTGCAGGTGCTGATGGCGCCGAATTCCGAGGCGCCGTCGGAATTCATGTTCTACATTCCCCGCTACAAGGCATTCTGCGCCGCGGAAGACGCCTGCCATACGCTGCACAATCTCTACACGCTGCGCGGCGCAAAGGTTCGCGACGGGCTCCTCTGGTCGAAATATCTGCAGCAGGCGCTAGACATGTTCGGCGGCGAGACGGAAGTGCTTTTCACCTCGCATCACTGGCCGACCTGGGGCAATGACAAGGTTGTGGCTCATATCGAAAAGCAGCGCGACTTGTTCCGCTTCATCCATGACCAGGTGATGCGCATGGCAAACAGCGGCATGACCCCGAAGGAGATCGGCGAAGTCATTCGCCTGCCGCAGGAGCTGGCGACCACGTGGGCCTGCAGAAGCTATTACGGCACGGTCTATCATGACGCTGTGGCGCAATATAACCTTCGCCTCGGCTTCTTCGACGGCGTTCCGGCCACGCTTCACCAATTGCCGCCGACCGATGCCGGCGCCCGCTATGTCAACTTCATGGGCGGTGCTGACAATGTGCTGCGGCAAGCGAAGGAATCCTTCGACCAGGGCGACTATCGTTGGGTTGCCGAAGTGGTCAATCACGTCGTCTTTGCCGATGCCAACAACATCGCCGCAAAACAGCTCCTCGCCGATACCTACGAGCAGCTCGGCTATCAGGCCGAATCCGGCCCGTGGCGCAACTTCTATCTGACGGGGGCACGCGAGCTTCGCCAAGGCGTTACAGAACTGCCGACGCCGAACACGGCAAGCCCGGATACGATCAAGGCCATGCCGATCGAGATGTTCTTCGACTTCCTCGGAGTGCGGCTGAACGGCGACCGCGCTGCCGGCAAGACCATCAACATCAACATGGAACTGACCGACACGAACCAGAAATATGCGGTCGGCGTTGCCAACGCCGCCATCCACTATTCCAAGGACAAGACGCTTTCGGACGCCGATGTGTCGATCGTCACCACCCGCGAGGCGTTGAACGACGTGATGCTCGGTACTTCGACGATGGAAAAGCAGGTTGTGGAGGGCAAGGCCAAGCTAACTGGCGATCCGAAGAAGCTGGCAGAATTCGTCGGCCTGCTCGACAACTTCGAATTCTGGTTCAACATCGTCACAGCGTGACGGGGGGCTAAGGCATGTGCACCGTATGCTCGCTGACCATCGAGTTCTCCGTCGAGCATCCACTTGCACTTGCGGTGGCTGTAGCAACCCGGCAGGCGATCGACGAGGATCTCCTGCCGGAGCCTCCCATCGGCGAAGTCGACATGGGTCAGTCCCGTCACGCGGCGGTCGTGCTTTTGACGACCCTGCAGCAGCGGCTTGAACAGGTTCTTTCGAGTTCAAAGCTGGCGGCTCTTCCAAACTTCTTCGTCCTGATGATCGAAAGCAGGACGTGGGGCTACTTCCTTCCAACGCCTAGCGGTTTCGACGTTCGGGCCGATCCGCCGGCCCCCCGTGTCGAACCTGACGTGGATGGGATGAGAGACTGCATCGTCATTGTCTCCCAGGAGGGCGCTGCAGCCCTGACCAACGGGCAGCTTACATTTCTGCACTCAGAACAGACCGGCGTCCTGGTGGTCGATGGACCGGATCTATCTGTCGGCAATGTGCGATCGGCCTTTTCGGCAGCTTATCCGGTCGGACGGTTCAGCGAGTTCGTCTGCGCCGAGGTCGCATGAAACTCATTGGCGGCACAGAGCGCCACCAATCACAGTTCAGATGTCGGATCAACAGGCAGCGGAAGGCGAAAGGAAGCCCATGCATCGTTCGATCAAACATTTCCTTGGGATGCTGGCAGCGTCTGTTTTCACTCCGGGGGCTTATGCCGCGGATCTGCTGCCCGTAACGGCGCCGCAGCCCGTTCCCCGAGATCCCGGCCAATGGACGTTTTCGTTTTCGCCCTACTTCTGGGCGGCGGGACTGGACGGCGAGACGCAAGTCTTCGGGCTTCCCACCGTCGATATCCACCAGGACTTCGGCGACATCCTGTCGGACCTCGACTTTGCGTTCATGGCGGCGGGCGATGCCAGATATGACCGGTACAGCATTTTCACCGATCTCAGCTACGTCCGCGTGACGACCAGTTCGGCTTCGCCGCGCGGCGTCGTCGCAGACGAAGTCAGGCTGAAATCGGAGACGTTCACCGCAATGCTGGGTGGTGCCTACACGGTCTACGAGGATCAGAATGCGCGGCTGGACGTTCTCGCGGGTGCTCGCTTCTGGCACGTCGAAACGCGTGTCGGCCTGAGCGGCGGGCTGATCGGCAGCCTGTCGAAGACCGATTCCGCAAACTGGGTCGACGCCATCGTCGGCATCAAGGGTAGCTACTCCTTCACCGACAAGATCTACGCGACCGGCTGGGGAATGATCGGTGCGGGTGGGGCGGACCTCGACTGGGACGTTCTCGCGGGCCTTGGCTACAAGTTCAATGACACCGTTTCCGCCGTGGCCGGCTATCGCGCGCAGGGCGTGGACTACAGCAGCGATGGGTTTTCCTACGACGTCATCCAGCATGGACCGATCATCGGGATGACCGTGAGATTCTGACGTTGGAGTACCTCGCCAAAAAAACTATCCAATCCGATCGCGTCGCTGATAACTACGACTCCGGCTATGGCCCCGACGAGGGCGAGAGAGCCATGGTCAACATCCAGCCTGTCGTTCCGATCGATCTCAACGATGACTGGAAAGCGGCCGACGTCTACCGGACTGATCGGGGGCGTCGGCCCCGCGCTGCTGCCCTGATCAACGCTAACCAAGGTTCGATCCATGCGCCACATCTCCCGAGTGCTTATCTTGGTTGCCTCGATCCTTCTCGGCGTTCATCCGTTAGTCTTCGCCGCCGAAAGCGCCGCATTGACGATGGCTGCAATCCTCCCGAAGCCGCATACCGGCGATCTCGACGCGATGACGAAGCTGCGGCTGATCCGTATTCTCGTTCCCTACAGCAAGACGATTTATTTCCTCGACAAAGGCCGCCAGTTCGGAACGGCCGTCGAGTTTGGTACCGCGCTCGAGACAGCACTAAACGAGGGAAAGAAGAAAGAGATCGAGCGCATGCGGATCGCCTTCATTCCGACGCCGCGCGACCGGCTGATCCCTGCTCTCAACGAAGGGCTGGGCGATATCATCATGGCGAACATGACGATCACGCCCAAGCGACTGGAGCAGGTCGATTTCAGTGCACCGATCTACGAGCACGCAAGCGAAGTTTTAGTTACGGGACCGTCAGCCCCAGCAATCGCAAGTCTCGACGACTTATCCGGCAAGGAGATCTCCGTCCGGGAGACCAGCAGCTACGACGAGCATCTTCTTGCTCTGAACGAGCGCATGAAGGCGGAGGGCCGGCCCGAAGTCCAAATGAAGGTCATCGACGAAAACCTCGAGGACGAGGACCTCATGGAGATGGTCAATGCAGGACTACTGCCCTGGACGATCGTCGACCAATACAAGGCCGACATTTGGACGAAGGTGTTCACCGATCTCAAGGTGCGTTCGGATATCGCGATCTCGACCGACGGTCATATCGCTTGGGCGATCCGCAAGGACAGCCCGCAACTGAAGGCAGTGCTCGACAAGTTTGCTGGCGAGCACGAGGTCGGCACAACATTCGGCAACATGCTGCGCAACAAGTATTTCAAGAGCGACAAGATCCTCAAGCAGGCCTATTCCCCCGAGGATGTCGCGCGCTTCAAGACGCTCGTCGACATATTCCGGGTCCATGCTGGGGAATACTCGTTCGACTACCTCATGCTGATGGCACAGGGCTATCAGGAATCGCAGCTCGACCAGAAGCGACGTAGCCCGCGCGGCGCTGTCGGGGTTATGCAACTGCTTCCGGCAACCGCCGCCGGAAAGGAGGTCGGCATCACAGGCATTGCCAAGAGCGAGGATCGGAACGTCGAAGCGGGCGCGAAATATCTGCGCCACCTTATCGACGTCTACATCGACGATCCGGGCATCTCGCCGCGCGATCGCCAGCTCATGGCGTTTGCGGCCTATAATGCCGGACCGGGCAACCTCAGGAAATTTCGCAAGAAGGCCGCCGAGCTCGGCCTCAGCTCGGATGTATGGTTCGGAAACGTCGAGAATGGTGCTGCTGCGATCGTTGGCCGGGAAACGGTGCAGTATGTCGGCAACATCTTCAAATACTACATCGCCTACAGCCTCCTGGAGGAAGAGACATCCGGCCGCAAGACGTCAGCAAAGACCGCACCGCAATCGCAAAACTGACGTCTAGGTCGGATCGTCCAGATGACAAGATTGCAAACTGCACCACCGCTCAATTCCGGCGCGCGAGAGGTTGCCCGCCCGTGGGAACCTCCCTATTTTAGTACGCTTGAATATTGACTCCACGTTGCATCGCGGATGCGACAAGTTTCAGGTGGTCGCAAGCGGTGGGTTCGAATCGTGCAAAGAGCGTGAAATATCAGGCGATAGGTCTGGCCTGCGCCCTTTTCCTTGCTGTTTCGCTTACTGCATTCGTCGCGAAACAGGCGGTCGCGCAAGTCGGCCCGCATCCCGTCAGCCGAGTCCTGCTCATCTACGAAAACGAAAGCACTCTGACAGCCGCTGTTGAGGTGGCGCAGGGCCTTCGTGCAAGCATGTCAAAGGCCATGCCGGCCGATATGGAAATCTACAGCGAGTACCTCGACACCGTACGTTTCCCTTCCCCCGCCAACGTCGCCCGCCTTACGGATTATTTGACTTCGAAATACCAGGGAATGACGTTCGATGTCATCCTGACGATTGGACCGGGAGCGTTGAAATTCGCGCTTGATCATCGCACCGCAATCGGAGGCGGCGCGCCGATCGTGTTTGGAGCCGTGACTGACAATTCGATCCGCAACAATAATTTACCCGCCGATGTGAAAGGCGTCGTCAGCCACTTTGATGTGGGCAAGACGATCGGCCTTGCCCTCACGTTGCAGCCCGATACAAAGCAGATCGTCGTCGTCACCGGCTCGTCGGCCTTCGACAAAAGTTGGCAAGTCTCTGCGCGTGCTACCCTGCGCGACGCCTATTCGGGTGTTCCAGTGACTTATCTTTCGAACTTGCCGATCGAAGGTTTCATGGATGCTGCGCGCAATGCAGCGGACCAGACGATCTTTCTCGTCCTGACGATTTTTGAGGACGCCGACGGCAGAAAATTCATTCCACGCGATGCTGCGGGGAAGATTGCTGCCGTCGCTCGGGTGCCGGTCTATTCGGTCTACAGTTCATATTTCGGCGCCGGGGCCACGGCTGGCTACGTGGGGACTTTCCAGGCGGTCGGGGAGCAGATGGGCTCACTTGCGGCAAGGGTGCTTAAAGGCGATCTCAATGCATCGCAGACGAGCTTCGTCGGGGATGGCCCGCTGGTGGACTGGCTGCAGGTCCGTCATTTCGGTATCGACCCGGAGCGCATTCCGCGGAATGCTGAAATCGTGAACTTTCAGCCGTCCGTCTGGGAACGATACCGCCCCCAGATATTAGCCATTCTCGCTGTCATTGTTCTACAAACCGCTACGATTGTGGCGCTGTTCTTCGAGCGCCGACGCAAGGTCCGGCTTCAGGCGGAGCTTAACCTCGAACGCCTTGAACTAGCCTACATCTCGCGAACGGCCCAGCTCGGGGAACTGTCCGGCGCGCTTGCGCACGAACTGAACCAACCTTTGACGTCCATTCTTGCTAATGCAGAGTCAGGGCGAAGACTTCTCGATAGTGATCCCTTGGACAGTGGCGAACTGCGGGAGATCCTCGGCGACATCGTTCTCGACAACAGGCGTGCCTCGACCGTGATTATTCAGTTGCGCCGCCTGATGATCCGAGGCGAGACCAGCCTCGCGTCGATGGATCTCAATCACGCGGCGACCACGACGCTTGCCCTTTTACGCAGTGAGCTTCTGGCACGGCAGACCCAAGTCGATCTGGCGCTCGATCTGCCGGATGTCCGTATCCAGGGAAATCTGCCGCAATTGCAGCAAGTCATTCTCAATTTGGTGCTGAATGCTGCAGATGCAATGCGGCATCTGCCGCCGGCTAAACGCATAATTGCAATCGAGACAAGAAAACGCGAGAATGGAACACTTGAGCTTACTGTAACCGATCTGGGCGTCGGCATCGCCCCGGAACGGGTCGCGGATTTGTTTAAGCCGTTCGTCAGCACGAAGAAGGCGAGCCTCGGCCTCGGCTTGGCGATCTGCAAGTCGATCGTACAGGCTCACGGAGGAAACCTGCGCTTTGACGATAGCGTTCGGCAAGGCGCTCGTGTGATACTCACTTTACCGGCTGCATAGGGGGATATGATGAGCAATTCATCTGCGACCATTCATATCGTGGACGACGACGTCGGAATACTGAGAGCACTGAAACGACTTCTCACTATAGCTGGCCATAACGTCGAAACGCACCTGTGCGCAGAGGACTTTCTCGCAAAACATGACCCCGACAAACCTGGTTGCGCGATTGTCGATCTTGGCTTGCCGGGATTGGATGGCTTCGGGCTCCAGGACAGTCTGGTGATAGACCACGTAGAGCGGCCGATTATCTTTTTGACAGGCAATGGCAACATTCCCGCGAGTGTTCGCGCGATGAAAGCGGGGGCCGTCGACTTTCTGACCAAGCCCGTCGAACCAAACTGCCTGCTATCGGCTGTCTCGCAAGCGATCGAAAGGGATGCGGCCGCACGACAGATCGGACAAGAACGAAGGATTGCTGAGCACCGCTTCGCCACACTGACACGGCGCGAGCGGGAGGTGTTTGTGTGGGTTGTTGCTGGCCGGCTGAACAAGCAGATCGCGGCTGAACTTGGCACCGTCGAAAAAACCGTCAAGGTTCATCGCGGCCGTATGATGGAGAAAATGGGCGTCCGTAATGTTGCCGATCTCGTGCGCCTTGGAGCAACCCTCCATCATTAACGCAAACATTGGACACAAGGCCAATTCACTGCCCGCATTCTTTCTGTAATATGGTGTCATGGATACGCCGGGACCCAAGGTCGCGATTGTGGATGACGATGAGGTTGTTCGTCGCGCGCTGCGGCGAATGATAGCTTCGCTTGCCTATTCTCCGATCGAGTTCGGGTCCGGCGAAGCGTTCCTTGCTGAACTTCCAAATACGAAGTTTGCTTGCGCTCTAATCGACATGTATATGCCCGGCCTCAACGGAATCGACATTGTAGGAAGGATGCGGTCCGAAGGACGAGACATCCCTTCTATCATCATAACAGGCGGCGATGAGCCGAAGTTGGAAGCGCGCTGCTTCAAGGCAGGAGCCGCAGGATATATGGTCAAACCGATCGAACGTGACGCCATCGGCGAAGCAATACGGACATTGCTGCAATAAAGAACTTCCACAGATCCAGAGGGATTGAGCCGAGATTTTGTCGTCGTTCTTCGCGACCGCGACATCCAGTCTAATTAATGCATGTCGTTATTCCGGAACGGTGCAGCGGTTCCGGGGATATCGACATGCATAAAAACAACAGACTAACGCGCGTCACACGAATCAAATCGGATGCGACGCGCTTTAGTGCGGGCCTAACCCGATTCCGGTCAGTAGTCCCAGAAGGCCGGCACCCAACGAAAGGCGTCGCCGTCGACCGCCACCCTGCCAACGGACGGGAACGGCAGGTGAGTGGCCACCAGTTGCTCGCCGGTCTCCGCCAGTTCCCGCAAAAGACGGACCCGAACGCGAGCCGCCTCCTCGGGGTCGTGTTCGAAGCCGTTGTACCAGTCGGGGTGTTCAAACCCGACCGCGAACACGGCGTCGCCGGCAAACATCAGCCGTTCGCTGCCGGACGCCAGGCGGACCACGCTGTGCCCGGGGGTGTGGCCGCCGGTGCGATGAACGACCACGCCCGGCGCCACCTCGTACTCCTCATCGAACAGCCGCAAATGGCTGCGGTACTCTTTCGCGAACCGCTTTGCGGCCGCCCGAAGCGCGTCCGGGAACCCCGCCGGCATGGAGACCCGGGAGAAATCGGGCGCCTCCCAGAACTTGACCTCGGCCGCCGCCACGTGGATCCGCAGGTCGGGGCGCAGCTGGTCCTTCACCCCGTCGACGAGTAGCCCGCCAATGTGGTCCATGTGCATGTGGGTCAGCACCACGTCGGTCACCGACGCGAGATCGATGCCGGCGGCCTCCAGTCGCTTGATCAGCTGCCCGGCCCGCGGCAAGTGCAAGTCCGGGTCGACCCCCAGCCCGGCGTCGAGGAGGATGGTCTGGTCGCCGCTGCGCACCACGACCACGTTCAGCGCCCAGTCGAAAGCGTCCGGCGGCAGGAACATGTCTTTCAGCCAGGCCGCTCGGGCGGCCGGATCGGCGTTGTGTCCCAGCATCGCAGTTGGCAGCGGTAACACTCCATCGCTGACCACCAGCACCTCAATCTCGCCGATCCGCACCGCGTAGCGCGACGGAACCAACTCGTCGGGCCGAGGTCTGCCAGAGTGTGCGGTGTTTTCCAGGCTCATCTTTGTCTCAAGGTTCATGTTCGTCTCCTTCTGACCGCCGCCTTAGACACGGCACCGACGACGCTACATGGAGGCGTGTTTGCGATCGATTGGGTCGAGGAATAAGGGCGAGTGGGGCCGAGGGACAGGGCGAGCTATACCACGGCATAGGTGCAGGCCTCGCTTTTTACTGCCGGCGGCGTGCTGATGAGCGCGCGGTCGATTAGATCAACGAATGCGGCAAGCCTGCTGAATGGGCTCGCCACAAATGTCATTTTTGCCATCGGCGGGCATTGAATCGGAAGGATTATTTTTCGGCCCCATCGCAAAAGAGCTGCTTCTTGTCCCGTTAAAAATGTCAGACCACAGGCGAGCTGCCACATGGCCGTAAAAAAACCCGCCGAGGCGGGTTTGTGGGAGATTTCGATATGATGCTCAGGTGGTGGAGTGTCCGAGTGGCGGCTAGCTCGGCGGCAAAATAACGAGTTGACGCCGCTTCATTTTGCGAACGACCATAAGCTTCACAACGGAAAGGACCTTTGAATGTTTGAGAAGCTTGATGCCACTGAGCTGCAGCGCCGCGAGGATGAGATTTTCTTCAAATTCATGGAACGGAAATGGGCGCTGGACGCCGTCGGCGTTCCGCCGACTCATGATAAATTGTTCTGCCTCCTCAAATGGCAGTTGGACGAAATTGAAGCGGCGAAAGCAAACTTGGAGGAGGCGACGGCCGCGGCCTGATGCGGCGAGTCCTTGCGGCATCACTGGCGAAAAATGTCAGCTTTGCGATAGATTCGCTCGAACCCGCCGAAATCATAGACAGGCGTGACGCCGGAGACGCGCTTCTCGGTTTTCGCGTAGTGCTCTTTTCCGCGGGCCAGCTTCCGGAAGGTGATGTGGTCCTTCAGGAACGCCCTGACGGACTCCTCCGAGTACGCGGTTACCGTGAGGCCGTTGCCGCTTCGGTACTGGATGGTCTCGAACACGCCAGCGCTCGCAAGGCGAATAACGGTGTCCGCCAAGGCCACCAGGCGCGTCGTCAAGAAATTCGTGGCTACGTAACCCGCAGGAGTGCCGACACCGGCGACTGCCTTGACGGCATCGACGTCCACGAGGAGATGCTCGAGCGTTGTCGACTTGCCGTCAGGCTTCGAAATGCTGAAAGGAATCTTTCCCTCCAGAATTCCATGAAGCTGGTTGACGAACGACATGAACGGAACGCAGTTTTTCAGAGGCACCATTCCCGGTGCGTCACCCGTTGTCGCCAAACTGTCGAGGCGCGCAACCAGACCTTCGATCTCTGCGCGCGAGAACAGATTTTTCAAGTCGTGATCCGACTTCTCGGTCGCCGCGGAAATGATGCCCGCATTGACGAGCTGTCGGACGACCTGAGGAGAGGCATCGAGACGTTCGCGAACGAATGCCATCGGCACGCTGTCCTTCCAGTTCGCGATGACGCCTTCCATCGTTTCAACCTCGATCGAGACCTTGATGTCACGAACCGACGTCGCGTCACCATTGAGCAGACCTGCGGCGTTTAGAAGCTTGCGCATTGTGGCAGGATGGATTCCGTACGTGGTGAAGGCACTACGCACGCTGTGGAACTTGCGAACCCCACCATGGCCGAGGAAGTTGTTCTCCGGACCCAGCGGATGGACGCTAAAGGCATGGTCGCGAACGAAGTTGACGAGGGTCCCGAACCCCGGCGGCTCCGCGTTTTCGTGCAGGAAATCGTAGAGCTCGCCGTAGAGCTTGCTTCCCACCGATTTATCGTCGGCGCCCTGATGGCGCTCGTCGAGTTTTTCAAGGAAATCTCGAAGACCGAGATATCCCTCTGAAAGCAGACCGAAGCCCGCTTTCGCCACGGCCCGGAGTTCCTCGGTTGGGCGAAGACGTAGTTCTGCTGTTCAGTGGCATGACTGGTGACATGCTGCCGCCGGGGATGAAGCGGCTGACGCGGATCGAGGACGAGAATGCGCGACTGAAGCCGTCTGGTTCCTTTCGGACAGAGGATATTCTGCTGTCAGATCAGCAGCCGGACCAAGGCATCCTCCTGTCGATCCATGTCAGACATCGCTTCTTAGGAGAACAAGGGCGGCTATCCCTGCAGACGGTCGGTATAATGGATTGGCATAGAAGCGAAGATTTCGCCCCTCTCATGCTTGTGATGAGCGCGGCAGTAAAAATGCCTGGATGCCATCCAGGGCAATCTAGTTCTGTCTCTTGGATTACCCACAATGCGGCCCCAATCTATGAAGACACCGTTGGCGAGACACAACGGGTAATACGGTTGCGTTGACAATGAAGGACTCATGTCCTTGTGGCATTTCCTCCATAGTGCCGCATTATCGCTTCGTGATAGCTCGGGCCAGTGCCTTCGCCTCTCTGCTCGCACTATAGAAGTAGCTCACCAGCCCTGGGGTCATTCCCGCAAACCAGAATCCGGCTATTCCACTGTCAGCACCGTTCTTGCCGATTAGAGGATTTCCTCGTTCATCGAGAACATCGAGGTCCGACAACATCTTCTTTAGGCCCGATGAGTATCCGGTTGCTGTAATCAAGTAGTCTGGCTCGGCCATTCCGCCATCGGCGAATAGCACCTTTCCGCCGGCAATGCGCACGACCTCGCCGACAATTTCCGTCCGACCATCCTTTAACGATTGGATCGCTCCGTCATCAACGGGAATGGCAACGTGCTCACGACGGAGCCTTGTCGCCGCACCAACGGCAGGCTCTGGCAGACCGAGCTTCCGTATGTCGCCGAATGCGAGCCGCTCCGTGATCTTGATAGCGAGATCGGAAGCCGAAGAAGGCAGCAGGTCCATCAACGGCGAGAGCCGATGAACTGCAATTCCCTTGAGCCGCTTGGGAAGGATGGCCGAACCTGAGCGCACCGACAGCCATATCTGGGCGGTTGGAACGCGGCAAAGGTGATTGACGACGTCGAACCCCGAGTTTCCGCCTCCGACTACGAGGACGCGCTTGCCACGATATTGTTTTGCATCGCCAAAAGCTGCGGCGTGCAAGCGTATCCCACTGAAAGTCTCACTGCCTTGAATGGCTGGCTCGACAGGCTCTCTATCTCTCCCAGTGGCAACGATAACGTTCGCCGCCTTGATAATGTCTCCGCTCACACTGATTTCGAAATTTCCATCAGACTGCCGTATCGAAGTGACATCCGCGCCGTAGTTTATTCTAAACGCGTGATGGCGGGCAAAATCGTCAAGATGACGTACCACGTCATCCCGCTTGGGGAAGGCGGGCGTCATCGGAGGAAATTTCAATCCAGGCAAATGCGAGACGCTGCGATGTGTGTTCAATGTGAGTTGAGGGTGGCGAGCACGCCAAGAACTTCCCAAGGCTTCGCCGCGATCCAATAGCAACGCGTTAACCCCCCGCTGCTTCAGGTGATACGCCACCGCAAGACCTGCCAGGCCCGCACCGACGATGACTGCCCGCTCGATCTGCGACAATGATTCCATGTGGCGACCATGGGCAAAGTCGGGTGTCCTGGCAACACCTACCCGAAGGCTATACAAAAGAGCGGGCTAATATTCGCTTTCCGTTAGATAACGAATCGAAAATATGAGCATGTAGTTGCTCAACCTGCCGGGGATAGACGTGCCGAACATCCGACGACTCTTCGACGAGATTATGGATCGTCGCCTGACAGCCATCCCGAACACCAGTGTTTCTGCTGATAAGAGGCTGGAACTGTGCCGCAAGCACGGAGATTTCGCGGTCGCCTACTCTACTGCCGTCCAGCGTGATCTCAAGCATTTCGGGGACGAGCAGGGCTATCTCGCGTATGCCACGAAGATGGGGCATACCTTCGTTCTTGGCGACCCCGTTGCGTGCAAACAGGATCGTGAGCGATATATCAGAGACTTCGTTTCCGCCGCTGCGAACCCATGTTTTGTGCAGATCGGCAGGGAAACGGCAACCGTCCTGGCGGAGCTCGGATACCGGGTGAACCATATGGGTGTCGATACCCACCTTTCGTTTGATACCCATAGTTTTGCTGGAAAGAAGAATGAAACGGTCCGTTATTCGGAGCGCTGGTTGATCAAACAGGGTTATGCGATCATCGAATGCGACGGGACCAGAACGCAGGCGGATCAGATCAAAGCGGTCTCGGACAACTGGCGTGCAGGACGGATAGTCAGCCGGCGGGAAATGCGCTTCCTGAACCGACCCTTCTTCCCGGAACTGTCGCCTCATATGCGCCGCTTCGTCATATTGGACCCGAAGGGCGCTCCCATTGCCCTCCTCGATTTCGATCCAATCTTTGAAGGTGGTGTCGTAAAGGGCTACACAGCGGCGTTCAAACGCAAGCTGGCGGGGACAACGCCTCATGCGGAGGTCGGTCTCACCAAGTTCGCCGCAGACCGCTTTCGAGAGGAGGGTCACGCACGCGTGACGCTAGGCTTGTCGCCACTTGCCGCCATTGCTGAAAGCGGATTTTCAGAGAGCCGCTTCTGGCGGGCGCTTTTCGAACGAGCGTTCCGCTCTGACAGGGTCAATACGCATATCTTTAATCTTCGGGGCCAAGCGGCTTTCAAGCGGCGATTTCACGGGGAGGAGGTGCCAACTTACATCGCCTTCAAGAGGAGGACTCCGATGGAGATGGTCGCCCTGCTTCGCCTTCTAAAGACGCTCTGAAGTCCGCTCGGCGTTTCTATCACGGGCAGTTAGCCAAGTGCGACCACGGGTGGGATTGCTCTTTAACACCGATTCCAAGGAAGAAGTTCGTTGCGAGTGGGACTGTCGCGATGCTTGGCGATGATGCCTTTCAACCCATTGGAACGGGCGTTCGCCAATAATTCGTCGCCATCACCCTGGACTGCCTCGGAGAGCTGGATCGCGCGTCGACAAGGTTCCGTCCCTCGGGATGTGTAGCCAACTCGGTCTTCGACGCAGTCATGGCGTCGGCCTCCGGTCGAGCTTCTTCAGGGCGTCGACGATATTCCGATAGCGGACTGCGGGAAGTTGCGGCGGATGGCCAAGCTGCGGAATGGACTCGACGGCGTATCGGTCGGACGCCCAGGAGGCGAGGATGGACCGCTTCTCGCGCGCGTCGAGCAAGTCGCATCTGAGTATGTCTTCAGGATGCGCGAGGTGATCATGGAGGATGTGGGTCGCGGATATCACGTCGTCCAGCGGGTCGTGCGTAAACTCTCTTTCGTTTGGGGCCATTGTTCGATCTCCAGAAACCTATCGGCCGTGCGGCATTCGCGTGCAGCCCTCCGGAATGATCTGTTATCGCGATTTTTCGGTTTCAAGAAAGCGTCGACAAAATATTGGCTCTCTCGACCGCGAAGATCCAGAAGCCTCTTGAAGCTGTCGAAAAGGCAATCTTCCTCGACATGGCGAGGGCTCTCGACAGAAGCGATGGTCGAACGCAATCGGAAGTTCGCGCAGTTCTCGAAAAGCATGGGGGAAGCAATCTGCGTCAACGCCGGCGAGCTTGCGCGCGACGAGGCCAAGACCGCCGCGCACGTGGTCCAGCCAGTTCGAGACCCATGATCCGCCCGCGGTCCACTAGGGCCGAGGGAGCCGCCACCTTACCGGCTCGATGCGCTTGATCGTAACCGTCCATCCGTGTGGCGACTTGTGAAGGTCGCGTCTCGCGATAGCGCTCCGACTGCCGTTTCCAAGGGCAAACCATTGCAAATATATCCCTGGAACCTCTGGCTTTTCGGCGTGTTTCCATTCCACTCAACTGGAGAAAACACCAATGAAGAAAATCGTCATCCTCTCTGCCGGCCTGCTTCTCGCTGCCTCCGGCGCATTCGCCCAGAGTGAAAAGCCGACGACGTCGCAGACGACCCCGGCGGTCAAAACCGAGCCCAATCCCGCTGCCCCGGTCGCGGGCAAGAACAGCTTCACGGAAGCGCAGGCGAAGTCCCGCATCGAAGAGGCCGGCTACGTGGACGTGGCCGGACTGAAGCTCGACGATCAGGGCATCTGGCGCGCGACGGCGTCGAAGGACGGCAAGCCGGCGAATGTCTCCCTGGACTTCCAAGGCAACGTAACGCTCGGCAAGTAAAAACAACGGAGGAAATCTCAATGAGAACGATCACAGGACTTTACGATAGCTACGACGACGCGAAGGCAGCCGTGAACGCGCTGGAAGATGCTGGCGTGTCCTCGGATGACATCAGCATCGTCACCAACAAGGCAAACAGCGTTGACGTCGAAGGGCAGGGAACCCGTGCCGCTGAAGGTGCCGGGACTGGCGCTGGTGTCGGTGCCCTGGCCGGTGGGGCTGGCGGCCTTCTGACTGGTCTTGGCATGTTGGCGATCCCAGGCGTCGGCCCGGTCGTGGCGGCAGGCTGGCTTGTTGCCACGGCGGCCGGTGCAGTCGCAGGCGCGGTTGCCGGCGGCGCAGTCGGTGGCATCGTCGGTGCCATGGTGGAATCCGGCGTACCGGAAGAAGACGCCAACTTCTATGCTGAAGGCATCCGACGTGGTGGTTCGGTCGTAACCGCTCGGGTCGACGAAAGCCGGGTTGCTTCGGCTGAAGCAATCCTCAACAGGTCGCCGCGTGTCGACGTCGCAGCACGGCGGGCGAGCTACGCCGAGCAGGGCTGGACGCGTTTCGACGAAACGGCCGACCCGTATACGGAGGCGCAGATTGCCGCGGAACGCGACCGGTATCGCCTGAACCGTCTTTAAGTCGCTTCGAACTCAGTTATCGGAAAGCCTCGCATAGCTGCGGGGCTTTTTGCTGACTTCTGCTGGGACCTTTTGAGACCTTTGGCGTTGTCCTCTCAAAATCGAGAGGAGATCAAGATGTCATCGAAAGCCACCGCCGCAAAGCAGCGCGAGATCCAGCAACAGGTCGACAATGCCGACGAGAAGGCGAAGTCGAAGCCGAAGCCGTCCGGCGCTATGCAGGCAGGCGCGCGCCGCTATCCCGAACCGCCTTTTCCTGAGGTTCACCAGGCCAAGCCCGGCTCCGAAGCGGACCTTCCGCTCGCGCCCATGTACGACGCGCCTTTCTACAAGGGCTCGGAAAAGCTGAAGGACAAGGTCGCCATCATAACGGGCGGAGATTCGGGCATCGGCCGTTCGGTGGCGATCCTGTTCGCACGAGAAGGCGCCGACGTCGCGATCGTTCATCTCGACGAGGATCGAGATGCCGCGGATACCAAGGCGGCCGTCGAGAAGGAAGGCCGCAAGTGCCTTGTTATAAAAGGTGATGTCAAGGATGCGAAGTTCTGCCGGAATGCCGTCGCAAAGACAGTCAGGCACTTCTCCCGGCTCGACATCCTCGTCAACAATGCCGCCTTTCAGGTTCACTCCGCCGAAATCGAAGACCTGACCGAAGAACATTTCGACGAGACGTTGAAGACCAACCTCTATGGCTATTTCTACATGGCGAAAGCTGCGATCCCGCATTTGACGAACGGCTCGGTGATCATCAACACCGGGTCGGTCACGGGCTTGGAAGGCTCCAAGGAGCTGCTCGACTATTCAATGACGAAAGGCGGCATTCATGCCTTCACCAAGGCGTTGTCCAGCCAGCTCGTGCCGAAGGGCATCCGCGTCAATGCCGTCGCGCCAGGACCGGTCTGGACGCCTCTCAATCCTTCTGACAAGCAGGCCGAGGACGTCGCGAAGTTCGGCAGCCAGACGCCGATGAAGAGGGCAGCCCAGCCCGAGGAAATTGCTCCGGCCTACGTGTTTCTCGCGTCACCCCAGATGTCGAGCTACATCACTGGTGAAATCCTGCCGATCGTCGGCGGCTACTGAGGCTGGCGCGATGGGAAGGTTCCATTGCCATGCGCTCCGGGACGAAACCAAGGAGACGGCCGAAATCCAAGCTCAGGTGGCGATTGAGAGCCATGGCCATTAGCCCTGCGCCGAGTTGCTTGGGAGCGGGCCTAGCGCATCCAAGCCTCAAACTCCCCTTTGCGATTAGAGTTCCCAATATGATCATTTTTTTCGAGAAGCGTAGATAGCAGCCGCAGCCAAGGCGGTCCGCCGTCGAAAAAAGCCCCGCATTCGCGCGGGGCTCTAGTTGGACAAACACGGACGTGCGACGTAGCAAGCACATCCATGTATTCGCAACCCGGAAAATAAAGAAAAGTTCCAACGCAAGCAT
>NZ_JABDWD010000043.1:0-22245 GCF_019685115.1 Rhizobium sp. NZLR11 | reverse complement strand
CAGCGTCGCGTGGTCAACGGTAACGCCGCGCTCGGCCATGATCTCTTCCAGATCACGATAGGAGACTGCATATCGGACGTAGAAAAACACCGCGTATAGAATAACCTCTTTCGGGTAATGGCTGCCTATGAAATCGACCATGATCTGGAACTCAACCTGCCTGCTCATCTTCAACCCAGATCTATGGCATCACCAACCTGGCGGCAAATGCGCTGAGAAATTTGCGACAGAACCAGTCAGGGAACCTATGGCTCTTGCCGTCGCAACATCCCCTTGCACGTCGACGGTGAATTCTTCGATTTCAACTATCTCGAATCGATCCACGCCGATAGTGAACAACCCGGTCTTTACCTTTAGAGCCTGGCAAGGCTGCGCATTCTCGATCGCATTCTCGAGGGCATTCCCGGCCTTTGCAAAGGACGGTGGGGCCAGCAACGCGAAAGTGATGAGAAGAATTCGCCAAAGATCGGATGACCCGTGCGATGCAGGTTTGTTCAGTGTGACCATGCCGTCAGCCTCCGCTCCATTTAGATGTTGCCGCATGGCCTACGATCCTGTGCCAGCCGTTGTCGATCAAGGCGGCGCGAGCGTGCCGTCCGGGTCGACATCCTGCTTCCGCTCGCTGCGGACGAAGTGATCAAGGCGCGTCACCGTTTCGAACTCCGCGTGGTTGCGATACGATCCGAATTTGAAATACTGGCTCTCCGTTGCCAGAAACGGTTTGAATCCAATGATGCCCTCGGTCTTGGAAATCTTTTTACCGTCGGCCCAGATTTCGATCAGACCTGTTTGGTCCGAAACGAGGCGCAGGTGGTAGACCATCGTGGTCCATTTCCCGAACGGATCGGGCAGCGAATTGTAGCGAGTGACCGACAATCCTTGCGCACAGCCGGTTAAGCTCAGGAGCGACAACGGTGCTGTTCCATGGGCGAGATCGTCGGTGTCGTGTCCGACCGACAGTGTCTGCGTCTTCATCAAGGAGAAGACCTGCGCCGGCTTGACGAGCGTATGTGGGGTGCCGAATCCAGGTTCGACCGGGGCAGTTTCTTGCGAGGCGATGAAGACGCGGCAGAGGATGTTCTTCGGGTCGCGGTCAGGATCGGCGTTGTCCTGCTCAAGGGACACAGTAAAGGCCCGGCCGTTGAAACGCTGCGCAAGGACTGGAGCGTCCTTCGGAGAATTCGTTTGCTTCCACTGGCCGATGACAAATCGTCCGGTGGTCGGCGTTATGCTGGCGTCGACGAACATATCAAACCGGTACCAAATGTCGGTTCCGATCGGTGCCAGAATGTTTTGCGCTTCCCATAGTTCGGAGCGTTCACTGCCGTCGCGGTCATAGGAGCCGTCTTCCCGGGCACATCCTTTCGGGCGCCAGGCAAAGGCCAGCACGTTGTTTTGCGGCAGGCCCTTGACGACCTGCGTTGCGGCAGTTCTGGCGTCGCCTGTCAATTGACCGAAGGTGAAACTGTTCTCGTCCCGGCTGCATGAAAACCAGTTGTCTGAAACGCTCGTGGCATCGAACTCGTCCCGGATCGTCGGTGACGCAGCGTTCGCCTGTGGGGGGCCAGCCACCACCAGAATCAGGGCTAATGTGCAGTTCCATTGCCTGTACATGGCCTTTCCTCCTATTCCATCTTGAGGGTCAAACTGCTCGGGCAATGATCGGAAAGACGCATCTTGTCGGCCGGCGTCGGGTTCGGCCAAGGAAATTGCTTTTCCGACTCCGGCACGATCATGGTCGCGGCCCGCGTGCCATAAATGAAGAACTCGATCGGGAGAATGTTATAGGCGTCAGGGTTGGCGATACCGGACGGGTTCGGCTGGCGAAACTCGCGCCAGCATGTCGACATGTTTTCATACGGCTGCCGGAAGAGTTGGATATCGGATCGCGGATCCCGGTCGTGACCGGTCTTGTCCGCGCTGTAGCCGCTCAGTGCAATCCAGACTTCGTCAGGTATCGCGCCTGGTTGGGCGTCGAGGCGACGATTGAAGTCACCGACAATCATCCACGCTTCGCCTGCGGTTTCGCGCGCCTCCACCCATTTGCGAAGCGGATACATCTGCTGACCGATGGTATCGCATGCCCGGCTGGCGGGCTGTCCGGTCGCCGGGTCGGTGTTCCAAAGCTTGAAACTGATGAAGTCGTCGAAGCAGCCGCTCTTCAGATGAACATCAAGCACCCGCAAGGTCGATCCGGCCGACGACTGGATCGTGACGTCCAGGCCCCATCGGATCCGGCGGATCGTTCCGTTGTCGTCAAAGGTGACATCGAGCGGCTTGTAGTCTACCGCGGAGATGATCTTCAGCTGTGAGTCCGGCCGCAAGACCACTGCCGGATACTGCACGCGGGTCGCGGTTGTCGGTTTGACGGCGGTCATGCCGCTCTTGGTACAAACAGGAGCGACGGCCTGACCCTCGGCCTCCGCGAATTGACCGCTGATGCAATGCTCCCAACCGTCGGCTACCGGAAAGACCGCGTCGAGTGCTGCCGGGCTTGTTACCTCTTGGAGAAACATCACCTCGGCGGAGACCGCGTCCCGCCAGTGTTTAAGGTCGGTATAGTCTTGGCTGGTGCGGATATGGTCATCGGGAAAGACGGTCTTGGGGTCGCCGGGGTAGACCAGCGTTTGAATGTTCCAGTTGCCCAGTGCGAATTCCGCCGCCACCGCCGGCATCGGTAAGACCATCGAGATGAGCATTATGCATGTCGAACGTGTCAGCATTTTCCCCTCCGGGTTCATGGATAGTCCTGCGGTGCGTCGCGATTTCTATCTGCAAAGTGCATGTCATCGATGACGCTGCGCCATCCGTCTTTCGGTCTCAGCAAGCTCGGTGTCCCTTGGGGCGTTTGAGCGGCTGCTAATTGCTGCCAAGTCGAGCGAGAAACCGCACCGCGCTCCTGCTCGGCATGAACAGATAAGCTCCCCCGCGCATCCGCACGAAATCCTTTATTCCGGTCAGGTTCAACGGGCCGCGCGGTGACGGTATCGTCAGCCGCCCCATGCCGCCGCCACGGCCGGTGATGGGATCGACCTCGTTTTCCAATCCGTGAAACTGCCAAGCCATGGCCCAGGTCTGCTGAACGAATTCGAATTGGCGTTCGATGTCGGCGTTGAGGCACATGAAGAGAAGGCCGGGTTTTTGTTCCTCCGGATCATTGGCGCCACTTGCGTCAAAGCCTCGTCCAACACGCAGGATGCGATGACGATTGACGATCGAAAGCTCATCCTTTGAGGCCGGCGCCAGACTATCGCGAGGATTGGAGCGGCGAATGTGCGCGCCCAAAGGACAGCGCTCGCCGAGCGGATCCTCTGCGCCGGGCAGGAAGTCATTGTCGGGCCGAAAATGTCCCCCGTTTTGCTTTCTGGTCGCTGGACCATGCGGGTAACGCACCAGCGAAGAGCCATCCTTCCAACGGCCGACCATCTTGGCGCCGATCCATTCCGGCAAAAGCGCTGGATCGAGTTGATCGGGCACCGCCGGATGATCGGCGTAGCGTTTGGCCGCGTCGCCCAAATAGTCGTTGAAGACATCGACATACTGCGCGAGCTGGCGGATGACCAGGAACGTGCCGTTCCGCCCGAGGTCGCGCGCGGCGGTAGCGCCGCTCGTGCTAAAATCCGGCTGAAGCGCTCCCCGTGAGTACTTAGGCTCGGTAAGCGGCAAAAGATTGCCAGGATCCATCGCTGCCGGAACCTGTGGCGACGGTGGGAAGAAGCCACGCGTGTCGGGATAGCCGAGCAGAAACTCCCCTGGCTCGACCGCATGGATGGCGTCCGACTGGCGCATCCAACGCCGGGTTCCCTTGATGATCGGTTGCGAAATTCCGTCGGCAAAGCCAAATGGCTCTCGGACCGTCTGCACTGCCGTCTCACCCGGCTTAGGCTGCGGCAATGGCGTCGGCGTGACCCGATGCAACACTCGCCCGCCTGCGGCATCAATCCCCGAAATCAATTCCCCGGCGTATGAGGCAAGAACAGGCTCAGAGTCTGCATAGATGAGCAGCGCGGCATCGACCGCATTCTCCGGGCCGCCCCACAGCCATTGTTTGGATTGGTCATCACCGGTGTCGGCAAGCAGGTTGGCCCGACCGGGCGAACCCATGCCCAAACGAAATGCGGTCGGGAAGGCATCCTGGACATCCGGGGGTAAGCCCAACCGTCTTAGGCCGTCTGCTGTCAGTGCGCAGATCAAAACCTTGTCGGCGGGTGGCTGATCTCCGAAGGTGATCTGATCCTCGATCGATTTCAGCCAGGCACATGCTCGCATGGGATCGTCGGATAACTGGATCGCGATGCATGTCGCATAGGGATGTTTGCTCAAGCCGCCGTAAAGCAGCGTCTGGACCTCGAAAGTCTCGATCAACGTCGCCGGCCTTACCTTTGAGCCGAACAGTCCGAGCCACGCCGCGGCTTCGTCTTCGGTTGATACCATTCCAAGTCCCTGGCGGATTGCGGCGTTGGTGCGAATGCGCGCGGTCGTCAGATGTGGATAGGCGCTGTACCAGAACCATGTCGGCTGTTGTTGCCTTCGGGCCCAGCGCTTGAAACGGTCGCCATCTGTCGCTCCCTTAAAGAACAGGTTTTCGGTACGTGGGAAACCGACTGTATTGCTCCACGCGGCGGTCAGACCAGTGGATGCCTTGGTGATGAAATCCTCCAGATAGCTTTCCCAACTGCCACCGTAGTTCGAGAAAAACAGGAGCTTGTTAGTCTTCGGCAGTCGCACCCAGCGGGCATAGTGGATCGTGCTGATATCACCGAGAAACCCGGGCCGAAAGCGCCTCGTTGCCATCTGCCCGATCACCCAGAAGGCTATTCTGAGCGTCAGGCCGCGCAACAGCCCGGCCTGCATGATCGAGATGCCGGCAAGATGGTTCTGCTGCGTATCTTTGAGATTTTCGGCGTCGGTCAACGAAGCCATCACATCCGGATTGACGAGGGTGTCGACTGGCGTATTGGCGACCTCAAGCCGGCGCAGCCCCAGGTAGACACTCACAACGACTGCCAGCACGGCCACAGTAGCGGTGATGATCGAGAGGAAGAAGGCGATCACTCCAACCGCGAAGCCTTGCGAAAGCCCAGCCACGATCGTCGCGGCAATAACGGAAAGACCGAGCAAACAAAGAACCGGCCAGAAAAACGTGAGCAGCCCCCGGAAGGCAAGAGACAGTATGAAGCCGAAATCAAGGCGGGCCGCCTCTTCGGCGGCAAGGCGAGGAAATGGCTCGGGATCCAGCAGCGGCGCGAGGTCGGCATTGGCTTTAACGAAATCCCGCACCCGCGCAATCGTGCCCAGCGGTGCGCCGGCGGCCGGATAGGCGTCGAAATAGGAACGGAGTTCGCGGGCGAGCAGATATTCGCGCTTGATCCGCGCCACTGTCATGCCAGGCGTACCGCAGAAGTCGAGCCCCGGGACATCGAAGAGGCCCTGGCCGGTGCGAACATGGTGAGATGCGAGAAGGCGGCTGAGCGAACCTGTCGATTGAATTGCGGCCACCGACAGGATGTCGCTGACGAATAATGCCAGCTTGCTGCCCACCGTGTCGAAGGCATGTTGCGGCTCGCCGTCGACCGACATTTCGAAAACCAGATGCGTCGGCTCTCCAACTTCGCCACGAACCACGGTGATCGACATAAAATGCACACCCTGATCGCGCAGCGCGCTGCGGACGAGACCTTCCTTGCCGAACAGCTCGGGGCGAAATTCCTTGAGTTTTGCATCGACCTGATCGGCTCTTTCGACGCCGAACGGGATCGCACTTGTTACAAGCGATTGTGTCATGCCTACCCCTATGACTCGACGAAGTCGCGCAAACTTCCCGCTGCCGCATGGTCCGCTGGTCCCCCTCGAGGCCGATAGCGATCTTCGCGTCAGGCGTGCAACATATGTTCCACTTTATTTGTGGACTCACAAGCAAAAACCATCGGAGATACTTGTCTCGTGGGTCGTTTCATAAAGCTGTCAAATCAAGCGAAGAAGATTGCTGCCGCACAGAACGGGACGACAGAAAAAGCGTGTTCGCGTTCAGCGTGAAATATGCTTCAATGATTTGCATGACATAGGGCCGCGCGTTGTCTTCTCTTCGCCGCCCGGAAGCCTACCCGCCCAAGCCAACACTGCTGCTTCCAAGATTGGAGACCATGGCATGGAAAAGGACCCGGAAGCGTCAGATGGCGAGAAGGACATCGTCGCCACCCAGTCGGCCGCATTGTCCGTCGAGGTGGAAAAGGTTGCGCTCGCCGAATCCAATTATGTCCCGGCCGAAGAGCGCCGCTTGAGGCGGACCCGCGCTGAAGCCGATATTCGTTTTTCCGCTCGCAAGAATTTCCTCGAATCCCCGCGAAGCGATCCGAACGGTTTCGAGCGCATCATCGGCCAAAGCGACCTGATGTCGATCAATTTCCTTGATCGCGGACGGCGGGCGGCCGCAGCAGTGTGCCGGATCAAGGTGCCGAGCGATGGCGGCGCCTGGTATGGAACAGGGTTTCTGGTCGGGCCACGCCTATTGCTGACCAACCACCACGTCCTCGGCAACGCTGACGAAGCCAGCCAGTGCGAAGCCGAGTTCGGTTACGAGCACGATATCGATGGCGTGCTGGGTGAGGGCGTCAGGTTTAATCTGCGTCCGCACGAGATTTTTTACACCAACGCCGAACTCGACATCACCTTTGTCGCGGTCACGCCATTGTCGGATGAGGGCGTTCCGATCGACCGTTATGGCCGGCTGCCGCTGATCCCGCTTTCCGGCAAGGCGATCGATGGCGAGTGGGTCACCATCATCCAGCATCCGAACAGCGAGCCGAAGCAGATTGCCATTCGGGCCAGCCAGATCATTGTCCTCGATCCGCAGGCGGCACCCGACATCAATTTTGACCATTTCATCCACTACTCCACAGATACGGAGCCGGGCTCCTCCGGAGCTCCGGTGCTTAACGACCAATGGCAGGTACTGGCCCTGCATCACAGGGCAGTCCCCGAACCCAAAAAGCCAGGAAGGCCCGAAGGCAAGCAAGTCTGGATCGCCAACGAAGGTGTCCGCATCAGTGCGATCTTCGGCCTGCTCGAACAACAGCGCTTCGAACAGCCACAGGCAGGCCTGGTGCTGGACCGGCTCGACAACTCGCTCGGGCTGCCGCCGCTGTCTCAGGGCGGTAACCAAGGAGAAGCCCTGCTTGAAGCGGACCGAAAGCCGCTGGCGCTCAAGCGTTGGGCTGGCGTTACCGGATATGATCCGCTCTTCCTCAGTGCGCCGATCGACCTCCCCAACATCTACGCACCATGGCTGGCTCAAAACCAGATTGCGCCACTGCTGGATGGGTCCGGGCACGAGCTGGCATACCATCATTTCACATCTGTGATCCGAGCGGACAGGAAGTTTCCACTGCTGACCGCCGTCAATGTCGACGGCAACAAGCTGGTTCACCCTGGCCCGCGCAAGGACACGTGGCGACGCGATGCGCGGATCGCCGCCGCATACCAGCCGGATGGAGAATTCTACGAAAAGAACAAGGGAAAAGACCCCGTGCAATTCAGTCGCGGCACCAGGTTCGGCTGCTTGATCCCTGCTGGAGCAGCGCAGCCGATAAGGACCAGGCGCTGGTGGATTCACAAATAGGTGCACAAGATACGTTCCACTACACCAATGCAGCCCCACAGGTTCAAACCTACAATGACATCGACTGGGGCAATCTCGAAGACTACCTGCTCGACAAAGCCCAAAGCACAGACAAGCGGCTTATCATTTTCACAGGCCCGATCTTTCGGGAAAATTCCTTTACGGCAAAGCCGGAAAGGGTGGTCCTTGGAAAATCCCGCTGTCGTTCTGGAAGATCGCCGTGCTTCAGAAGTCCCCGACCAAAGTCGCAGCCGCAGCGTTCATTGTCGGACAGACCCAGTATGTGCAGGCGCTGTATGAGGCGAAGGTGTTTTCAGGACTGAAGCCCTATACCGTCGATCAGATGCGCAAGCGTCGGATCCAGGCGACGATTGCTGCCATTGAAGCCGAGACTGGGCCCGATTTTTCCGCAATCCGCCCCTTCGATTCGCAGGGGACGTTAGAATCGACCCGGCAAACTCGTTGGATCAGCGATATCAATGACGTAATAATCTGACCCTAAACAAAGCTTCCTGAAAGGCGCTTTTGCCGCGATGCCGTAGCTGGGTTTCGGTTTCAGCTCACGTTCAGTTTGGCAACCGCTGATGCGGCTTGATGTTCGGAAACCCCTTCTTTCCGCCCAGTAATTGATCTTGCTCCATCACGCCGTTCAGACTGAACAACCACGCCAAAGGCTCCGACATCGTCTGCGCGGGAAACCATTTGTAAAATAGCGCTTCTGCTCCGGCTCGGTGTGAGAACAGCTCATAGATACGGCGTTGAACGAATGCGAAGAGAACCGGATCCGCTTTCGAGACAACCAGAGCGTACGGTTCATATGTGAAAGATTGGAACGGATCACGGACTCCGTCGCACGCCTTTCCGGCCGCTTTCCAAGCCGCAAGTTTCCCAAGAATAATCTCACGGTCGCCGACATATACTTTGTCGCGAGCGGAATCACTGCAGAACCAGGCAATCAGCTTGTCGTGATCGTCCATCGGGCAGAGCACATACGAGGGTACGGTCGAATTTCGCTCGCTAAGCGACTTTGTGGGTTCGGAGGTGGTCTGGATCGCTGGCCTTTGTGTGAGGCAGTCTGATCGATCTCCAGTGAAGCAGAACGGTGCCTTCGTGGAGGTGCCGAGACGCAGCGCATCAAGGGTGCAGGCCTCTTTCGCCACGCGTTCCGCGGTTGAGGGTACAAGATACCCCAATTCGACGTCCCTGAACGTCCGAAGAGACCGCGACAGATAGGATACACCCGAAACAAACACGATTGGAGAGAATAAACCCGCCTGCATCCGCTCTGGATCGTCGAGACGGATCGTCACCGCATCGCATAGTAAATCGACCTTTGTGGCGTCCGACGGGGCATCGGAAGCTTGCCGCATGGCTGAGAAACGGCTCTTGCTGTCGATCGCCGATTCGATCAATCGATACTCGCTGTTGTCAAAAATCTCGTAGCAGATATCGGCCAGATATCCCAGATATGGCTTGTTCTTCCCACCCTGATCCGAAGGCGCCTGATAGGAGAAAGGCGGAATATCGGTCCGAAACCCAACGACCACATCCTTTGATCGCGCCTCCGAAACAGAGGACGCGACAAGGCCGACTGCGAGCATAACCACAAGCCCGGATGCCGCGGCCTTTCCAAGCTTGGCGGACCGTCCAGCCACGGTCGGTCGACGCGGCGTGAGGCCAAGGACGGAAAAGAGCGCCGACAGCGGAATCACGATCAAATCGAGCGTCCCATAATAAGCGAAACATGTCTCCAGATCTTGTCTTCTTAAACGCGGAACCCCCCATACCGAAACCGGAGTCACACCGTTCGACGAGGCGATCGTGCATTGTCCAGGCGATGTCATGACGACGATCTCGCCCAGATAGATGGCCGTAACAAACGTCGCGCCAACGGCAAAAGCGGCGATGACAGAAAATGAAGGAACCCGGACTGGGGCCCGCACGAAGTTGACGAAAGAATAGACGATTGCGGCAATAGGCGCCAAGAGTAGGAAATAGAGCAGTGCTCCCGTCCAAGCGCCCGAACCAATCAGGCTTTGCCACATCTGGGAGACGTTGCGCGCCGGCAGCGCGGAATAGAGCAGCGCGATGAGCGTCATACCAAGCGAAGCGACCGCGACGGCCCCTAGTGCTCCAGAGATTGTTGACCAGGCGATACTCCGACCAGCACCTGGACTACCATCGTCGGGACCATAGGCCACGCTGACAAAAGCCGCGATGCCACTCGTTGGCAGCCAGACGAGCAAAAACACCTTCAACGTCTCCAAGGCAGCCGTCAATGCCGCCGTCTGATCCGACAGCGGTACCGAAGAGATCAATGGATGCCACTGCGCTTTGACGACGAGAAAGTACGCGACCAAAACGAGAATGAACCAATAGAGGGGTAAGCCTGTTGCTGACAATTCGCGACGATCCACGACCTTTTCGATGATGCTATCTCTCAGCGCCCCGGATTTCATTTTCTCGAAGCGCGAGCCGTATTCGCAGTATATCGCGAGGATCACAGAAAACCGGTCTCGCAGCTCCTCGAGCAGACAAACATTACTCCAAAGACGTTTCTCGAACTCCTTGCGGCGATCCTGGTCCGCGGCAACCATGGAATCCGGTATCTTCCCCGCATCGGTTAGGTAGTCGAAGTCTGCCAGCGCAAGCTCGGCGTCGTCGCGAACGTTACGCTCGTACTCATTTAACTTTCGACGGATCTCGGGGTCGGACCATTCCACGTGCTCTTTGTAAGACCATTGCAGCAGGATCTGCAGGTTCTTCGCGAGCACAAAGTAGCCGTTCAACTTTGGCTCGAGCAGCATCTTGACCCAATTGGAGCTGGCTCGCGGTGCCATGTCCGAGGGTGCGCCATCGATCAGCGTCTTCAACCGCACGGCTTTTTCTTTGAGGCGCGTTGGGATGCCAACCACCTCGTGAGAGAAGCGCCGAAGCCAATTTTCTGCGGGCACGAGTGAGTTGAGGAGGGGCGCAAATCCCGATATGCCGAGTGCGAGAAAAAGCGGCCATTGCCAAGAATCGAATTCAATCGTGCCGACACCGATTTGCAATCCCGAAACGTTCAGTTCATCGAAGAGCTGGACAATCAACCGGCCAAAAAAGGCGAGGGCAGCGTAAACGAAGATCAGGGAGATGCAATAGATGGCATAAGCGCGCCTAAGGGAGAAACTGTCCTTAAGGTTCCAGATCGAAAGATCCTTAAAGTCGCGGAACGCAGCCGCGTTGACATCGTAGGACGGCTCTGAAAATCGCCTCCATGCGAAGGCGCATATGAGTGCGCAGCCCGCCACAAACGCTAATACGAACTGTCCTGAGACTGCAATCCCAACGAACGGAAAATCTCTACGCGTGCCGGGGGCGAGCAACCCGAATTGCCATAGCGAGTCGGGAACCGTTGCTGGCCAATACGCAGATTTCGAATACACCTCCGCAACCTTCACGTTACCTTCATTGACGGATCAGCATTGTTGTTGTTGAGGATTGCAAGGTCCGGCAAGCGCCGGTCGGGCCGATCCCGCGGCCAAGCCTTCCATAGCAAACACCATCGCAATAGCGGCCAAGATGTAGAGCAGCTTTTTCACGCTCGCCTCCATTCCAAGATAATTTTAAATCGAGCCTACAATGCGAGAGTACCAGTAAAGCTAGCAACTTACAATTGATTTCTGCCATTTTTCAGTACATTTACGTCGTTATGGGTGCGCACCCACGCTGGCCTGCTAACCGAAATGTGAAAATATCAACGATCTGATTCGAAACAACGGATTTTACTATGATCTCTGCATCTTTATTTTAACCTTCCTTCAGAATCTAATGCGGAAGATACTTGGTCTGGGAACGATTTCAGTTGAACTGCAGGCAACCGACAGGTTTAGGTCGTCTGCGGTGAGCAAGCTTCTTGGCCAGGAGGAAATCAAGCCGAACAAGATGCGCTATTGTGGAACAACGCGATGGCGAGTTCGAGCAGAAGGTGGCGGAGGTCTTGTGTATCTATCGACGACGTCAACCGCCATCCCGTCATCCACACATGGTCCTCAAGCTCGCCGACGCCGCTTGATATGGTTCGAACCACGACAACGCGATACTAGGTCGCATGATACATTTGACCGCTGCCGTGGACGCAAGGCCGTGCTGAGGGCGGCGAATCTGACTTCTCGTGCGGCGTGCCCGTCCGAACATGTTTCGCGCAGATCACAATCAAACGCACTGTGAAGATAATGGCAACTCCCAACAGAGGTTAGCCATATGCGTTTCTCGGCCCACTCTAACTAAAGGTTTATCTCCATGTACAGGTCTGTAATGGTCACATCTTTGCCAACGCTGGTAGGCCTCTGATCCGACCTCAACACGGTAACGCCCTTCGTCTGGAGCGCTGCGACAATCGCGTCAAAGGGCAGCTTGCCCCATCGCTTCTTCACTGCCATGTCATGATCGACAGGAACCATCGCGAACTCGAGTCGATCCATTGCTTCGATACCGAGTTTTTTCAATGTAGCGTTCGAACTGCCGTGATGGCCGACCTTGTAGAAGATGCTCCGCGATACAAGGTCCTGCGCCTTGACGGTACGGCCTTGGACGTCCCAGCTTACCTGCTGCCACGATAGCCAGTTGCCAACCTGAGCGTCTGCGACAAATAGCAAGACGTCTCCATCTGGAAACTCAATAGCCAGGACAAGGCTAGTGTTGTTGGTATAGCTGTCAAGCGCCAGAGCAAGCTCGGTGGAGCTATCGAGCCAGGAGGTTTCGATCTGCCGCCAGAGAGGGGCATCATTGCCCGGGCCGAAATAATTCGCCTCGAAGAAGTCGAGAGCCCGGGCGCTTGAGTAGGGGATGGCGTTCATTGCGCCAAAGGGAGCAGAATCGTCGCACGGACCGAGTGCATCCGCGGCGCTTTCAGCAAGACCGTAGGCCGCCAAGCCATATGTTTCCGGAGTGCTGGCCGATGCCAGGGTCTTGTGCAGCGCCTTCTCATCCTGAGGCGGACCCAGCACGTAGATCTTTACGGCTGGATCCGCCAATTCCAAAGGCGGGTCCTTCGGGTCGCAGTATCGTACCTTTCCCTTCGATGCCGCTTTCTTCATCGCATCTTCTGTAGTGCTTCCCGCGACGCCAAAGAAGCCGAGCAGGTTTTCGATGTCGTCGGCCTGGTCGCTGTTCCCGGCGATGCGCATCGCTGACGCACCCAGTCTCAGTTGGGAAATTGCATGGGATTGTTCCTGCCGCAGGCGCCTGGCAAGCTCGTTGTCGGGATCTTCGGTCCAGGCAAACCAGACATGGTCGAACTTCAGGCGGTCAAACGCAGTGTCTGCTTCCAAGAAGCCGGAAACATGGTCCCAGTGCTGGTGTGTCACCACTAGAATATCCACGTGTCCCTTCGTGTCCGCTGCAATATGGTCGACAACCTTGGTCATCTTGACCGCCGCGTCCGAAGTACCAAGGATGACGCCACAATCAATCATGATCTTGTAAGGCTCCTGGCCCGCGGTCCTCGGCAGGCTGATGAGAAAGCAATCGCCCAGGCCCTGGCGGTACATGCGGATCTTCGCTCTTGGACCGCTTCCCGTCGTGCCTGGCAGGAGTTCCATAGGAGACCCGTCAGGCCGAGGTGCCTCAACCTTTGCTACTGGCGTTCGCCGCGAAGCCTTCCTCGATGGTTGCCTAGTCATACTGTCTCCCCCGGCACCTGTTGTCGATGCAGGATCGCGAAAGGTTCGGCTCCCCCAGGAGGCTCGGCGTAATAGGTGTCCGACAGCGAGTTGATGCCTTCGCGGTAGGCCATTTGGCCATCTAGCCGTTGCGCATTTCCGAGCCGCTTGCGAACGAGGTAGCGAACTTCCTTGGTCACCAGGTCAACCAGCATCGTGCAGCCGCCACGATAGGTGGCGACGAACCCCGACTCTGGGTAAAAAGTCTGTGTGATCTCGATAACGAGATCGGTCCTGCTCTGGCCATCGGGCCCAATCCGCCTTGCCGGGCGTACGGAGTGGACCTCGATTCCATGGAGGTTGCCGGAAACGTCACCGATTTTCATTGGGCCGGGGACCCGCTCGAAGCCCAGTGCCTCGAGCAAATCGTTGGACGCTGCATTTATTAGCCAAGTCCGAAATGTTGCAGCATTCGCTCTGGCGCTATCATAGGCCTTGCGCCTGTCGACCAGCATGTCCCAGTTCAGGGATAACTGGGCAAGGACATCCGACAGTGGACCAAAGGGAAGGGGCGGTGGTTCCCAGACGAGATTCCCGGGAGAAAGATGGTGAACGCCGCTGGGATAGATCCCACGGTCACGAAACGCAGCGACGAAGGCGACGCGGTAATGCCTCGGATCATCCGGAACCAGGTCCTGATCTGCCGTGATCAATGCACGCAGATAGTCACCGAACGTAATGTCGATCGGCGGGCAGTAATCGAGCGCCCTGATACACATTCGCAGAACTTGCCGTGCGACCTTGCTGGCTTCGTCCGCTAGGGCATCGACCAGGGCGGCCGGGACGTCCCCCGAAGCTAATACGCCTGATCCACCTGTCGCCAGCCTCGTCAACTTGTCAGCGCGGTCCTGGTAGGTCGTCACGAAAGCCGAGAATACCGCACTCAGCAGCACGCCGCCGAGACTATGGGCTTCAAGGTCCGGATTGTAGTCCGTTCGCCGCGCCGGTTTGTAGACGCCGTCTTCCATTTTTCCAAGTGCGTCGCGAAGGGGGTTGAAGCTACCGTCGAACGACTGTCCAAACTCGATCGCCAACTGGGAGAGGTAGCTGTCGTGTTGCAGATTTCCGCGGGTCGCGCGGATCGCATGCTTGAGCGCCTGCGGCATGGTAAAATGCTGGAATATCGCCACGATGTCAGCAAATGCTTCATGAAAGGCAAGGACGTCGGGATTGGTCGCCTCGCTGAACCGGCGATGGAGTCCGTCCAGCAACGCATGCGTGGTCTCGTGCGCGATGATGTCGTGAGAAAGCGAGGAGAACGTTATGCCTTGCGGCAGGCCCGAGCCGGCAAAGGACGGCGCCGAAAAATATCCAAGGAGCAGCGCCTTTAGCTCGCGACTATAGAAAGAATTCTTGGCTCGTATTGCATGCGGGTAGATGCGAAGGCGCTGAATGTACGTCTCATGGACGGTCGCGTCAGCTCTGGTAATCCTCGGTGCCCAAAGTGCACGCCGCCCGAGCGCCCGTTCGAAGTATTCGATTGTGCGCATCGCAACGGCATAGCACATCTGCTGGTGAAACTGGGGATCGCCTTCCGACGGCGGCAAGCCGTCTTCGGCCAGTATGTGGGGTGCATTGAGGTCGACGGGCGCGTAGGCGAGACGGCTGGCGGGGTCGACGTCGATAATTTCGATGTATTCGCCGATTGGCCCCGGCCGGAGGCCGTCTTCCCACGGGACGTCGATGATCGCCTCGTTGATTCCGGCCGTGGAAAACTCGGTCCCCAACGATGGATCCAGGGCAAACACTCGCAATCGCCTGCGAGCAGGGGGAAGCCTTTCGGGCCTGATAGCGCGCGAGAGTTGGAATGCCTCGATCAGGCTTGGAGGCTTGTGCGAGGGTTGGCTGCCAGCTGCATCCGTGGCAGCACGCGGAGGGGGTGGACCTTTAACGCCGCCGATCTGCAGCGTCTGGCGCAACCTGTTGGAGATATTGGGATGGGCCAGCAAGGCCTCGCGTAGATCCTCGCACGCCTTTGAAGACAGCGTTTCGGGAGGGATCGTCGGGTCCGGCAGTACGGCTTCGACCTTGGCAGATTGCGACAGTTGGAGCGCCTCAAGCTCCAGCATGGACTGGCTGTTCCCGGCTACTATGCCGAGATTGGCACCCAGCAGTATGTTGAGAAATCCGAAATTGACGCTGTCCTTCGGTTGCCTGACGAGCGACCCTGCCGATGGCGCTTGGACGTCCAGCGCATGAGCAGCCTTCAAGGCACCATGCCCAAGGCGGTGTCTTTCTGTCGCTATTACGGTCGCTGTCGAAAACAACGCCTGGCGGACGGCCTCAACGCGCATCCAGTCTTCGGGGTAGGCGTCGATCGCACCGCGATTTTTCTCGATCCAGAGCGCCGCGGCTGCCGCGATCTGCGGTGTTGCCGACGACGTGCCATTCCCGTCATGATCGACGATATTTGCGCACCCGATCCGCGCCCACGGTGTATTGGGGGTCGCCGCCGACATCGCGGTCGCCATCTTGCTGGGAGGGCCGTAGTTGCCTGCCATGATGCTGACGGGAAGGTCGGCATAAGGTTGGCCATTTGCCATCACGCCGCAAGCGGCAACCACACGGTTGAAACGTGCGGGATAGACGATATTGCGGGTCGGCAGGTTTCCATAATTGTTCCCCGCCGCCGTCACGACGAAGACTCCTTGCTCGTAGAGGGCGTTTATGGCGTCGGCCCAGGCCTGGGACGCAAGACCACCCATGCTCATCGTAATGACGTCCACGCGGGTCAGCGGATTTCGGCACAGTTGAAGGACGTAGTCGAAAGCCTTCGCGATCGCGCTGTTGTAAAAGAGCTCGACACGGTCGGAGACGCGTACCGGTACTATCTCTGCGTAAGGCGCGCCTCCCAGTGGCTTTCCTGGTTCCACCATCGTGCCCGCGAGGATACTAAGGGTTCCCGTACCGTGCCCGAGGTTGGTGAACGGACCGGTGGTCATGTCGCGAGCGTCGTCAGGACGACCGTCGTCGACGAGATTGCGCTGCAGGGTCACGTTGAGAAAATGTGGCTTACTCTTATGAGTATCGCTGTAGCCCGTGTCCAAATGGGCAACTCGCACCCGCGCCGTTGCCGGGGCTGCGGGTGGGGGAGGGGGGAACTCCGAGTGATCGGCGTCGCGCATCCAGTAGTTGTCCGGCTTGCCGGGATATTTCACATTCTGCTTTTCCGGTCCATCGCAGCTCATCGCAAGCTGCAGCCCGACGGGGCCTGGATCCTCGACCAACCATCTTTGTGGAAGATCCGGCTCTGCAAAATCAATTAACTGCTGTGCTGCCATAGGGGGCTGGCCGCGCACGAGGCGATGGCAGATGTCCCAGGGGTTCTCCCCGAGCTCCGCTCCGGGATCGACAACGTGCCAAGTCGGTGGGGAAGCCGCGCCGATATTGGGTTGGGCAGCAATGCTGCCTAGAAAAGGCGTTGCCGCAACAGACAGTGGCTTCCCGGTGACCAGGGGCAATTGCACATGAGCGAGTTCTTGTCTGGCCCTGACGAGGATGCGGGTGGAGTGAATTTCCGTGGCCATTTTTTCTCTCGGAATTCTGTTGTCCAAAACAGCCTGGTTGAAGGCAATCTTGGAATTTATCCAACACCAACCATTGGCAGCAAGGCGGCCGAATGCATGTCATCCACCGCGTAGGCATAACTAGCTTAGGACGCCCACTCGGCTTTTAGCTGTGCAAATGGCATACGATACTGGTCGCAATCAATTTGTCCCTTGGTGTTGCCAACAACGCCCGGCACCTTCTTGGGTCCAGGGCCGTTGCGGCCTCCGTCGGTGTACTGCCACAACCAGTAATCTTGCCAGCTTTTGTGAGGGGTAGGCGTGTCACCATATTGAGCAAGCCACAGCCTATGTGAACCAAAGAACTCGTTCTTGCTGTTACCGAGGCTCTCCTTGAGTAGGGAGCCACCGTAAATGACAGCCTTTCGGCCCAGCTTGTCCGCAATGCCTTTGAGAAACGCGGCAGCCTGCTCAATAGACATCTGGTTTCCTCGAGTACGTTCGAAATCCAGCGCGACCAACGTCCTTTTGTCGGGATCTGCAAATTGCAGAAAATTGTCTATCTGTTGGACCACCGGAGCGGCGGTACCCCAATGGTAGGCGCCCCAAAGCAACCCGGATTTGAGCGCTGCCGACCGCCGTTCGGCATACTTGTTATCTCGTCCGCTTGCTCCCGTGGTCGCCTTATGGATGACCGCCTGCAGGCCGGCCGTACGTGCCGCGTCGAAGCTCGTCACGCTATCTCCGTGGTATAGATCAATAATTCTTGGAACCTCGGCCATTTGTTCCTCCCTTAAATGGCAGAAATTTTCAATGTCCCGTAATCTCCAGACAAAATCCATCGTTGCTAGTGAGCCACGATGCCCGTTCGACGTTGTCGAAAGTCCTCCGACAGCGCCATCTCGCCTGTCGGTTGCTTCCAACGGGTCTCAAAATGCAAGCTTTTATTGTCATCTAATGCACTCGACGGCCCCGCAGCCGAATACAACAGGCCTCACGCTTCGGCGACGCGAATAATGCGTGACCGACAGGACTACATAGCGCTGCACAGATACGAAATACTACTTGAACTATATTGCAGATCGCCTATTAATTGTAAATAGGACTTCGATCCAAGCTAAAATTATCTACCCCGGGTAAGGCTCGCTCGAGCTACCTGGACGAAATTCGTCTGCGATGTCAAAAAATCATCGCTGGACGGGGCCGTGGGAAAGCGATCGTCGATGGAATTTGCGTCCACGCGCAATAGCAACGAGCCCGCGCGCTGGGCTAGACTAGAATACGGGGGTTCAGACTGATGGACGAAAGTGCAGTCGCGAACACGACTTGGCAGGCGGGCCAGACTGCCCAATTTGTGGCGGTGGGTTCTGTTGCTTTCTCCAGGTCTCTCTTGCAGTCGACAATGATGCTCTACCTTGTCGCGTTGGTCGCTTTCGCGTCGCCTGCAATGGCCGATGTCGATCGACTTTTCGTTCGGCCGGGTACATCTGTCGTTGTTTCGGAAAGCAACAACAAGATTGAGCTCTCGGGAACGGCACCGCCAGGCACTCATCTGGTAACGTCGGAAGTGGGTGCCACAGGCAGTCCGTATTGGGCGTTGATCTACAGCGCTCCCGCGGGGTCGGACGCAGAAGCGGCACTAACGTTCGCCAGTGGTGGCGCGTTACGCACTGTTTTGATCGAGGTTTCGACGTCGCCCACATCGGACGATCCTGCATTGATTGGCAAGGCTGTGCGGCTCCTGTTCGCGATGTTGGTCATGGCGGTCATATTGGAATCCGCATTCGCAGTCCTGTTCAACTGGCGTGTCTTTCTTGAGTTCTTCGACGGGCGCGGAGTCCGCACGCTCGTCATGTTTGTTGCCGCCTATTTGATCGTTAGAGGATTTCACGTCGATTTCGTCGCGAGCCTTCTCCAGACGTATGGCATTGCTGCCACACCAACGCTTGAGACCACTCTCCTTACCGCTCTCGTGCTCGCAGGCGGCAGTGCGAGCGTCAATGCACTCATGGTCGCGCTCAATCTGCGGGAGAATCGCAAAATAGAGGATGTTGCGCCAAAGCCGCCGCAAACAAAGGCTTGGGTTGCCATGAAGATACGTCGGAAGAAGGCCGTCAATGTCGTGGAGGTCATGCAGCAGGTCAAGCCGTTTGTCGATGCGGGCAGTCCTCGGCAACTGTTGGGCGTTGTGCACGCACAGAGCATTGTCGGGCGGCTTCGAAAATATTTCTGGCGGGATGTCTCGCGAGTCCCGATGAGTGCGGGCATCGAGGTGGACCCCAAGATGGAGTACGCCTTTATCATTCACGGTCGTGACAGCGCGGGGACGGACATATTTTCCGATGCCGCTGGAAAAAGCCTTGAGAAGACCGGTGATACCTTCGTCCCGATCCCCCAATCCTATGCCTTCGCGCCTGGGTCAGTGGTAGATTTCGACGTGACTCTCTAGGCCATGCCGGTCGCGGGGTGGAATACTGCATTGAGTGCATCTGCGAGCAATTTTGCTTCTGGTCTAAAGGGAGGAAATGCAATGGCTGGTACTGTCAGGGCTTGGCTGGATCAAGCAGGCAAATTCCCGATCGCTCACATAGGAGGCATCCCCCATTTCAATGAGGCAGTGCCCCTCGGCGCACCGAGGACGGGAGTTCTTCATACGACCGAGGGCGGATGGGCCGGAAGCCTTGCGATCTTCAAACAGCATTTCGCCCCGCATTTCATGCTTGGCTTCGATGCAGATGCACAAAAGGTTCGCGTCGCCCAGCTTGTCCAAGTCGGAACCATCGGCGCCGCACTAAAGGCGCACAACAATCGGGCGATCGTTCAAATCGAAATGATCGGCTTTTCAAAAGAGAATCCTTGGATCCCCGATGATGAGACTGTCGCAGCGTTAGCGTCCTTGATGGCGGTCTGCGCCATTGAGTACGGCATTCCTTTGGAGCATCCTTGGCCCGATGGCGATTTTGGCAAGGCTGGCCGGAATCCACATCGATCGTCGGGGAAGTTTGGTGAGCACGGCGGTTGGTTTGGTCATGGCGACTGTCCTAGTCCCGATACTCACTGGGATCCGGGAAATCTGGAGTGGAGCGTCATTCTCGATAGAGCCAAGCAACTTGCCGGCGTTCGACTTGCGCCGTTGATTGCATCGGCGGGACCTGCTGCCATGGCCGCCACCGAACAAGGTGCAAGAAAGCCGCCAAAAAATCGACCTCGAGTGGATGAGGCTTAGTGCGGCAATAGCGAGGTGCTATCATGTCGAAGGATGACGACGATGACCATGTCGCGCCGGAAAAGAAGCCGAAGAAGTCGTGGTGGTCGGAAAACCTCGGCACACTGCTGACTTTTGCCTCGGCGATACTCGTGGCGCTGATCGGGTTGAACAGCAAAATTTTTGAGACGAACACGCCGCCCGTGGCGGAGATCTCCTTTAATTTGGCAACGAAGGCGTCGCCTCAGGTCTCTTCCAGCAAACCTGAAGGTTCGGGCATCAGCAGCTATGCGAGGATTCCTGTCGGCCAAACGGTCCTTTTCTTCGCCGACCGATCGGGGGACGTGGACAGCGTCCAGGGGCCGAACAAGGGTAGCGTCGATACCCTTGAGAGCAACGAACTCTCCTTCACATGGCAGGTCAATGGCAGCGTCGAAACCGAGGAGGTCTCGCTCACCTGTAGCCCTTATCACGCTCCCTGCCGCTCGTTTGAGCACACATTTACAGATCAGGGTCTCTATACCGTGACGCTGGTGGTTGAGGACGGCGATCCTTGCGGCATCATCAGGTCGGCCTTGATCTGGAGATCGAGTTGTTCCAAGACGGCAACCGCAAGCGTGGGCATCGATGTGCAGCCGGCGCGCGCGCCGACCGTTCTCGTGACCTCCGACAAGGTACCAATGCCGACGGTGCTTGCCCCAACCAATCCACTGTCGCTTGATTCCAGTCATTCGTTCGATTTCGACCAGAAATCCGATAGTTTGAAGCGCGAATGGTATCAGGATGGTCAACTCGTGAGTATCGACACGATCTACGGGCTGACTGCGCCGCCGGACGCCGGGTCCATCGCGTTGGAATTGCGGATAACGGATGCGTTTGGCATTGCTGCACCGTCGTGGAAACGATCCTTCATGGTGGAGGCTCCTCTTTCTACGCCCACGCAGAACCAGGCTGCCCAAAGTAGTCCCAATATCCCATCCGTGGCATCCGCGTCCGACGACTTGGTCTGTGCAAATCGGCCCACCTATGTCCTGACACACAACGTCGTGGGCCCGTCCAAAGCGGGGACAACCTGCATTCTTCCGGTTCGGTTGATTACGCATGGTTTTGACCTGTCGATCAATTCCGAGGTCATCGTCGGAAACGGCGCGACAATCTCTGCTTTCGACATTCCTTCGCAGGCTGGCGCTCCAGGCGCGCGCGGTATCGATGGACCTTCCGGTGCAGTGCCAGGCGCATCCGGCGCACCCGGCGCAACGGGAGGCGACGGAACGCCGCCTCCGTCGGCGGGCTCCGCCGCCGGCAACGTCGTGCTTGTTGCTCGTCGTTTTGAAGGACAACTGACGGTCAATGCGGTCGGGCAGGACGGAGGAATGGGCGGATGGGGTGGCGAAGGCGGCCGAGGCGGGAGCGGTGCGGAGGGCGTTCCGTCCCGAGCAGGTCTATTTGACTGCCAATCAGGACCCGGTCGCGGTGGCGATGGCGGTGCCGGCGGCGCAGGTGGCGGGGGCAGCACCGGCGGGCGGGGCGGCGATGGAGGTAAGGTGTGGATCACGCTGCAGGAGGTTGTCAACGACGGGATGATTACTGTTTCGACAACCGGCGGCCAAGGGGGCGAAGGCGGTCATGGCGGAACAGGGGGAGCCGGCGGCGCCGGAGGGCGGGAGGGCGAAACGCGCGGTTTTTGCGGATCAGCCGGCCGTGGCGGTCGGGCCGGCGAGGCGGGTCTCGGTGGCAGACCTGGCCTGCTCGGCCTGGGCGGGAAGTCCGGGACGATTGTACTGCGGACCGGAAAGGATGACAGCGAGCGGGCTTGGCAAGATCGAGCAGTCATCGACAAGAGCCTTTTTTAACATCACGATCGGGTTGGTCGCGGTAGCTTGGAAGCGTTCCCAACCGCTGCGCTGAACATCCATCCTGCTCCGGTTAGAAGCCGAACCAAAAAACAGGGTGCACCAGGTCATCTGCCTAGACTAAGCCGGTTCGGCGTTCTCCCGAGGTGGCGCAAAGTTCCATAAATACCTCTTACGCCACCGACACTTGTAGCGGCTATTTAGTAATGCGACAGTTGGGCCAGTTAGAGAGGTTCTGTCGCAAATTTCTCAGCACATTTGCCGCCAGGTTGGTGATGCCATAGATCTGGGTTGAAGATGAGCAGGCAGGTTGAGTTCCAGATCATGGTCGATTTCAAAGGCAGCCATTACCCGAAAG
>NZ_JABDWD010000042.1:0-22552 GCF_019685115.1 Rhizobium sp. NZLR11 | reverse complement strand
GCGGCGGCCGCGGCAAGGTGCGGGCTGTGCTGTTCATGGCCGCCCTCGTCGCCAGTCGGTACAACCCCGACCTCAAGGCCTTCCGCGACCGTCTGGTCGCGGCCGGCAAGCCCAAGATCGTCGCAACCGTCGCAACTATGCGCAAGCTGCTCACCATCCTCAATGCCATCATCAGGGACGGACGACCATGGCAAAACGCTTGACAAATAAGACAGTCGCTCTCCCCGTAAACGGCGCGAGGGGACTTGCCCCGCGAGGGGTAGATGGGGACGGAGAGGTCGCGGCATGTCCCCCTTCGCCCCGCCTGCGGGGAGAAGGTGCCGGGCGGATGAGGGGCTGCTCTCGCCGAGCAATTTCATTCATGCTGATAGGCGTCCAAAACGGCACGGCCGCCGGAGAACCGACGGCCGCTAAGAATTTGGTGATGAAACGCCGATTGTCCCCGCGCCGTTTAAGCGGCGCGGCGACCCTGATGCATGGCCGGAGCAATGTTTTCGCCACTGACGCGGAAGCCGCGGATGAGATCGATCAGCTCGTCGGTGTCGGTGGCCAGCGTTTCCGCCGAGGCCGTGGTCTCCTCGGCCATGGCGGCGTTCTGCTGGGTGGCGGCGTCGAGCTGGTTCATCGACGACGAGATCGAGCGCAGCGTTGTGTCCTGTTCGGAGGCGCTGTGGGCGATCTTGGCGACGATCTCGTTGGCAGCCTTGATCTGGTCGGAGATGCGCTTCAGCGCCTCGCCAGCCTCGCCGACCAGTCGGACGCCATGGTCGACCTGGCTGGAAGAACGAGCAATCTGGTCCTTGATCTCCTTGGCCGCAGCGGCGGAACGCTGGGCAAGTTCGCGGACTTCCTGGGCGACGACCGCAAAACCCTTGCCGGATTCGCCGGCGCGGGCCGCCTCGACGCCGGCATTCAGCGCCAAAAGGTTGGTCTGGAAGGCGATCTCGTCGATGACGCCGATGATCTTGGTGATCTCCGAGGACGACTTCTCGATGCCGCTCATCGCTTCGATCGCCTGGGTGACGATCGCATCGCTGTGGGTGGCTTCGGTGCTGACCGAATGGACACGTTTGCTCGCCTCATGGGCGCCGTCGGCCGTCTGGCGGACGGCGACGGTGAGTTCGTCGAGGGCCGCCGAGGTTTCCTCGAGGCTTGCCGCCTGGCGCTCGGTGCGCTGCGACAATTCGTTGGAGGCGCGGCGGATCTCTTCCTTGCTGGTGCCGATATCGGTACCCTTGGCGCTGACCTTGGCCATGGCGGCTTCGAGATGCGACAATGCATCGTTGAAGTTGTCGCGAAGGGCGGCATATTTCTGGCCGAGATCGGCGCAGCGGACGGTGAGATCGCCACGCGCAATCATCTCCAGCGCCTGGCCGATCGTCGTCACCACCCGGGCCTGGAGCGTCGCTTCGTCCTGTTGCTGGCGCAGGTTGTTCTCGCGCTCGTTTTCCAGCGCCAGCTGCTGGGCCGCCTCGCGATCCGACATCGCATGGCGTTCCCTGATCTTTTCTTGCAGCGACTGCGTCGCCTTGGCCATCATCCCGACTTCGTTGTTCATGCCGGTATGCGGAATGGCGATGGAAACGTCCTCTTCGGCCACCGCCTTCAGGGCGGCATGGACGCTGTTGAGAGGGCCCGAAATGCCGCGGATGACGACATAAGCGGCCAAAATAGCAAGGAAGAACAGTATGATGCTGCCGGACAAGGCGGTCAGGATCGTGCTGTTGATCTGGGCATCGAGATCTTCCATGTAGACGCCGGTGACGACGACGACCTTCCAAGGGTCGAAGGCCAGTGCATAGGCCGTCTTACGAAAATCGCCAGCCGGCTGACCCGGTTTGGCTGTGGAATAATATTCGACGAGACCGCCACCCTGCTGCCCGAGCCTGACCAGCTCTTCGCGATAGAGCTTGCCCTTGCTGTCCGGCTGGCCCTTGTTGATCTGCCCGATTTTCGAGGCATCGAAGTGGAACATCATCTGGATGTCGTAGCTATAGCCGAAGAAATAGCCATCGGGATCGTATTTCATTGCATTGACGGTGGCGTAGGCCTGCTTCTGGGCGTCCTCAAGCGTCATTTCGCCCGCGGTGACCTTGGCCTGGTAAAGCTTGAGAACAGAGACCGCCGACTGAACTTCGGAACGGAGCATGTCATAGCGTTCCTTGTAGATCGCATCGACCGAGGAGCGGATCTGCAGGGACGTGGCGATCGCGAAGGCGATCATCAGGCCGATGACCAGCAATATGAGCTGCTTCGATATTTTGAGATTTTTCATGAATCCTCGCAACGGGAATGGTGGGGCATTCCGGTGCGGTCTTCTACCGCTTGTGCGAGCGCGCCCAAGAAGACGACGCGTCTACCGCTGCTAAAAACAACATGCTGCGACCGGTGAGTAACAATTGAGGCTTATCCGATAAGAAAGCTTTAATTTTACTGTTTACGACGCGAATTCCCTAAAAATCTGGGGGCACCGACAAAGCAGAACCGCCGGACGTTCATCCGGCGGTCTGCAAGGGCCGAAATCCGCGCCCATTTTTCCGCATATGTTCCAAAACAGGAATGCACCCTCGCTTCTCTTCGAGGATGCATCCGGTCCACCGAAGTGGAACCCCAAGCGATCGAAACCTTGATCAGGCAGGGGCAGGGAACTTTCGTCTTTACGCAATTCCGGACGTTAAAACCGAAGTTGCTTTAAAAACGCATCTTGAATTCGGAAACGTTAAGCGTCGCCGGTTGTTCCGCCATGCCGGCGGCAACGGGCTTGGTGTCGCTTCCGATGACGGCTGCGGTCGTCGCGCTCATATCGATGCCATCGGCAGGCGGGGTCGGCGGCATGGCCGCAATGATCGCTTCCGGGGTCGCCTTGCTGACGAAGACGACGGGTGAGCCGCCCATCCAGCCTTCGGTGCGATAGATCTTCTTTTCGCCGCCGACATCGCGGACTTCACTGGCCTGGAGGACGCCGGGCTTAAGTTCCGGCACCTTATAGTCCTTCTTGACGAGTTCGGCCTGCAGCGGCGGGCAATTGACACAGGTTTCGGTGACGATGCTGCCGTCAGCGTGCGGCGCGGTCTTGCCGATCACCTCGATCGAGGACGCCATCGCCGAACCTGCCATCAGCAGGATTGCCGCACCGAGGAAAATCTGACGCATCAACGCACCTCCGTCTCACTGTGAGAGCGGTATAGCGCAGCTTTGTTTCCATCCCGTCAGGGGAAAGGGTAAAAATTTAAAGAACGCCGCGGTTTATACTTTGTCCGAGCCCGTTTCGCGCTCGATCGCCCGCCAGCCGATGTCGCGCCGGCAAAAGCCGTTTTCCCACCTCACCCGGTCGAGCAGCGCGTAGGCGCGGTCCTTGGCGTCGGCCACCGTGCCGCCCGAGGCGGTGACGTTCAGCACGCGGCCGCCGGTCGCAACCAGCGCGCCGTCCTTGAGACCCGTGCCGGCATGAAACACCTTCTCGCCCTCGCCTGCCTCGGGCACGGAGAGGATGGGCGTATTCTTCGCGTAGGCGCCGGGATAGCCTTTGGAGGCCATGACCACTGTCAGCGCCGGATCGTCATTCCATTCCGCCTTCAGCTGATCGAGCGTGCCGTTGGCGGTGGCAAGCAGCAGCGGCAGCAGATCGCTCTTCAACCGCATCATCATCACCTGGCATTCGGGATCGCCGAAGCGGACATTGTATTCGATGAGTTCCGGCCCCTTCCTGGTGATCATCAGCCCGGCGAAAAACACGCCGGAGAAGGGATGACCGCTCTCAGCCATGCCGCGGATCGTGGGCTCGATGATCTCCTTCATGGTGCGCTCGACCATTTCGGCAGTCATGACAGGCGCCGGCGAATAGGCGCCCATGCCGCCGGTATTGACGCCGGTATCGCCCTCGCCCACCCGCTTGTGATCCTGGGCGGTTGCGAGCGGCAGCGCGTTCTTCCCGTCGCAGAGGCAGAAGAAGCTTGCCTCCTCGCCATCGAGATAGGCTTCGACGACGACTTCGGCGCCGGCTTCGCCAAAGGCGCCCTCGAAGCAGTCGTCGACGGCCGCCAAGGCTTCATCCAGAGTCATCGCAACCGTCACGCCCTTGCCGGCGGCAAGGCCGTCAGCCTTGACGACGATCGGCACGCCTTCAGCGCGGATATAGGCTTTGGCCTTCGGCCCATTGTTGAAGCGCTGGTAGGCGCCCGTCGGAATGCCGTAGCGGGCGCAGATATCCTTGGTGAAGCCCTTCGAGCCCTCGAGTTGGGCGGCGGCGGCGGAGGGGCCGAAGACCGTCAGACCGTCGGCGCGCAGCCGGTCGGCAAGGCCGGCGACCAGCGGCGCTTCCGGGCCGACGACGACGAAATCGATCGCCTTCTCTCGGCAGAAAGCGGCGACTGCTTCATGATCCTCGATATTCAAGGGCACGAGGATGGCGTGTTCGCCTATGCCGGGATTGCCGGGTGCGGCGTAGAATTCCGTCATCAACGGCGATTGCGCCAGCTTCCAGGCGAGCGCATGCTCGCGTCCGCCCGATCCGATCAACAGAACCTTCATGCGCCACCCTTTCCTTTTGCCTCTGGCGGTTAAGGGCCAAGGGCCGAAAGGTCAAGCGGGAAAGCTTACCAGCCGCCGCCCCCACCGCCTCCGCCACCCCCGCCGGACGAACCGCCGCCGGAAAAACCGGAGGACGAACTCGAGGGCGGCGGCGCAGGGATCGTCGAGGCGATGGTCGAGGCCATCGACGAGGAAAAGCCGCCGATGCGGTCGGAAAAGCTGCCGCTGTTGAAATTGCCGGAATACCAGGCGGGCGCATAGGCGGCAGCCGCACCGGCCGCGGCGGCTGCAAGCCAGGTCTCGAAGGTGCGCGACCAGGGTTTTTCGACCCCAAGCGCCACGGCATAAGGCAGCAGCGTCTCGAAATGCCGCGGCGACATTTGCGGGGCGCCCGCCGTGTTCATCCGGTCTTTCTCGGCCAGCGTCAAATATTGGCGCAAGCCGTCTATGCCATCCATCATCTTGGCGCCGAGCGGGGTCGGCGCGCTCATGATGAAGAAATAGAGGATGTTCAAAAGCACGATGCCGCCGACGGCAAAGAGCATCGGCGTTTCATGCAGTTCCACCAGCGACGAGGCAAGCGCCATAACGACGACCGCAAGAATGCTGATGCCGACGAAAACGCCGACCGCGGTGGCGATGATGGCGATGATCTTGCCGAACAGCGACGTGCCGCGATGCAGCGACCTGACGAGGGCGGCAGCGAACACGGCAACAAAAACCGCGATGGCGGTCGGGATCAGCATCAGCGCGATCGTCTCCGGTTCCAGCGAGCCAAAGACGAACAGCGCCACCAGGGCGGCGGCGCTGAGCGCGATGCCGCCTGCGGTATAACCGAGGTTGGAATTGTAATATTTGCCGCGGTGCTCCTTCTCGATCGCCGAACGGAAGGCCTGGCCGACGGATTTGACCCGCTCGCCATTGGCCTTGTCGATCGCCAGTGTCGAACCCGCACCGCCGGCAACCTTCAGCAATTCGATTTCGCCGGCCTGGAATTTCTCCTTGCCGAGCGCTTTACCGGTACCTTGGATGACGATTGAATTCTTCAGGTCTTCGAGCTTGACGTAACCGCGGACGGCAAGATTGAGCGCCGTGGCCGACAGCGCGGTCCAGCCCTCGCCGGAGAAGCCCTTATTGTCGATGTAGTTGACCAGCGCCGGCGAGATGCCATCAGGTGCGTCCCAGCGCGGCACGACGACGCCGCGGGCGGGATCGCGGCCGACTTTCAGCCAGGACCAGGTGTAATAGGCGAAAACCAGGATCAGACCGCCGAAGCCGATGAAATAATTACGGTTGTCCTTCAGCCACCATGTGCTTTCCATATCCGCGCTCGGCGGATCGATCGACCCTTTCGGCATGCGGATCGCGAAAGTCAGGCCCTCATTGGCGTCAAGCGGCGCGGTCGTTGCAAAGACCAGGCCGGCGCCGGTCTCGTCGACGCTGGCGTTCTTTCCCGTCCCGCCCTGAGGGCCGGTAAAGAAGACCGTGTCGGTGGCGGTAACACCCGGCGGCAGCGTCACCGTCGCCGTGGCCGAGCGGATCGGGAAGATCCAGCCATTGCCGGTGACGTTCCAGTAGAGTTCGGCATGATCGTCGAAATAGCGGATCTGGCGGTTGGTCCGGTAGGTGAAGACATAACGATGACGACCCGGCGTCACCCTCACGTCGGCAGAACCGGCATAGATGCGGATGCCGCCCGAAATCGATTCGGTATGCCAGGGCTCATCCGCGCCGTCGCGCTGCACCGAGACCATATTGAAATCGACGCTGCGGCGACGCTCTGCGGCATCGGTGAAGTAGAGCGGGAAATCACGAAAGATGCCGTGATTGATCTGGTTACCCTCGGCATCGACGGTGATCGTTTCCGTCACCGTCATCGCGCCGCTCTTTTCGAGTACGATGTCGGAGGCGAAACTGTCGATGACCTCGGCGGCAAAGGCCGCCGGAGCAGCGAACATCCACAGCAGTGCAAAACAAAACCCGAAAAACCGACGCCCCATCCCTGTCTCCCCGCCGGCAGCCTCGGCTGCACGTTACCTCAATCTTTGTCCTGATATGTCACGCCGAGGGCGGCGAGCGTCCGCCAATAGGCGGGGAAGGTCTTGCCGACGCAATCGGGATCGAGAATGGTGATGCCGTCGATCTTCAGCCCGGCGAGCGCGAAACTCATGGCGATACGGTGATCGGCAAAGCTGTCGATCTCGGCCGGAAGACGCTGTCCTGCAAGTGCGGGATCGGACTTTACGATCAGATCGTCGCCCTCTTCGCGGGCAAGCCCCGGAACGATACCGTTGAGGCCGGTCGAGAGCGCCCGGATACGATCGCATTCCTTGACGCGCAGGTTGGCGATGCCGACGAAGCGAACCGGCGTCTCGTTGAAGGCGGCAAGCACCGCAAGCGTCGGGACGGCATCCTGCATCTGCGAGCCGTCGATCTCCGCCGGCAGCTGCGGAAAACGGGCGATCATGTCGTAGGCGCGCGCATCCGGCTGCGAAAAGGCGTCGGAGGGAACGCCGAGATCGATCGCGCCGCCGGTCAGGACCTCGGCGGCCCAGAGGTAGGTGGCAGCCGAGGCATCGGGCTCGACGATGAAGTCGGCGGCGCGGTAGCCGGTCGGCTCGACGCGCCAGGTGACGGCGCTGGTCTTTTCGACCTTGGCGCCGAAGGCTTTCATCGCCGCCGTGGTCAGATCGATATAACCGAGCGCGCCGATATCCTCGCCGACCAGTTCGATATCGACCGGCCGGTCGCCGCCGGCCGCCATCATCAGCAGCGCCGAGACATACTGGCTGGACAGACCGCCATCGATGCGGATGCGGTCGGCCTGGAAGCGGCCGGTGCCTTTGACGGTGACCGGCGGGCAGCCGGTTTCGGCGCTCGCATCGATGCCGAGGGTGCGCATCGCCTCGACCAGCGGGCCGATCGGGCGCTTGCGCATATGTTCGTCGCCATCGACGATCACCGTGCCGTCGACCAGGGCGGCCGCGGCCGTCAGGAAGCGCGTCGCCGTGCCGGCATTGCCGAGGAAGAGCGGCGCTTTCGGCGGCAGCAGCCTGCCGCTGCCGGTAACGACGAAGCTGGTATCATCGGGCTCGTCGATCACAACACCCATGGCGCGCAGCGCATCGGCCATATAGCGCGTATCGTCGCTCTTCAGCGCACCGGTCAGCCGGCTCGTGCCCTTGGCGAGGCCGGCGAGCAGCAGCGCGCGATTGGTGATCGACTTCGAGCCCGGCGGCATGGCGCGGCCCGAAAGCGGCTTGCCCGGCGGGATGATCGTGAGTTTGGCTGTGCGTGTCATGCTGAGTCTTCCGTCCATGGGGCGAGCCTTATCGGCCGCAGTCTGCCCCTGCTCTTAATCGCTTTTTCGCAAAGGCAAAATGCCGGATCGTCAGAATTTCACGCTGGGAACGGCGCGGTCGGTCTCGTTGGTGATTTCGAAATATTCCCGCTTGGCAAAACCGAATTGGCCGGCGACGAGATTGGAGGGGAAGCTTTCGACCTTGACGTTCAGGTCGCGGGCGGCACCGTTGTAATACCGCCGCGCCATCTGCAGCTCGCCTTCCATGGTTTCCAGCGAGGCCTGCAGCTCGGCAAAATTCTGGTTGGCCTTGAGATCGGGATAGGCTTCGGCGAGCGCGATGACCCGCCCGAGCGCTTGGCCAAGCAGGCCTTCCACCTGCGCCCTGCCGGCAACATCGCCTGATGGCACCGCCTGCGCCTTGTTGCGAAGCGAAACCACCTCTTCGAGCGTGGTCTTTTCATGGGCGGCATAACCCTTGACCGTCTCGATCAGGTTCGGGATCAGATCGGCACGGCGCTTCAGCTGCACGTCGATGCCCGACCAGGCTTCCTCCGCCATCTGCCGGGAGCGAACCAGGCCGTTGTAGATAAAGACGACGTAGAGCACGACCAGAACGATGACGCCAAGTGCAATATACATCGCGAATCCCCCGCAGCGAAGTAATGTCCGGGCGGAGACTACGCAGGTTTCCCGGTTGCCGTCAAACGCCGATATCTCCGAGGATTCGGGCCATCGTGTGCTCCGGCGAAAGGCCTGTCGTGTCGATTTCGACGGTGCGTTCAGCCAGTCCGCGCAGCAGTTTATAGTTTGCCCGCAACCGTTGCAGCGTTGCCGTATCCGTCAGCTTGAGCGCCTCGGACCGACCGGGAGAGGCAAGGCGCCTGGCATTCTCTTCCGGCGCACAATCGAGCAGGATCGCCACAAGATTAACGCCTCTTGCGGCAGCCAGATCGCGATACCAGGAGAAGACCGCACTATCATCTGCGTCATCCGAGAGCGCATCGGTGAAGACGAAGCTTTCGGCCGGGTCGGCGCGCACGGCATGGTCGAAAAACGCCTGGCGGATCTGCCCGCGCAGCGATGCGTGCAACGGATCGCTGCGGGAGAACAGAGCCTCGGCCGGATTGAGCAGCGTGTGATTGTCGATGAGCCGCGCGCCGAGCCTTTCAGCCAGCAAACGGCCGACGGTCAGCTTCCCGGTGCCTGGCCAGCCGTTGATATGGACGATACGGCTGGCAGGCTTTTGCGTCACGCCGCCTCTTTCGACAGGTTGACGCCGCCAGCGTCGGTCAGCAGGAAGGCTTCGCCGCAGGCCTTGGCGAGGGTGCGCACGCGCAGGATATAGCTCTGGCGCTCGGTGACGGAGATGACGCCGCGGGCGTCGAGCAGGTTGAAGACGTGGCTGGCCTTGATGCACTGGTCATAGGCCGGGAAGACGCATTTGTGCAGGCGCTGGTTGGCGTTGTCGGCAGGCGCGCCGGCATCGAGCAGCGCCCGGCATTCCTTCTCGGCATCGACGAAGTGGCGATGCAGCATCTCGGTATTGGCGAATTCGAAATTGTGGCGAGAGTATTCCTGCTCGGCCTGCAGGAAGACATCGCCATAGCTGATCTTCTCATCACCTTCGCGGCCGTTGAAGTTCAGGTCGTAGACATTGTCGACACCCTGGACATACATGGCGAGGCGTTCGAGGCCATAGGTCAGTTCGCCAGCGACCGGCGAGCATTCGATGCCGCAGACCTGCTGGAAATAGGTGAACTGCGACACTTCCATGCCGTCGCACCAGCATTCCCAGCCGAGCCCCCAGGCGCCGAGCGTCGGGCTTTCCCAGTCGTCCTCGACGAAGCGGATATCGTGCAGCAGCGGATCGAGACCAATTGCCGAAAGCGATCCGAGATAAAGCTCCTGCAGATTCACAGGGTTCGGCTTCAAGATGACCTGATACTGGTAATAATGCTGCAGCCGGTTCGGGTTTTCGCCGTAGCGGCCATCGGATGGGCGCCGCGACGGCTGGACGTAGGCGGCCTTCCACGGCTTGGGGCCGAGGGCGCGCAGCGTTGTGGCGGGGTGGAAGGTGCCGGCGCCGACTTCCATGTCGTAGGGCTGTAGCACCGCGCAACCCTTGTCCGCCCAATAGTTATGCAGGGTCAGGATCAGCGCCTGGAAGGAGCGCTTCGGGTTCATATGGTCTGGCATAGCTGACATGAAACGGCACCGATTGCTTAGAGATTATCGGCGCGACAGGTGCCATGGAGGGCGGCAGGGGTCAAGAGTTTTGCGCGGGTGGCAACGCTGTGTGGAGAGAGCCTCTGCCCCTCACCCTAACCCTCTCCCCCTAAACGGGGCGAGGGGACGTGCCCTGCGAGAAGCCAGCGAGGGACGGAGACGTTGCGGCATATCCCCTTCGCCCCGTTTGCGGGGAAAAGGTGGCGGCAGCCGGATGAGGGGCAGCCCCGACGCGCGGCAAGCGGAGCTGTGGCGCCTATTCTCCCTCGCGCTTCAGCCGGTATTCCCCGGTCACCGGATCCTTGACCAGCGTGCCGATCGCGCCGGTCTGGCGCTCTTTCTCAGCCCGGCGCGACTTTTCGGCGAGCTTGCGGGCATCGGAGACGAAGCGGCGATAGAGCCACCAGGCTGAGAAGACCAGGATCAGGATGGTAATAAGCTGCGGCATGACCCTATTCTGCTCCCCTCAAAGCCCGAAACGGCTCCACAATGCTCTTTCTTCCGCGGCTTCGGCAAGCCCTGTGGCAAGACCGGACGCCGCCCCTTCGAGCGACACCGGCGACACGCCGGGAATGCGGCGGCCGAGCAGGCCGCGGCCGGCGGTGACAAGCTCCAGCTTGGTCTTCTGGCCGTAGCGCCGCTTCAATTCCTGGCGCATGTCGCCGAGGCCATCGATGAGGCCGAGCTCAAGGCCGCGGGTGCCGCTCCAGAACAGGCCAGAGAACACCGCCGCATCATCCCGCAGCTTGCCGGCGCGGCGTTCGCGCACCATTGCTATGAAAACATGGTGGATTTCGAGCTGCAGGCTCTTCAGGTATTCGATGTCCTTTTCCTTTTCGGGCTGGAAAGGGTCGAGGATCACCTTGTTTTCGCCGGCGGTGTAAACGCGGCGCTCGACGCCGATCTTCTTCAAGAGCTCGGGAAAGCCGAACCCGCCGGAAACGACGCCGATCGAGCCGACGATCGAGGTGGCGTCGGCAATGATCTCGTCGCCGGCAAGGGCGATCATGTAACCGCCGGACGCGGCGACGTCCTCGACGAAGACCAGCACCTTCTTCTGCTTCTCGCGAGCGAGTTCCCGAATGCGGGTGAAGATCAGGCGGGACTGGACGGGCGAACCGCCGGGCGAATTGATCGAGATGGCAACCGCCGGCGCGTCCTTCATGGCGAAGGCCTTCTCCAGAACCGGAGCGACATTGGCGAGATTGAGGGCCGGCCGGAACTGGCCGCCGCCGCTGACGATCGCCCCCTGCAGCCGGACGACCGGGATGGTGATGCCGTCCTTGCGGAACCGTTTCGGCAGCAGCTTTCTCAACAATCCAGCCATCTCTTATCCTTCGCTTCGGGTCGCACGATCGTCAATCCGCGATCGGCATCCATGTATGCGCTGGAACGACAAACGCAATGGCTGCGTTCTCGAAACATCGGACCTGAAAACATCGGATTGATTTTGTTGTTGCGAATGACTTGCATTATCATTCTAATTCGTCATAGTGCAGACACGATAAACAGGTGGAAATCGCATGGATGCCCTGAATCCGAATGCAAGAAGCGGCTGGCGGCACGAACGCGGCGAGGCGTCGCTATCGGATGTCTACCGCACCGTCGGAACCGGGCGTCACAGCTCGAGATGGCGGCGGGCGGCCGCCTTCGCCGGACCGGGCTACATGGTCGCCGTCGGTTACATGGATCCCGGCAATTGGGCGACCTCGCTCGCCGGCGGCTCGAAATTCGGCTATGCGCTGCTCACCGTCGCGCTGCTTTCCAACCTGATGGCGATCGTGTTGCAATCGCTCTGCGCACGTCTGGCGATCGCCTCCGGCCGTGACCTCGCGCAGGCCTGCCGCGACGCCTTTCCGAAATATGTCTCGATACCGCTGTGGGCCTTTGCGGAAATCGCCATCATCGCCACCGATATCGCCGAGGTGATCGGCACGGCGATCGGCCTCAACCTGCTGATGGGCATCCCGCTCGAACTTGGTGTGCTGATCACCGCGCTCGACGTCTTCGTCATCCTCTTCCTGCAGAAGCTTGGTTTCCGCTGGGTGGAAGCCTTCATCATTGCGCTGCTCGGCGTCATCGCGGTCTGCTTCGGCGTGCAGATCCTGCTTGCCGACCCGCAATGGGGCGCCGTCGTCACCGGCTTCTTCCCGACGACGGAGATCGTCACCAATCCGGAGATGCTCTATCTGGCGCTCGGTATTCTCGGCGCGACCGTCATGCCGCACAATCTCTACCTCCACTCCGGCATCGTCCAGACACGGGCCTATGGCCATACGGTTCCCGAGAAGAAGGAGGCGCTGACCTTTGCGACGATCGACTCGACGGTGGCCCTGTGCTTCGCCCTGCTGGTCAACGCCTCGATCCTGATTCTCGCGGCTGCCGCCTTCAATGCGCATGGGAAGACCGATGTCGTCGAACTCGGCGACGCCTATTCGCTGCTGTCGCCGCTGCTCGGTCTCGCCATCGCGCCGACGCTGTTCGGCATCGCGCTCTTATGCTGCGGCCTCAACTCGACGGTGACGGCAACACTTGCCGGTCAGATCGTCATGGAAGGCTTCCTGAAGATCAGGCTGAAACCTTGGGTGCGCCGGCTGATCACCCGCGCCATCGCCATCGTGCCGGCGGCGATCGTCACCATCTGGTATGGCGACCAGGGCACGGCGGAGCTTTTGATCCTCACTCAAGTGGTGCTCAGCCTGCAGCTTTCCTTCGCCGTCTTCCCGCTTGTCATGTTCACCGCCAGCAAGGCCAAGATGGGCGAACTCGTCGCGCCGCGCTGGCTGAGCGGCATCGCCTATCTGATCGCAGTCGTCATCGCCGGCCTCAACGTCAAGCTGCTCTTCGACTTCGTCACCGGCTAACGAAAGTGCGGCGCCGGCTGCGTGCGGCGGTCCGGGACTAAGAAACGACAGCGCGGCGCATCGACCTTGGTTGATGCGCCGCGCTTTGATTTGTCCGCCATTCATCGATCGATTTGGATCCACCAGGTCTCTAACTGCGGTTTTCCGACCATTCAGGAGAGTTCCGATTTGGCCAGGAGATGGGCATCGCCGCTGTCGTCTCGGACGGCCACGCCGGATTTCAACATGTCAAGCAGATCGGCGCTGAAGGCTTGCTCGCCGATCTCAGTCGTTAGCTGCAGGATCTCGCTTTGGACCCGATGTCGGTAAAGCGCCACCTGTGCAGCGTCATGCGGGATCCACTGATATCCTTTGTCATTATAGGCAGCAACGATGCGCAGAAGATCGAGCAGGCGCTTCCGCGGGTCGGATATTGTCACAAATCATCCCTCGCCAATGAACAGCTTCGATGCACGCGCTTTCAAAGCCTGGCATAGGCCGCCCGGCCATTGTTGAAATCATCGACGAGAGGGGAGAACTTATGGCTGCCTTCTTCGTGCATGATCAGAGGCGCGCGCAGCGACAGTCGAGCCCGCGATCCCTTGATCGCCGTCATCAGGATACGGACGGCGTTTTCACCCTGGCGCGGATGAATGGTAGTGATCTCGATGCCGCCAAAACGCCGGCCACAGGCGATAACGATCTCGGCGATCGATTGCGGCCTTGCGATCAGCGACAATTGCCCGCCCGAGATCATGATGGCGCCAGCCGTGCGGATCCAGCTTTCAAACAGGCCGTCGGTCATCGCATGGGCTTCGGCCTTCAGCGCATCCGGCGTGCGCCGGTCGCCGGCGTGGTTGAAGGGCGGGTTCATGATGACGTGGTGGAAACTCTCGTCGATGAGACCGGCATCGTTGCGCGCCTTGGCAGTCAGCGTCACATCGGCTTCGACGACGCTGACGCGGGCGGCGAAATGGGCATTTTCGGGCAGAAGGATGCTGCGGCGGGCATAATCGGCCATCTCGGCCGAACGCTCGAAAAGCACCACGTCCGCATCGGCAAGGCGCGAGGCGACGGCAAGGCCGGCAGCACCAGCGCCGGCGCCGAGATCGGCGACCCTGACCGGCCGATCGTCAGCGACGAGGGCGCCAAGCAGCATCGCATCCATGCCGGCGCGATGGCCCCTGCCCTTCGGCTGCACCAGATGGAAGGCGCCGCGATGAAAGGCATCGATGGTTTCGGCAGGCTCCCCGGTCATCGGGCGCTCACTTCCTGTCGCGCAATTCGCCGCCGAGGCCGGCGTCGGTCAGGATGCGGCGCGCCTGATCGGCCATCTCTTCATCCACCAGCAGGCGGCGCGGCAGCATGCCGAGCGAGCCTTCCAGGACGCTCATGCCCTGATCGGCGATGAAGCAGTGAATTCCGGCATCCTTCATCAAACTCTCGGCAAAGGAGAGCAGAACGGGGTCGTTGGCGCGGATAAGTTCATGCATTTGCCGTCGTTTTCCTTCCAATTTCGTCTTGCGCGACAATTCACCCCTTGCCGCGTCCATCGCCCCTTTCTATTGTCAGATGCAAAGAATGAACAGGAGTCCGGGTCGTTGGGCGTGGTCATACCGCTTGAAGAAAGCAAAAACAAACTGGCATCCATCAAGCCATTGGTCGATCTCACCAGGGCGGACATGGAGCGGGTGAACCAGCTCATTCTGTCCAAGGCCGGCTCCGATGTGCAGATGATCCCCGAAGTGGCGAACCATCTGATCTCGTCCGGCGGCAAGCGGTTGCGGCCGATGCTGACGCTGGCGTCCGCCTCGCTGTTCGACTACAGGGGCGAAAACCATGTCAAGCTCGCCACGTCAGTCGAGTTCATGCACACGGCGACGCTGCTGCATGACGATGTCGTCGACGAAAGCGATCTGCGCCGCGGCAAATCGACAGCGCGGATGATCTGGGGCAACCAGGCAAGTGTGCTGGTCGGCGACTTCCTGCTCGGCCAGGCCTTCCGCATGATGGTCGATGTCGGCTCGCTCGATGCGCTCGACGTCTTGTCTTCCGCTGCCTGCGTGATCGCCGAAGGCGAGGTGCTGCAGCTTTCCGTCGCCAAGAACATGGAGACGACGGAGGACGATTATCTCTCTGTCATCCGCGCGAAGACGGCCGCCCTCTTTGCCGCTGCCGCCGAAGTCGGGCCGATCGTCGCCGAGGCCGGTCGCTCCGGTCGCAATGCATTGAAATCCTATGGGATGAATCTGGGGCTTGCCTTCCAGCTCGTCGACGACGCGCTCGACTATGGCGGCAAGGCGGCCGATCTCGGCAAGAATGTCGGCGACGATTTCCGCGAGGGCAAGATCACCCTGCCGGTCATTCTCGCCTATCGCCGCGGTACCGAGGACGAGCGCGCCTTCTGGCGCGATGCGATCGAAGCCGGCAACAGCACCGACGCGAACCTCGAAAAAGCGCTCGGGCTGATCACCAAATACGGCACGCTCGCCGACACGATCGGCCGCGCGATCCATTACGGCACGATCGCAAGGGACGCGCTTGCGCCCCTGCCCGATACGGTATGGAAATCCGCCCTGATGGAAGTGATCGATTTCTGCATCGAGCGTGTCAACTGATCACACATGCTCGATTGCGGGCTGATTTTCTTGCAGCGCCGCTTCAAAAAAGCCATCCTGTTATGAATCAGTGAGCGCAACTGGTTTGCGACCGGCACCAGTGTCGGGACGCTGTCGAAGAAAGGTTTCCTAATGCGGCAGAGAATTGCCATCCGTCTTCTTACGAGCGCAGCGCTTGCCGCTGTCCTTTCGCTGGGCGGCGTCGGCGGTGTCAACGCCGAGGATGCGGCCAAGGCGAGTGAAGCCGGAACAACCGACAGCTTCGATGCCGATAGCGTTACCACTTTCTCCGGCGCCTTCCTCGCGGCGCGCACGGCCGATGTCGACCATGACTATGAAACGGCGATCGAACTCTACAAGAAGGCGCTGCAGATCGAGCCCGGCAATCCCGAGATCCGCCAGCGGCTGATGATCTCGCTACTGCTCAATGGCGACATCAAGGACGGCGTCAAATATGCCAACGACCTGAAGGGCGATCCGTCCGTCGAGCGCATTACCACGATCGTGCGCGGTATGGATGCCGTGCGCCGTGATGACTACAAGACCGCCGAGACCATCCTCAAATATAACGGGCCGAACGATCTCGATCGGATGATGAACGACCTGCTGCTCGCCTGGGCTCGCGTCGGCGCCGGCCGCGGCAAGGAAGCGCTCGTCATGGTCGAGAAGATGAAGGGGCCGGACTGGGTCGGCATCTTCCAGAATTATAATGCAGGCGCGATCGCCATCACCACCGGCGACGTGAAATCCGCCCGAAAGCATCTGAACGATGCCGTGCTCGACAAGGAGGGAGGTGCGACGGCGCCCGACACCTTCATGCGCGCAGTGATGGCACTTGCACGCCTCGAGGCAATACAAGGCAATAAGCAGAAGGCGCTCGACGCCGTCTCCGTCGGCGACAATCTGCTGCCGAACTATGCGCCGTTGAACGCGCTGCGCGCCAGTATCGAAAAAGACGAAAAGCAGGAACAGCAGGTCAAGACGGCCGAAGAAGGGGCCGCCGGCGTGCTGTTTTCGGTCGGCGGCGCGCTGAACCGCGACGGCGCCGAGGATATCGTCTCGCTTTACCTGCAGACCGCCAATGCGCTCGACCCGAACAGCGCCGATACGCTGGTGCTGCTCGGCGGCATCGCCGAGAAGCAGAACCAGATGGACCGCGCCATCGCGCTCTACAAGAAGGTGCCGGAGAATTCGCCGATGCGGCGCATCTCCGAACTGCAACTCGGCCTCGCCCTTGCCCAGGGCGGCAAGGTAGACGAGGCGCGCAAGCACCTGCAGGCGCTGATCGCCTCCGACCCGAAGGATATCCGCAGCTACCTCGCCTATGGCAGCGTGCTCTCCGACGCCAAGGACTACGAGGCGATGGCGGCCAATTACGACAAGGCCGTCGAAGCGATCGGTCCGATTCCCGGCCGTGCCAACTGGAGCGTCTTCTTCCAGCGCGGCATCGCCTATGAGCGGCTGAAGAAGTGGGACCAGGCGGAACCGAACTTCCGCAAGGCCCTGGAGCTCAATCCCGACCAGCCGCAGGTGCTGAACTATCTCGGCTACTCCTGGATCGACATGAACCGGAACCTCGACGAAGGTCTCGGCATGATCAAGAAGGCCGTCGACCTTCGCCCAGACGATGGCTACATCATCGATTCGCTCGGCTGGGCCTATTTCCGCCTCAACCGCTTCGACGACGCCGTCGACGAACTGGAACGGGCAGCACAGATCAAGGCCGGCGACGCCACGATCAACGACCATCTCGGCGATGCCTATTGGCGCGTCGGCCGCAAGCTCGAAGCCGTTTATCAGTGGAACCGGGCGCTCGCCTCCGAACCCGAAGCCGCCGAGGTCCCGAAGATCAAGGAAAAGGTCGCCAACGGCCTGCCTGCCGCCAGCGACGATGCCAAAGCGGCCGACAAGAAGCAGCCGGATCCGGCACCGGTCACCCCGCCGCCGGTCGACAAGAAATCCTGACGGGCGAGACATGCCTGACGAGGGCATATCAGGCGCTTTCAGTGTCACCGAAGAGGCTCGCGCGAAGATCAACCTCGCTTTGCATGTGACGGGCCAGCGGGCAGATGGTTATCATCTGCTCGATATGCTGGTCACTTTCGCAGATTGCGGCGATCGGCTGAGCTTCTTGCGCGCGCCGGCCGACGCGTTCTCCCTGTCGGGCCGTTTCGGCGAGACGCTTGCCGGCGACGGCGAAGCCAATCTGGTGCTGCGGGCGCGTGATTTGTTGCGCGCGGCGGTCGGCCCCCTCGCCTTCCCCGTTCACATCCACTTGGAAAAGAACCTGCCGATCGCCTCCGGCATCGGCGGCGGCTCAGCCGATGCGGCCGCGACGCTACGCGGGCTGATGCGGCTCTGGGAGACGACCTTGCCCGTGGAGACGCTCGCGCCCTTGGCGCTGCAGCTCGGCGCCGACGTGCCGATGTGCCTTGAGAGCCGACCGCTGATTGCCCACGGCATCGGTGAACAGATCGAAGCCGTGCCGGATCTGCCCGCGTTTGCCATGGTGCTCGCCAACCCGCTGAAGGGTGTCTCGACGCCCAAGGTTTTCCGCCGACTGGCGACAAAGAACAATCCGGCTCTGAACCTCGCTCCGGGTCTTCGTGGGGCTACCGGCTGGCTCGCGGCGATTGGCGCTGCCCGTAACGACCTGGAGCCGCCTGCGCGCGATCTCGTGCCTGAGATTGCGGCAATCTCGGCGATGCTGCAGGCGCGCGGCGCGCTTTTGGCTCGCATGTCCGGTTCCGGCGCCACCTGTTTCGGGATCTTTGCCAGCATGACGGCCGCGCAAGATGCGGCGGCAGCTCTTCACGCCGAGCGGCCCGACTGGTATTTTCAGGTAACGGAAACGGTTTCAGGAGGCATGTGATGGCTGGTCTGGAAGAAAAGCGGCCCTTCATCGCCGTCGGCATCGCGATTCTCACAGTTTCGGATACGCGCACTCCGGAGACGGACAAGTCAGGCGACACGCTGGCGGAGCGAATTACCGAGGCGGGCCACAGGCTGGTCGACCGAGCGATCGTGCCTGACGATCGGGAGAAAATTGCAGCCCGGGTGAAGGCCTGGACCGAACGGGACGAGATCGACGTCGTCATCACCACCGGCGGCACCGGCTTCACCGGCCGCGATGTGACGCCTGAGGCGCTGGAACCTTTGTTCGAAAAGCGCATGGACGGCTTTTCCGCCATCTTCCACCGCATCTCCTATGAGAAGATCGGCACGGCGACGATCCAGTCGCGCGCTACGGCAGGCGTTGCAAACGCCACCTTCATCTTCGCGCTGCCGGGCTCGCCCGGCGCCTGCCGGGATGCCTGGGACGGCATTTTGAAAGGGCAGCTCGACTACCGCAGCGCGCCGTGCAATTTCGTCGAAATCATGCCGCGTCTGGACGAGCATTTGAAACGCGGCGCGGCGAAATAATGCATGTCGCCCGGGAGTGTGCCGCGGTTCCGGGATACCGACATTCATAAAACAACTAAAGCGGGCCGCGCTTTTGAATTCGCTATATGGCAAGGCCCGGCAAAGCGGGCATCGTTTCCCAGCTATCACCCGACAGCAGGATGCAGCTGATGCCATGAACATCCGTGACGACGAGCGTCCAGGTTCCGCTTTCGGCGGCATAGACCTCGAGAACGGCGTTCTGGTTGACCAGGCCGACTGCCGTCAGCTTTTCAGCGAAGTTCCTGTCAAGGAAATTGACGACGTCGGATCGGCCTGCGCAACTGAGCATCGTCTGCGATGCTGCCGAATGCGGATGCGCGATCATCAATGTCGGCAATATGACGGCCAGCAGGCCGTAGACCATACCGTGTGCCATGACGCACCTCCTTTCGCCGGGACCCCGGCAGAAGAGGAGATTTTCGCTGACCTGTTCTGCCGTCCACCGGCATTCCATGGCCATCCGTTGCGAAGCGAGGCGCTTCGGCGGCGCCATCGACGAATTATAGCGCAAAATTCCATTGGGCGCCATCTTTGCGCGATGACGGGAGGAGCGCGAATATTACCGCGCGGCTCTGGCGACCCAGGAGGGAATCAGTTCGCTCGCGAGCTTGCGTGGCTTCTGACCCTTGGCGAACTCAGCAAGGCGCATGCCGCTATGGGCAGCGGCGAGCGCCTGTTTCTTCGGCATCAGCAAACCAAGCTCCAGCGGCGGCACGGCGCGGCCGAGGCGGCGGAGGAACGGGCGCCGGTAGCCGCGCGAGGCGGTGAAACGCGCCGGCAGCTTGTTCAGCGCGACATATTCGGCGATCTCGTCGATCCAGCCGGCCTGGGGTCTGGCGCCCGGCTCGACGAAAAGCAGCCATTCGCCGCGGGCCGAGCGGACGATGTCCTTGATATCCCACTGCGAATGAAAACGGCAGCCGGCGGCGTCGGCGACCCGCGAGGTGCCGTCGCGCGAGCCGTGATCAAGCACGACCACATCGCTGACGAGCCCCTCCACCGCGCCTGCCACCAATACCGATAGGGTCTGCGCCAGCTCAGATTCCTGATCCTGACATTCGAGAACAACCGTCAACATTGCCTATTCATAATGCGCCGCACAAAATTTTGCCAGCGGCGTTTTCCGCATTTTGTTCTTGCATTGTTCTTGTTTTGCGGATAGGAATTTAATCATCAAAACGGGCGGGAGCGATGCCTTTCCGTCACGGGAGAATCCGATGAGAGAGCAGTCCCTGGCAGGGCAGGCCGCATTCGCGCCTGCCAACACAGCAGATATTGCCGATGCGATGATGGTGTCTTCCGGCCTGCGGATCGAGGTCGATCGGCGGCGCGGGCGTGGGGCGGGACTGAACCCGACCGGGCGGTTCGAGGCGCTGCAGCGGGAAACCATCGATGACGGCTGGCAGACGCTGGAAGAGCTTCCGCCGTTCAAGACCGACGTGCAGATCGAGAAACCCCGCACGGCCATCACCCGCAACGAATCGCCGGATATTCCCTTCGACCGTTCGATTAATCCCTATCGTGGCTGCGAACATGGCTGCATCTATTGTTTCGCCCGGCCGACACATGCCTATATGGGGCTCTCGGCGGGGCTCGATTTCGAGACGAAGCTCTTTGCCAAGCCGGATGCGGCAAAACTGCTGGAGCGGGAACTCGCCAAGCCGGGTTATAAGGTGCGGGCGATCGCGATCGGCACCAATACCGACCCCTATCAGCCGATCGAGAAGGAGTGGCGCGTCATGCGCGGCATTCTTGAGGTCTTGAACAAGGCGAACCATCCGGTATCGATCGTCACCAAGTCGGCGATGATCCTGAGGGATCTCGATATTCTGCAGGATATGGCGGCGAAGAACCTGGTGCGCGTCGGCATCTCCGTGACCACGCTCGACCGCAAGCTTGCCCGGACGATGGAGCCTCGCGCCGCCACGCCGCCGCGCCGGCTGGAGACCATTCACACGCTGTCGGAAGCAGGCATCCAGACGGCTGTGATGGCCGCCCCGCTGATCCCGGCGCTGAACGATCACGAGCTGGAACGCATCCTCGAATCGGCCAAGGCTGCCGGCGCAGCCGAGGCGAGTTATGTCATACTGAGGCTGCCGCTCGAGGTCAGCCCGCTGTTTCGCGACTGGCTGCTGCAGCACTACCCCGATCGTTACCGGCATGTGATGTCGCTGGTGCGCTCGATGCGCGGCGGCAAGGATTATGATGCCGAATTCGGCAAACGTATGAAGGGCGCCGGTCCCTATGCCTGGCAGATCGCCCGGCGCTTTGAAATGGCGGCAAGACGTTTCGGCCTGACGCGACGCGGCATGCCATTGCGCGACGACCTGTTCGTGCCGCCTGATGGTAGCGGCGTGCAACTGTCACTGCTGTAACCGTTTGTTTTACGCAATTCTGGGCAACAGCGCTTCGCGCTTTGCCCCGGGGAAAACCGCAAGGCACTTTTCCTGGAATTGACCTGACTTTTTACGCAATTCTTGGCAAAGGCGCTTCGCGCCTTGCCTGGGAAAACCGCAAGGCACTTTTCCTGCAATTGCTTGAAGCTTGCGCATCGGCCCATCGAGAAACCGCCCTGTTTTCGAGCTCCGAGCGCAATTCCCGCGGATGGGCCTGACCGCCACCATCCGCCGGACCCGGTCCCCGACCGCCGCCCTGATCGGGGACTTGCGGGCAATCGGGTTGGCGTGCGAGGTTCAGCCGCATGAAACCTCGCACGCCACCCGATTCTCCGCTGCTTTTCCAAGCGGTTCCGCTGGTGCCGGATTTCCGGCTGGAGCTCAAAGCCCGCAAGGCCGGCCACTGGCCGGTCGCCGGCGCCGACGAGGCAGGCCGCGGGCCGCTGGCCGGGCCGGTCGTCGCAGCCGCCGTCATCCTCGATCCGAAGCGCATCCCTGAGGGTCTGAACGATTCCAAGCAGCTTTCGGCGCAACGGCGCGAGGAGTTGTTCGTGCAGATCCTGGCGACCGCCACCGTCTCCATCGCCTCCTCCAGCTCGACCCGCATCGACGAGACCGATATCCGCAAGGCGAGCCTCGACGCCATGCGCCGCGCTATCTGCGGCCTCGCCATTCCGGCAAGCTACGTGCTGACCGACGGGCTAGACGTGCCGCCCGGCCTCGATTGCCCCGGGCAGGCTGTGGTCAAGGGTGATGCCCGTTCAGTCTCGATCGCTGCCGCCTCGATCGTCGCCAAGGTAACGCGCGACCGGATGATGGCCCGGGTCCATCGGGTGTTTCCGGACTACGGCTTTGCCGCCCATGTGGGATACGGCACGGCGCAGCACCGCGCCGGTATCGAAAAACATGGCCCGTGCTCCCTGCACCGGATGAGTTTTCGGCCGCTGCGCAAGGTCGAGGATGGTCCTGAGATGGACGAGCTGATTTCCGAATAGGCCTGATCAAAAGAAAAGACCTTGGCCTCCGGTCTGTCGAGCGCTTGCCCCTCATCCACTGCCGGCACCTTGTAACTTCCCTTTACCCGCTATTGGCGTAGTACTGCCTGTTGCGGTGGCGGATGGAAGACCGTTGCACCTTTGGGACACCAAGCCCGTGGGAGAGCCTGGGTCTCCGTCCGCCGTTCCATTGAAC
>NZ_JABDWD010000041.1:0-25358 GCF_019685115.1 Rhizobium sp. NZLR11 | reverse complement strand
GTGGAGGTGGAGGTGGAGGTGGTGGCGGCTCCTTCTTCGCCTGTTCCGGCGGCTTCGGTTCCGGTGGTTTTTCCTTGGGCTTTTCCTCCGGCTTCTTCTCCTCCGGCGGCGGAACGAGCTCGACCTTGACGCTCTCGTCTTCGACAGGCGTCGGCTCGATCTTCGGCAGCCCGAAAATGAGAAGCGCGACAAGGGGAACATGCAGAAGCACGGACGCGACGACACCCCAGCGGATTTCGGGCCGCTGCTTTCTCGTTTCGTGCTGCGTTTCCGCCGGTACAACGTCTTCTTCTGTCACAGCAGCGATGTGGCCTTTAAAGCGGGCAGCATCAAGCCACAAAAGAAAAAAACCGCGTGATCGCAGCAGCGATTGAAGTCATTGGTCGGCAGCCCCGTCGTCGGCCACCAGATCATGCGCCTGCCATTCCCCCTGCGGAATGGCACCTCCGACCAGAAAGGCGAAGGACACGACCTTGCCGGAGCCGGCATCGAGTTCGCATTTGAATTGGATGTTGTACCACTTGCGTTTGCTGCGGAAGGCGCCGCCCTTCACCTCGACGCTGTTGCCGCGGATCTTCTCCGACGCCATTGCATAAGGCGCGAGCGTATCGGGCCGCATATCCGGTCGCGCACGGCGAACCTGCTCCAGCGCCTCGAGGTCGCAAAGCTGCAGATTGCGCTCGCTGCCGGCAAGGCCACGCAGCGCTTCGCGGGCGCCCCGGCTGCGCGGATCTGATAACACCGTCTCCGAAAACAGCTGGCCCGCCTCAACGAAGACATCGGCCCTCGGCAGAGCCGCAGGAACGGAAGCCGCTTCGGGCGCCTTCGCGGCTGCCGGCGCCTTCTCCTGAAGCAACGGAACGATCTCCCGGGCGGGCGCGCTCGCATCCGGCCTTGCCGCCGCGGGCGCAGGTGCCGTGACCGGCCGCGCTGTTGCGGAGGGTTTGGCGGCCTCGGGGACGATATCGACCGTGATTCCCTCGTCCGGCAGCGGTGTCGGCGGCTCGGGTCTCGGAAGCAGCAGGAGAAGCAGCGCAACCATGACCGCATGCAGCACGAACGAGGCGAAAGCGCCCCGCTCGATGCCTTCATTCCGATTTTCCCACGCCAGTTCCATCGCTCAGGAAGCAGCTGTCGGGCAATTGAAGGCGGCCATGAAACCCAGGAACGCTTTCATCAAGAGCCTGCCGATGCGCCACGAAGAATTAAGGACACGGCGACAGTGCCAGCGTGAGGCGAGTTGCGCAACGTTTATGATCGCCGATACCGGTGCTTTGTCGCGATCAGCCGAGCGAGCCGATGATCTCGCGATAGGCGGCCTCCGGGAATGCCTTCAGTGTCTGGGTGCGGACATTACCGCCCATCGCCAGCGAGAGGCCAAACCGCGCCATCACGGCATCGTCAGGCGCTTCGCAGACAGCCACCATGTCGTGGCCGCCCATCGTCAGAAAGAACTGGTTGAAGGAGCCGCCCATGTCGCCGAGCAGTTTCTTCGCCGCATCCAGCCGTTTTGACGAGTCGCGAACGTTGCGCACACCTTGGTCCGTCCAGTTGATCAACACAATGTAAGTGGTCATTTCGCACCTCCCAACGGAGGATTCGCCCGACACGGGCATGCGTCGGTCCTCGCTCGCGCATCGCGATCGATTTCCTCCCCCGTGGCCGGACTATAATCTTGTCACCACCGAGCGACAAGAAAGCCGCCGGGATCATTGGTATTAGGCATGTCGCCCAAAAGTGTGCAGCCGTGGCGCAAAGACCGAAAGCAAAAAGCCGGACAACGAGCCCGGCTTTCGCAATCGTAGAGATCTTGTCGCCCCTCAGCTGTCGAGGAACGAACGCAGCTTCCTCGAGCGGCTCGGATGCTTCAGCTTGCGCAGCGCCTTCGCCTCGATCTGGCGGATACGTTCACGGGTGACCGAGAACTGCTGGCCGACTTCTTCGAGCGTATGGTCGGTGTTCATGCCGATGCCGAAGCGCATGCGCAGCACGCGTTCCTCGCGCGGCGTCAGCGAGGCGAGAACGCGGGTCGTCGTTTCGCGCAGGTTCGCCTGGATGGCGGCGTCGATCGGCAGCAGCGCGTTCTTGTCCTCGATGAAATCGCCGAGATGCGAATCCTCTTCGTCGCCCACCGGGGTCTCGAGCGAGATCGGCTCCTTGGCGATCTTCAAGACCTTACGGACCTTTTCGAGCGGCATGGCGAGCTTTTCGGCCAGTTCTTCCGGCGTCGGCTCGCGGCCGATCTCATGCAGCATCTGGCGCGATGTGCGGACGATCTTGTTGATCGTCTCGATCATGTGCACCGGAATGCGGATCGTGCGGGCCTGGTCGGCGATCGAACGGGTGATCGCCTGGCGGATCCACCATGTCGCATAGGTCGAGAACTTGTAACCGCGGCGGTATTCGAACTTGTCGACCGCCTTCATCAGGCCGATATTGCCTTCCTGAATGAGGTCGAGGAACTGCAGGCCGCGGTTCGTGTATTTCTTGGCGATGGAGATGACGAGGCGAAGGTTCGCTTCGACCATTTCCTTTTTGGCGATGCGCGCTTCGCGCTCGCCCTTCTGCACCATATGCACGATGCGGCGGAATTCCGAGATCGAAATACCGGTTTCCGTCGCCAGGTTTTGGATTTCCTGGCGGATGTCGCGGATCGTCGTGTTTTCGCCCCTGGCGAATTCCTTCCAGCCGCGGGCGGCCAGATTGCCGATCGACTTCATCCAGTTCGGATCGAGCTCGGCGCCCTGATACTGCTCAAGGAAGGAGTCGCGCTTGACGCCGTAGGATTCGGCCAGACGCAGCAGGCGGCCCTCGTTGGAAACAAGGCGCTTGTTGATATCGTAAAGCTGCTCGACCAAGGCGTCGATGCGGTTCTGGTTCAACGACAGCGACTTGACGGCCTTGATCAGCTCGTCCTTGAGCTCCTTGTAGCGGCGCTCCTGGGCGGTCGACAGCGTGCCGGATGCCGACAGGCGCTGCTCGACCTGCTGGTCCTGCAGCTTGCGCAGCTTCTTGTAGGTCTCGGCGATCGTATCCAGCGTCTCCATCACCTGCGGGCGAAGCTCGGCTTCCATCGCCGCCAGCGAAAGGTTTGATTCGTCCTCGTCCTCTTCCTCCTCTTCGGGGGGCAGGCCCTCGCCGCCGACATCGGTAATGTCGTCGTCGCCGGAGCGGGCGCGGCGGGTCTTTTCCTTCTCTTCAGCGGCCTTGCGGTCGGCCTCGATCTTCTCGGGGCTCTGGAACTGCGGCGCGGCCTTGGCTTCAGGACCGGAATAGGTCGTTTCGAGATCGATGATCTCGCGCAGCAGCGTCGTGCCTTCGTTGAGTTCGTCGCGCCAGATGATGATCGCCTGGAAGGTCAGCGGGCTTTCGCAGAGGCCTGCGATCATCGTTTCGCGGCCGGCCTCGATGCGCTTGGCGATGGCGATTTCGCCCTCGCGGGAAAGAAGCTCCACAGAGCCCATCTCGCGCAGGTACATACGCACCGGATCATCGGTACGGTCAGTCGGTTCTTTCTTCTTGGCGGTCGCGAGCGCCGTGCCGCTCGAAGGCGCGAGTTCGCCGCCTTCGCTCTCCTCGTCGGAACTGGCGTCGTCATCATCGCCGCCGCTGGAAGCACCGGCTTCCTCGGCTTCTTCGTCCTCGATGACGTTGATGCCCATATCCGAAAGCATCGACATCGTGTCTTCGATCTGCTCGGACGTGACTTCCTCGGACGGCAGGACAGCATTGAGCTCGTCCATCGTCACATAGCCGCGCTTCTTGGCGGCCTTGATCATCTTCTTGACCGCGTCGTCGGAAAGATCGAGAAGAGGGCCGTCGGTTGCGCTGTCGCGTTCGACTTCCGCGTCTTCGTTCTCTTTGACCTTGGTTGCCATTTATATCGTCGCCTTCCTGACGCTATCCAATCTCGCTGCGGTAATGGGCCGTCTCAGGGCCGGACGCGTCGCTCGCGCCGCCCTCGAATCACCATTGCCCACCTAACGGGATGACATTTAAAGCCTGATTAACCACGATCGCCGGCACCGGACAGCAAAGCTTTCTTGCCTTTGGATTTCCGGCAATGGTTGCGCGATCCGCCTTGACCCAGTTCACCGTTTCAACAAGTCGAACGGTGATTCCCACATTTTTTGCTCTCGTCAAGCTTTTCCACAAAAAAAGCTCACGAAAAATCGGAAAAAGCCTTATCCACAGGCTTTGAACCGCGGCAGCGATTGCGAACCCCTTATTTAAGATGCGGCGAACAAAAGACAAGGGCAGCAAAGATTTTGCGCGCCGCGCCAGTTATTCGCGCTATTTTTGCAGTCCTATCGTTGATCTATTCGCCTCTGTCCGGACGAATCTTTGTTACTTTGCCTCGCCATCATAGGCCGTCACCTTCAGCGCGCCGAGATCGACCGCGGGAATACAGCGCAGATTGATCGAAGCCATCGCCGCACCGTCCGGGGCCACGCCTTCGCCGAACGGCGCGATGCCGCAATTGGCGCAGAAGTGATGCCGGATGACATGCCTGTTGAATGTATAGGTCGAAGGATCGGCTTCGGGTGTCTTCAGCACCAGCTTGTCGCGCGGCACGAAGGCCAGAAGCCCGCCCCGCCGCCGGCAGAGCGAACAGTTGCAATCGATAGCCTCGGTGAATTCACCTTCGACCTCGAAAGCGACCTTGCCGCAATGGCAGCTTCCTTCATAGAGCATCTGACCTCCTCACATCCAATCCATAACGACTTTGCCGGAGTTGCCCGACCGCATCGCCTCGAAACCGTCGCGAAATTCGCCGATCTTGATACGGTGGGTGATGATCGGCGCAAGGTCGAGACCACCTTGGACGAAGGCGATCATCTTGTACCAGGTCTCGAACATTTCGCGGCCATAGATGCCCTTGAGATTGAGCATCTTGAAGATCACTTTGTTCCAGTCGATCTCGAAGCCCGCCGGCGCAATGCCGAGAATGGCGATTTTGCCGCCATTGTTCATCTTGTCGATCATGTCGCGGAAGGCGGGTGCGGCGCCCGACATTTCAAGCCCGACGTCGAAACCTTCGGTCATGCCGATCGCCTTCATCACATCGGCGAGATTTTCGTTCGATGCGTCGACAACGTGGTCGATCCCGAGCTTGCGCGCCAGCGCCAGCCGGTGCGGATTGATATCGGTGATGACAACCTTGCGGGCGCCGGACCGTTTGGCGACGAGCGCGCCCATGATGCCGATCGGCCCGGCGCCGGTGACGAGCACGTCCTCGCCGACCAGATCGAAGGAAAGCGCGGTATGCACCGCATTGCCGAACGGATCGAAGATCGCGGCGATCTCGTCGGATATATCCTCCGGGATCGCCACGACATTGCTTTCGGGAATGCAGACGAACTCGCCGAACGAACCCGGCCGGTTGACGCCGACGCCGAGCGTGTTGCGGCAGAGATGGCCACGGCCGGCCCGGCAGTTGCGGCACTTGCCGCAGACGATATGGCCCTCGCCGGAAACCCGCTCGCCGACATGATAGCGGGTGACCGCCGAACCGATCTCGGCGATCTCGCCTGAGAATTCATGGCCGACGACCATCGGCACCGGAATGGTCTTCTGCGCCCACTGATCCCAGTTCCAGATATGCACGTCAGTACCGCAGATCGCCGATTTTTTCACCCGGATCAGCACGTCGTTCGGCCCGACCTCCGGCACCGGCACATTCTCCATCCAGAGCCCGACTTCCGCTTTCGACTTGACCAGCGCCTTCATCATGTTCGACATCGACAGTATCCCGCCCTTGTTCTGGTTCCGGACCTTGCGACTCCCTCTTCTCCCACCGGGGAGAAGGTGCCCGTAGGGCGGATGAGGGGGCCACACGGCACGCCATGACTTTACTTTGTTTCTCGCTTGCCGCTCGAAACGTCGCTTTGCTCCTCCCCCTCATCTGTCCTGTCGGACATCTTCTCCCCGCTGGGGAGAAGAGGAAGATGGCAGCCCCATTCTCAAATCACGCCCAGTTCCCGCCCTGCCTCGGCAAAGGCCGCAATCGCCCGCTCGACATCTTGACGCGAATGCGCTGCCGACATCTGCGTGCGGATGCGGGCCTGGCCCTTCGGCACGACCGGGAAGGAGAATCCGATCACATAGATGCCCCTCTTCAGCATCAGGCTCGCCATGTCCTGGGCAAGCTTCGCATCTCCCAGCATGACCGGGATGATCGGATGGCCTTTGCCGGCGAGCGTGAAGCCGAGCTTGGTCATTTCGGTGCGGAAGAGATCGGCATTGTCGGACAGGCGCTTGCGCAAGGCATCACCGTTTTCGATCAGGTCGAACACCCTGAGCGAGGCAGCGGCGATGACCGGCGCCAGCGTATTCGAGAACAGATAGGGCCGCGAACGTTGCCGCAGCCATTCGACGACCTCGGCCTTGGCCGAGGTATAACCGCCGGAGGCGCCACCGAGCGCTTTGCCGAGCGTGCCGGTGATGATGTCGATCCTGCCCTCGACACCGCAATGTTCGGGCGAGCCGCGGCCGTTCTTGCCGACGAAGCCCACGGCGTGGCTGTCATCGACCATGACCATCGCGCCGTATTTCTCGGCGAGATCGCAGACGCCGCCCAAATTGGCGATGATGCCGTCCATCGAGAAGACGCCGTCGGTGGCGATCAGCTTGAAGCGGCTGCCTTCGGCCTTCTTCAATTCCTCTTCGAGTGCCGCCATGTCGTTGTTGGCGTAGCGGAAGCGCTTGGCCTTCGAAAGCCTGACGCCGTCGATGATCGAGGCATGGTTCAGTGCGTCCGAGATGATCGCGTCTTCCTCGGAGAGCAGCGTTTCGAAAAGGCCGCCATTGGCGTCGAAGCAGGAGGAATAGAGGATCGTGTCTTCCATGCCCAGGAAGGTGGAGATGCGCGCTTCGAGCTGCTTGTGCTCCTCCTGCGTGCCGCAGATGAAGCGCACCGAAGCCATGCCGTAGCCGCAGCGATCGAGTGCCTGCTTGCCGGCCTCGGCCAGTTCCTCGTTGTCGGCAAGGCCGAGATAGTTGTTGGCGCAGAAATTCAGCACCCGTTCGCCGGTCGAAATCACGATCTCGCCCGCCTGCTTGGAGCTGATGATGCGCTCGGATTTGTAGAGGCCGGCATCCTTCAGCGCCGAAATCTCGGCTTGGAGATGGGAGAGAAATTGCGAGGTCATGGGCGGCCCTTCGTAGAGATTTCCGTGCCAGCCGGGTTAGCATATCGCCGCCGGCTTGTCTTGTTCAGCGCTGGACGGAGATCAGCAGGAACATCGGCCGGTCCAATTCCTGGACCCAATCGGGATTGTTCTGCAATTCCAGATCATTCGGGCTCCACTCCTCGACATGGCGGATGGCGAAACCAGCCGCGATCAAGGTGTTGAGCGTCGTTCCAAGCTTGCGATGCTGTTTGACGACATCCTTGGCGAGCCAGTCGGTCGTGCGCGGACCCTCGACGGCATAGCGGTCGAGCGGCCAGACACGCCGACCTTCGACATCGGTAGACCAGTCCGGGTTGCTCGGCGCCATGAAGATCGGATGCTCGATGGTGAAGACGAATTGCGATCCCGGCAAAAGCGCGTCATGCACGGTGGCAACGACACCGGCAAAGTCCTCGACATAGTGCAGCGCCAGCGAGCTATAGGCGAAATCGAAGGAGGCTCCGGCAAGCTGGAGATGCTCGAGATCGGCGATCTCGTAGGTGATCGCGGCTTCCGATGTATCGGTCCGCGCTCGGGCGATCATCTTTTCCGAAATATCAAGCGCGAGAACGCTTGCAGCACCTTGGCCCACGGCAAATCGCGAAAACCAGCCGAAGCCGCAACCGAGGTCAATAACGCGTTTGCCGGTAAGGTCAGGCAGAAGTGCTCGAACCGCCGGCCATTCGGACGCTCCGTCCAGCCCGCGGACGGAGCGGCTAAGTTCGCTGTATCCGGCGAAGAATTCCACTCGATCGTAGATATTTCGGGTCATCAGCGCTCCTCCTGCGAGGCAGCATCTACCATGCCTCCTGTGCCGATCTCAACAATTGGCCGCCGGCTCAGCCTCCGGTTCAAGCACTGTCGTGCGAGAGAATGATCTCCAGAAACGCGTCGCCGTAACGCTCGAGCTTCGCCTGCCCGACGCCGGATATGGCGAGCAATTCCTTGCGGCTCCGCGGCTTCTCGGTGGCAAAGGCGATCAGCGTCGTGTCGGGAAAGACGACATAGGGCGGCACGCCGAGCGATTTTGCGATCGCCATGCGCTCAGCCCGCAGCGCCTCGAACAGCGTGCCGTCGGCGCCCGACAGTCCCGATTTGCGTTCGCTGCGTTCCGCCTTCTTCGTCCGCCGCTCGGAGGCCGGCCGGTCCTTGCGGAAGAACACCGGCCGCTCATGTTTGAAGACGGTGCGCGCCTCCGGCTCCAGCTTCAGCGCTCCGTAAGCCTCGTGATCGACGCGAACCAGCCCCATGGCGAGCATCTGACGGAAGACCGATTGCCAGACGCGCGCCGGAATATCCTTGCCGGCGCCGAAGACCGGCATCTCTGAGTGGCCGAAGCGCTCGGTCTTCTCGTTGACGTTGCCGACGAGCACGTCGACGACATGGCCGGCGCCGAAGCGCTCGCCGGTGCGGTAGATCGCAGCCAACGCCTTGATCGCTGCTTCCGTCCCCTCCCAGGTTTCGACCGGCTTCAGGCATGTATCGCAATTGCCGCATTGTCCGGCATGCGCCTCGCCGAAATGCGCAAGGATCGCCTGCCGGCGGCAGGAAGCGGTCTCGCAGATCGCCAGCAATGCATTGAGCTTGGCGCGCTCGACCCGCTTGATCTCCGCGCCAGCACTGCCCTCGTCGATCATCCGGCCGCGCTGGATGACGTCGGCCATGCCATAGGCCATCCACACTTCGGACGGCAGGCCGTCACGGCCCGCACGCCCGGTCTCCTGGTAGTAGGCTTCCACCGAGCCCGGCAGGTCGAGATGAGCGACATAACGCACATTCGGCTTGTCGATACCCATGCCGAAGGCGACGGTGGCGACCAGGCAGAGGTTTTCTTCTTTCAGGAAGGCATCCTGATTGGCGTCGCGAACCGCCCTGTCCATGCCGGCATGGTAGGCAAGCGCGCGCACACCCTGCCCGTTCAGCCACTCGGCCGTATCCTCGACCTTGGCGCGGGACAGGCAATAGACGATGCCGCTGTTTCCCTTGTGGCCGGACAGGAACCGCAAGAGCTGTTGCCGCGGCTGGTCGCGCTCGACGATCTCATAGGCGATGTTCGGACGGTCGAAGCTGGTGGTGAAGATCTCGGCAGCGTCGAGCCCCAGCCGCTCGATGATGTCGTCGCGCGTATGCGGATCGGCCGTCGCCGTCAGCGCCACCCTGGGCACGCCGGGATATTGTTCGCCGAGCCGGCCGAGCGCGCGATATTCCGGCCGGAAATCATGGCCCCATTGCGAGACGCAATGGGCCTCGTCAATCGCGAACAGTGCAATCTTCTCGTTGGCGATCAGCTCGCGGAAGCCGTCGGTGAGGATGCGCTCCGGTGTGACGTAGAGAAGGTTGAGCTGACCTGCCGAAAGCGCGCGGCGGACTGCGATAAACTCCTCGCGCGACAGCGACGAGTTGAGCGCGGCGGCGCGGATGCCGAGCTGCTTCATCGCCTCCACCTGATCGCGCATCAGCGCAATCAGCGGCGAAACGACGATGCCGACGCCGTCACGGCAGAGCGCCGGAATCTGGAAGCACAGCGATTTGCCCGCGCCTGTGGGGAAGAGCACAACGGCATCGCCGCCGGCAACCACATGCTCGACCACCTGCTGCTGCTTGCCGCGGAAGGAGGAGTAGCCGTAGATCTGCTTGAGGATTTCGAGCGGCGCGCGGCCAGCGGAAAACAGCGCATCGGCGGCGGAAAAGCCCGGTTCGTTCCGTTCGGTCAGCGGCATCAGTGGTTCGCCGCCCCTTTGACGCGGCCGGAAAGCACGCCGAAGCCGTCGATGATCGCCTCCTGGTTCTCAAGGCGCACCCCTTCGAAATGCACTTCCTGCTGGGCTCGGATCAGATGAACGATCGCCTCGCCGTCGCCGGCTTCGGTCGCCAGCGCAATCTCGCGTTCGAGCTCCATCTTCTGCCGGCGCAACGCTTTTGCCCGTTTGTGGAAGGCGAGCGCCTGGCGATAACCCTCACGCGCATCCTCCATCGCCGCCTCCTCGGTCGCCGTCCAGAGCCTGGCATTGCGCACCTGCTGGTCGAGGCTCTTGATGAGAGGGCCGAACCCTTCGAATTCTAGCCGCTCGGTCAGATAGTCGCGCGTCAGATGCGGGCCGGCGACCGCAGCCGCTGCCCCAAGCATGGCCGACCAGAGCCGCTGCAGCTCGCGGCTGTCGTAGTCGATCGCGGCGATCTCGTCATAATCGTCGATCATCAGGGCCGGATGATTGACGATGGTCAGCGCCAGCACGCTTTCGCGCAACGCCGTATTGTCCCGGTGGCCACGCACCGGCCCCGAGCGGGCGAGCCGGTCGGAAATGACGCTGGGGCTTTTCGGCCCTGCCTTGCCCGCATTATCGCGGCCCGTCCGGGAATTGCCGTTGCCGTTGAAGCCGCGGCGTTCGCCATTGTTGCGGTTCTGGAACTGCGGCTGGAAGAAGGTGTTCAGCCGATCGCGGATATCCTGCTGGTAATGGCGGCGCACATTCTCGTCGGCGATGACGGCAACCAGCTGTTTCAGCCGCGCCTCGAGTTCGGCGCGCGCCTCGGGCGTGTCGAACTTGCCGGTGTTGATCTCCCGGCTCCACAGCATCTCCGAAAGCGGCTTCGCCTGGCTCATCACCTTGTCGAAGGGTGTGCGCCCATCGTCGCGCACGAGATCGTCCGGGTCCTTGCCATCCGGCAGAAGCGCGAAACGGACCGAACGGCCGGGCTTCAAATGCGGCAGCGCCAGTTCGGCGGCGCGATTGGCGGCGCGAACGCCGGCGCCGTCGCCGTCAAAGCAGAGCACCGGCTGCGGCACCATCTTCCAGAGGAGCTCGAGCTGGTTTTCGGTGAGCGCCGTGCCGAGCGGCGCGACGGCGTTCTCGATGCCGGCCTGATGCAGCGCGATCACGTCCATATAGCCTTCGACGGCGATGATGGTGCCGGTCACATTATCGTCCTGAGGATCGCTGCGGCCCGGACCCTGGATCGCGCGGCGCGCGCGGGCGAAATTGTAAAGTACATTGCCCTTGTGGAAGAGCTCCGTCTCGTTGGAATTTAGATATTTCGCCGGCGCATCGGCCGACATGGCGCGGCCGCCGAAAGCGATCACCTTTTCCCGCGACGAGAGGATCGGGAACATGATGCGGTCGCGGAAGCGATCGTAGGAAGCCGGCACGTTTTCGTGAACGACCAGGCCGCAAGCCTCGATCTGCTCTTTGGTGACGCCCTTGCCGGCGAGAAATTCCTTGAGCGCATTGCGGCTATCCGGCGCATAGCCGAGACGGAAGGTCTCGATGGTGCGCCCAGTCAGCCCACGGTCGCGCAGATAGGCGCGCGCCCTCGCCCCATTCGCCGTCTGCAATTGATCCTGGAAAAATTGTGTCGCCATTTCCATGACGTCGATCAGCGAGCCACGCTCCTTCTCGCGCTTCTCCATCACGGGATCGGCAAGCGGCATCGGAACGCCGGCCATATCGGCGATCTGCTGCACCGCCTCGGGGAAACTCAGACCCTCCAGCTCGGTGAGGAAGCGAAAATGGTCGCCGGTGAGGCCGCAGCCGAAGCAGTGATAGCGGCCCTTCCGGTCCTCGCAGTGGAAGCTCGGCGACTTCTCGCCGTGGAACGGGCAGCAGGCCCAGTAATCGCCGCGCGACACGTTGGTCTTGCGCTTGTCCCAGCTCACGCGGCGCGCGATCACGTTCGAAATCGGAACGCGGTCGCGGATATCATCGAGAAAGGTGTTGGAAAAGCGCATTTATACCTCTTGGCCAACCTCCATATAAGCTGCTTTGCCGCTCCATGCCACGAAACTTGTCATCAAAACCCGCTATTCACAGGCAAGTGCACCCATGGCCATCAGCGCTGTTTATCCCATCAACAACGCGTTATCGCCCCCTGCGACAGGGTGCGACATTATTGTCTTTCAAGCACCGAAATTCCACCGTTGCAAATGTCTCGGCTAGAGCGTCGACCCTTAGCAGAATTGAATTAAAACGTTCTAAAACAGACACTTATCTCGCGCATCGATTGTGCAACTCTATTCCGCCGGCGCCTGCCGAGCCTTTGCTGCGGCGCCTCCAAAATCGATGTTTTCGGCAATTATTATTTTTTTGTAATTTGAACAAGCCGCCGCACCGCAATAGGTTCGATCTCAACAAAGCGATCCCCGAGCGAAGCACCATCCCTACCCCCGGCGCCGCTTCGCAAGGGTGCCTTTGCAAATACCTTCCGGCTTGGGCCTCGGCCCTGCGTTTGCCGGCGGAAGCAAAGAGCAAGAAGGCAGGAGCGCCCCCAGCTCCTGCCTTCTTAAATTTTGGCTCCCTTTGCGACAACTCTCCTTTGAAATTAACCGCTTATTGACAAAACCGTTGACAGGCAGCGCTTGCATGAAAGATGTATGCGCCGAACTCCTGGACCCCTCCAAATGGCTTTTACCGCGGAAAACCTCGCAGCCGACGATCGCTTTCTCGCTGCGATCCTGCATTGCGCCGATCAGATGCTCTCGATCTATCGCGAGAGCCCGCGCATCGCCTCGATTTTCGCCGCGCAGCAGCGCTGGCTGATGGCCCATGCCGGCTTCGCGCTTCATTACGGTTATCCCGACGACGGCAAGAGCGGCCTCTATTCCGGCCGCTTCATCGATTTCGCGGTCAGGAACGACATCGCCAGCCGCAATACAGCCGCGGCCTTCATGCAGGAAATGTTGGCCTATCGCTTCCTGCGACCGGTTCCCGGCCCCGATAAGCGCACGCGCTATCTGGAGCCCACGGAAACCGCTGAGCTGCATTTCGCCCGATGGCTCGTCGCCCATTTGATGATACTCGACAGCCTCGATGGCGGTGAACGCGCCGGTAAGGTCACCGCCGATCCCTCGGCGATGATGGCAGCGATCCAGCCGCGGATCGCCAGGGCGATCATTGGCAGCGAGGCGGTGCGCAATCCAGGCCCCACCTTCAACCTCTTCAACTGGGCAAATACCGGCGGGCTGGTGATGGACTACCTGATCTCGCGCCTTCCGGAATTTCCTCGGACGGCCGAACGTGTCGTGCTCGGCCCTCTGTCTCTCAGGGAAATCCGCGAACAGTTCATGATCTCCAACACCCACCTGAAGCGGCTTCTGACACAGGCAGCGGCGATGGAGAGTGTCGGGTGGACAGCACCCTCCCGGAAGGGCGACTTCTGGCTGTCGCGCCGCTTCATCCTCGAATATTGGAACTATCAGGCGGCGAAATTCGCCACCATCGATGCCGCAGCCGAAGCGGTGCTCGGGCCTGCGGTCCGTAAGGAGCCGCAGGCCCGACGTGTCAGCTGAGCCGGATTAGCTCAGAAGTTCCTTGACGGTCGCCGACGCCTTGGCGAAATCCATCTGGCCGGCATAACGCTCCTTCAGCGCCGCCATCACCTTGCCCATGTCCTTGGCACCCGCGGCGCCCGTCTCGGCGATAATTGCCGAGACATTGGCGCGCACCTCACCGTCCGAAAGTTGCTTCGGCATGAAATCCTGGATGACGATGATTTCGGCGCGCTCCTTGGCGGCAAGCTCCGGCCGGGAATTCTCCTCGTAGATCTTTGCCGATTCGTCGCGCTGCTTTACCATCTTGGCGAGAATCTGCAGAATCTCGTCGTCGCTCGCCTGCTCCTTGCCGGTGCCGCGATTGGCGATATCGCGGTCCTTGACCGCGGCCTGAATCAGCCGGACGGTGGAAAGCCGCTCCGCATTCTTGGCCTTCATCGCCTCTTTCAGCTGGGTGGCGAGTTGATCGCGCAGCATGGTCTTTACTCCTGTTTTGATGCCGCTTCATAAACCACGCTGATGCGGCGGATCAAATAAATTGCGCGGTCGACGCGATAAACCGCAGGAAAACGGCGGCAATCTCGGCTAGAAAGATTGACCGCAGACGAATGCATGGCTATCTACCGCCACCTGCACCAAAATTCGTGATCAGGCCTGAAGCGCGCGGCATAGCCGTGTCCACACGCCTGCGAGATCAAATGGCGACGAGCGCCGCAACGCGCGCACCGGCCGCCGGAAACGGGATGAAGATGACCGCGACAGCACCCTGGACAATCGAAAAGCCGACCGCCCTGCTCGTTCTTGCCGACGGCACGGTCATCGAAGGCAAGGGCATCGGCGCCACCGGCAAGGTGCCGGCCGAAGTGGTCTTCAATACGGCGCTGACCGGTTATGAGGAGATCCTGACCGACCCCTCCTATCTCGGCCAGATCGTCACCTTCACCTTTCCGCATATCGGCAATATCGGCACCAACGATGAAGACATCGAGGACCTGACGCCTGCCGCCCGCCACGGCGCCGTCGGCGTCATCTTCAAGGCCGACATCACCGACCCTTCGAACTATCGCGCCGCCAAGCATCTCGACCAATGGCTGAAGGCGCGCGGCGTCGTCGGCCTCTGCGGCATCGACACGCGCGCACTGACCGCCTGGATCCGCGAGAACGGCGCCCCGAACGCGGTGATCGCCCACGATCCGAACGGCGTCTTCGACATCGAGGCGTTGAAGGCCGAAGCCAAGGCCTGGAGCGGCCTCGAAGGCCTCGACCTTGCCAAGATCGCCTCGTCGGGCCAGTCCTCGCAATGGACGGAAACGCCGTGGGTCTGGAACGAAGGTTACGGCCAGCTCAGTGCAACGGACGCGAAATACCACGTTGTCTGCCTCGACTACGGCGTCAAGCGCAACATCCTGCGCCTGTTTGCCGGTCTCGACTGCAAGGTGACCGTCGTGCCGGCCGCAACGAGCGCCGAAGACGTGCTCGCCATGCAGCCGGACGGCATCTTCCTGTCGAACGGCCCGGGCGATCCGGCGGCAACCGGCGAATATGCCGTGCCTGTGATCAAGACGCTAGTTAAGACCGATATCCCGGTCTTCGGCATCTGCCTCGGCCATCAGATGCTGGGTCTTGCCCTCGGCGCCAAGACCGAGAAGATGCATCAGGGTCATCACGGCGCCAATCATCCCGTCAAGGATCATACCACCGGCAAGGTCGAGATCGTCTCGATGAACCATGGCTTCGCGGTCGACTCGAAATCACTGCCCGATGGCGTTGAAGAGACTCATATTTCGCTTTTCGACGGCACCAATTGCGGCCTGCGCGTCCTCGGCAAACAGGTCTTCTCCGTCCAGCACCATCCGGAAGCCTCTCCCGGGCCCCAGGACAGCCACTATCTCTTCCGCCGCTTCATCAACATGGTGCGCGAGAAGAAGGGCGAGCCGGCCCTCGCCGAACGCTGATTTCAATGCCGCCCCCATTTCAGATGAAGGCTCGCCTATAGGCGAGCCTTTAACATATTGACAAACCTCACTCTTCGTCATCCTCGGCCTTGTGCCGAGGATCTGCTGCCATATCGACTGGAGGCAGATGCTCGGGACAAGCCCGAGCATGACGAAAGTTGTGTTGGCGCGCTTGTCAGCAGTCTAAGGGTTCGCACCGCGAGCCTTTTTCTTTGCCCTGCATGTTGACCTCGACTTAACTTGAGGAATTACAAACTCCCCGCAGACATCTAATGCAGGAGAAAATAGATGAGCGGAGCCTACTTTCGTGTCGACAAATTCGTCGTGCCGGCCGCGGCGCGTGAGGAATTTCTCGTCAAAGTGATGATGACCCACAAGCTGCTGGAGGCCCAGGAGGGTTTCATCGACCACAGAGTGCTGGAACAGGTCGCTGGTCCCGGCGAGTTCAACTTCGTGACCATCGCCCAATGGGAAAGCGCCGAGGTCGTCGAGCGTGCGCGGGCAGCCGTCGCCGCCGCGTACGAGGCGGCGAATTTCGATCCGCAGGAACTGTTCGCGCGCCTCGGCATCCGCGCCGATATCGCCAGCTACAAGCCTGTCGCGGCGTGAGCTACGCGGCCGGCTCAGGCGCCGGCCGTCGCTCCCTCCCGGCGAAGGAGAAGGTAGAACCGCCAGCAGAGCATGACGGCCGCCGCCGCCAGCCCGACGAGGAACCCGAACCAGATACCGATGCCGCCGAAGCCGAGCGGGAAGGCAAAGACCCAGGCAAGGAAGAAGCCAATCGGCCAATAGGCAATCAACGCCATGATCATCGGCACACGTGCGTCCTTGAGGCCGCGCAGCAATCCGTTGGCGATCACCTGCAGGCCATCGACCAACTGGAAAAGCCCGGCGACGACAATCAACGGTCCGGCATAGGCAAGCACCTGGGGCGCCTCCGGCGAGTGAACGTCGAGGAACCAGCTGCCGAGGAATTGCGGCATAGTGGCAAACAGCACCGAGCCCACCGCTGAAATGGCGCAGGCAAGGATGAGCACCATGATCGAAGCGCGTACCACCCCCCGGTAATCACCCTGCCCGTGGGCGACGCCGACGCGCACCGTCGCCGCTTGGCTGAGGCCGAGCGGGATCATGAAGGCGATCGAGGCCCATTGCAGGGCGATGCCGTGGGCGGCGAGCTCGATGGTGCCGATATACCCCATCAACAGCGACGCCACGGTGAACAGGCTGACCTCGGCAAGGATGGTCACGCTGATCGGCAGACCAAGCCGGATGACCTCCAGCAAAGCATGCCAGTCGGGCTTCCAGAACCGCACGAAGATCTCGTAGCGCCGCGTCTCTTCCCGCCGCTGCACAAAAGCCAGGATGAAGAGGAAACCAGCTGTCTGGACGACGACCGAAACGATCGCCGCTCCCTCGAGCCCCATCGCCGGAAAGCCGAAATGGCCAAGCACGAGGGCATAGGCGAAGATCGCGTTCATCACCAGCGTGACGACGGTGACGTTGAGGATGATGCCCGCCTTGCCGATGGCGCTGACCAGCGCGCGCATGACGTTGAAGAGCAGCGCCGGCAGCAGGCCGAACTGGCCGATCATGATGTAGCCATGAGCGAGCTTGGCCATTTCGGGCTTTTGCTGTGCGAAGAGAAGGATCCGCTCCGAATTGAAGAAGGCCGGCTGCATGATGACCCAGTATGCGATCACTACCCACAGACCCATGCGCAACGCCCGGCGCACAGAGACGACGTCGCCGCGGCCATAGGCCTGCGCCACCATCGGAATGACGGCGATGGCAAAGCCCGAGCCGAAGATCAGGATCGTGAACAGGAATTGCGCCGAAAGCACCATCGCCGCCAGATGTTCGGCGCCGAGACGACCGACGATCATCACGTCGGTGGTGTTGATGCCGAGTTGGGCAAGCTGCGCGCCGATCAGCGGAATGCCGAGCGCCAGCGTTGCACGGAAATGTGCGCCCCAACGATTATCGGTTGCCGGCGCAAGCCTGCGCGCGTCGATCGGCGTGTCCATGACACCAGTCCTGTGATTGAAATATGTGTCACCGCAACTTGCGGCGAAATATCCTTCGGGCTTAGATCAAAGTCCCGCAAAGAACTACCCCAAAGCAGGCAGATGATGAAAAATTCATCATCGCATCATCATTTCTGATCGATCAACCCGCCGCTTCCAGCGCCTCGTCCGGCTCACGGACCCGGACCCGTACGAGAAACACGCCTGAAGCCAGCAGGATGAACAGGGCGGCGGTCAGATAGGGTGCGCCGGCAAAGGTGACGGGCGCCTCCGGCCGGGTGAAATAGCTGAACAATTGCGTGAAGATCAGCGGCCCGAGGATGGTGGTGATGCTGCTGAGGCTGGTTAGCGCACCCTGCAGTTCCCCCTGCGCCGAGGGCGGCACCTTGCCGGCGGCGATACTGCGCAGCGGCGGATCGGCGACGTTCTCCATGACGGTCGCGACGATGACGACATAGACCACCCAGCCTTCCCAGGCAAAAGCATAGCCGGTGAGTCCGACGGCCGAGAAACAGAGGCCGAGCAGAGCCGTCTTCCACTCGCCGAGAACCGGCACGATACGCGGCAGAACCAGCCCCATGATGAGCGCCGCGCCGATGCCGTAAATACCGAGCGACAGGCCGATCTGTCCCTCGCTCCAGCCGTAGCGATAGGTCGAGACGAACGACCAGACCGAGGGATAGACGGCATGCGCCAGGAAGAACAAGAACATCACGAGGCTGACCCAGCCGATGCCGGGATAGTGGCGCATCTGTCGCAACGCGCCGAGCGGATTGGCACGTTTCCACTCGAACCGGCGGCGGTTTTTCGCCTCCAGGGTTTCCGGCAACAGGAAGCAGGCGGCGATGAAATTGACGAGAGACAGCGCAGCCGCGCCGAGGAACGGCACACGCGGGCCGAATTCGCCGAGCACACCGCCGATGACCGGGCCGATCGTGAAACCGACGCCGAAGGCGATGCCGATCAATCCGAAATTCTTTGCCCGGTTCTCCTCCGTGCTGATGTCGGCGATATAGGCCGAGCAGGTGGCAAAACTGCCGCCGCTGATGCCGGCAAGCACGCGGCCGACGAACAGCATCCAGAAGCTGGTGGCGATGCCGCAGATGAAATTGTCGATCGCAAAAGTCAGCACCGAAAGCAACAGGATCGGCCGGCGGCCGAACCGGTCGGAGAGATTTCCGAGCAGTGGCGCGAACAGGAATTGCATGCCGGCATAGACGAGCATCAGCCAGCCCCCGTCGATCGCCGCATCGCTGACGCCGCCGCCGGTCAGTTGCTCCAGATAGGCGGGCAGCACCGGCATGATGATGGCAATGCCGATAATGTCGAGGAAAAGGATGATGAAGACCAGAAAAAGGCCGCGGCGAACGAATTTAGGATCAAGCATGAGGCATCTCTACGGCGGTTGGTCCTGAAAAGACGATCTCGTCGCCGAGAAAGTGACATAGCTCAGAACATAAACCGAAACAATCCGTGAACATTTCAAAGTTTTTGATAGTGCTGAACGGGCAATTTATAATTTGCCTCAACCGCAGAGCGCGGCAACGTGATCATTGCCTCCCTTGCAATCGCGATAACGGCATCCAGATCATTCTAAAAAAGATCGTTCATTGTGCATTCCGCCGCACGGCCCGTTCGACGCCATCCGGATTATCGCGCAGGAGCGAAGGCTGTAAAACAGCACCCGACAGCACTGCTCGGCGCTGATGAGGAGAAGACAATGCAGACCTATCGTCTGGGAAAGACCGGACCCGAAGTCTCGGCCATCGGCCTCGGCTGCATGGGCATGTCGGGCATGTACGGCCCCTCCGACAGAGCAGAAAGCATCGCGACGATCCATGCCGCGCTCGATGCCGGCATCAACCTGCTCGACACCGGCGATTTCTACGGCATGGGCCATAACGAGATGCTGATCGGCGAAGCACTGAAGGGCCGCAGGCGCGAGGATGCCGTCATCAGTGTCAAGTTCGGGGCCTTGCGCGATCCTGCAGGCGGCTGGAACGGCGTCGACGCCCGGCCGGTCGCGGTGAAGAACTTCCTCACTTATACACTGCAGCGCCTCGGCGTCGACTATATCGACATCTACCGCCCGGCCCGGCTCGATCCGAACGTGCCAATCGAGGACACGGTCGGCGCCATCGCCGATATGGTTAAAGCGGGTTATGTCAGGCACATCGGCCTGTCGGAAGTCGGCGCCGACACCATCCGCTGCGCCGCCACCGTTGCCCCGATCGTCGACCTGCAGATCGAATATTCGCTGATCTCGCGCGGCATTGAAGAGAATATCCTGCCGACGACACGCGAACTCGGCATCTCGATCACCGCCTATGGCGTACTCTCGCGCGGCCTGATCAGCGGCCACTGGCAAAAGGGCCAGGGTGCGACGGCCGGCGATTTCCGTGCCTACAGCCCACGCTTCCAGGAAGGCAATATCGAGCAGAACCTCGCTTTGGTGGAAAAGCTGCGTGAGATTGCAGAGGTAAAAAGCGTCTCGGTCGCCCAGATCGCCATCGCCTGGGTCGCCGCCAAGGGCAAGGATATCGTCCCGCTCATCGGCGCCCGCCGCCGCGACCGGCTGACCGAGGCTCTCGGCTCGCGCGCGGTCGACCTATCGAAAGAAGATTTCGTCGCCATCGAACGCGCCGTGCCGAAGGATGCGGCTGCCGGTAGGCGCTATCCCGAGCATATGCTGCAGCATATGGACAGTGAGAGGTGAGCGGGTGGAAGGGCAATCACCACTCTTCCAACACAGCGTTATTCCCTCACCCTCAAACCGGCCCTGAGAACGTGTCGCAAGCCGACAGCTGGCCGCTGTCGAAGCCGCGCTTGAACCATCTGACGCGCTGTTGTGATGTGCCGTGGTTGAAACTCTCAGGCACGACATAACCCTGCGACCGTTTCTGCAGGGTATCGTCGCCGATCTGCTGAGCGGCGTTCAGCGCTTCCTCCAGATCGCCTGACTCCAGCAGGCCTTTCTGCTGGGTATATTTGCCCCAGATGCCGGCGAAGCAATCGGCCTGCAGCTCGACGCGCACCGACATCTTGTTGGCCTCCTCCTCGCTCATGCGCTGGCGGGCCTGGTTGAACTTCGGCAGGATGCCGAGCAGGTTCTGCACGTGATGGCCGACCTCGTGAGCGACGACATAGGCCTCGGCGAAATCGCCCGACGCGCCGAACCGGTCGGAGAGCTCCTGGAAGAAATCCGTGTCGAGATAGAGCTTATGGTCACCGGGGCAGTAGAACGGCCCGGTTGCAGCCGATGCTGAGCCGCAGGCCGATGCCGTCGAGCCCGAAAACAGCACGAGACGCGGCTCCTCGTACGTCTGGCCTTGCGCCTGGAAGATGCCCGTCCAGGTATCCTCGGTTTCGGCAAGCACGGTACGCATGAAGGCGGTCATCTCATCATTGGCAGGCGTGCGTGCTCCTCCAGACTGGCTCTGCTCGTAGCCGGGGCCGCTCGTCGTGCCGCCGTTATCAAGCACCTGCATCAGATCGATGCCCATTGCCTTGAAGATAAAATAGATGACGACGAGGAAGATGATCGTGCCGATGCTCAGGCCACCGCCGGCACGGCGAACGCCGCCGCCGGAGGGAAAATTGAAGCCACCGCCGCGGCCAAAACCGCCGCTGCTCGGGTCGCCGCGGCGATCTTCGATATTGTCGGACTGACGCCGGCCTCTCCATTCCATCTTCGTTCTCCCCGGCAATGCCGTGCTTGCACCTTAAGGAATCTATATATCCGTCGACGGCCGGAATTCCAGCGGCTTCATCGGGCAATCAGACCATGCCTGGGGCAAGATCGTGGACCGCTGCAGCGCTTCCACCCAAGGGCATTGCACCGAGGTAGTGACCAGCCGCGGGCGAGAACCGAAACGCTCTGAAGCAAGCCGCCGCGACGACGCGGGCGCCGATCTCTCTGCTTCTGGCCGGATCAGGGTCGTGCCGCTGCATCCAAGCGGATCGGGCTTCACGAAGCCGCGGTCGACCTCGCCCGTCCGGCGCGTCATGGCGAAATCTGGGTGCTCGTCCTGCCTGAGGGGAAACAGCCTGCCGCGCGGCGTTGGATTCCTGTCGATTCCGCGATTTATGGGGTTCCGTTTGCAAGTACATTTGCCTATAAGCCGCTTCTAGCCTGAAAAGACCCTCAATGCGCGACCCGACCCGGTGATCTCCCACCCTGGCCGGCTTTTTGCGCAGCCAGACAATGGATATCGCCCATGCCGAAGCGCCAAGACATCAAATCGATCCTCATCATCGGCGCGGGACCGATCGTTATTGGCCAGGCTTGCGAGTTCGACTATTCCGGCACCCAGGCCTGCAAGGCGCTGAAGGAGGAGGGCTACCGCGTCATCCTCGTCAATTCCAACCCGGCGACGATCATGACCGATCCGGGCCTTGCCGACGCCACCTATGTCGAGCCGATCACCCCAGAGGTCGTCGCCAAGATTATCGCCAAGGAGCGCCCGGATGCGCTGCTGCCGACCATGGGCGGCCAGACGGCGCTGAACACCGCGCTTTCACTGAAGCGCATGGGCGTGCTCGACCGTTACAATGTCGAAATGATCGGCGCCAAGCCCGCCGCCATCGACATGGCCGAGGACCGCGCGCTGTTTCGCGAAGCGATGGCCCGGATCGGGCTGGAAACGCCGCGCTCGATGCTGGCGAACGCCACCGACATCAAGGACCTCGACCGCAAGACGCACGAGGCCGAGCGCAACAAGCTGCGCGACAGCCTCTCCGGATCCGACCTCGACAAGGCACTGGACGAGCTGGAAAACCAGTGGAACCTCGGCGAGAGCGATCGTAAGCAGCGATACATCAGCCACGCCATGGCGATCGCCGCCCAGGCGATCGACCATGTCGGCCTGCCCGCCATCATCCGCCCCTCCTTCACCATGGGCGGCACCGGCGGCGGCATCGCCTATAACCGGTCGGAATTCTTCGAGATCGTCGGCGGTGGCCTCGACGCCTCGCCGACCACCGAAGTGCTGGTCGAGGAATCGGTGCTCGGATGGAAGGAATATGAAATGGAGGTCGTCCGCGACAAGGCGGACAACTGCATCATCATCTGCTCCATCGAAAACATCGACCCGATGGGCGTCCATACCGGCGATTCGATCACCGTCGCGCCGGCGCTGACGCTGACCGACAAGGAATACCAGATCATGCGCAACGCCTCGATCGCGGTGCTGCGCGAGATCGGCGTTGAGACCGGCGGCTCGAACGTCCAGTTCGCCGTCAATCCGAAAGACGGCCGCCTCGTCGTCATCGAGATGAACCCGCGCGTCTCGCGTTCGTCGGCGCTGGCATCCAAGGCCACCGGCTTCCCGATCGCCAAGATCGCCGCCAAGCTCGCCATCGGTTATACGCTCGACGAATTGGACAACGACATCACCGGCGGCGCAACGCCCGCCTCGTTCGAACCGTCGATCGACTACGTCGTCACCAAGATCCCGCGTTTCGCCTTCGAGAAATTCCCCGGCGCCTCGCCGGTGCTGACGACCGCGATGAAGTCGGTCGGCGAAGTCATGGCGATCGGCCGCACCTTCGCCGAATCTCTGCAGAAGGCGCTGCGCGGCCTCGAAACCGGCCTGACCGGCCTCGACGAAATCGAGATCCCCGACTCCGAGGAAGGCGAATCCAGCCACAACGCCATCCGCGCCGCCATCGGCACGCCGACACCGGATCGCCTGCGCATGGTCGCCCAGGCATTGCGCATGGGTCTCAGCATCGAAGAGGTGCATGAAGGCTGCAAGATCGATCCCTGGTTCATCGCCGAGCTTAAGAACATCATCGACACGGAAGCCCGTATCCGCGAGCATGGCCTGCCCGAAGATGCCGATAACCTCCGCATGCTGAAGGCGATGGGCTTTTCCGACGCCCGTCTGGCGACGCTGACCGGCAAGCGCCCCAAGCAGGTCGCCGAATTTCGCAACAGCCTGAACGTCCGCCCTGTGTTCAAGCGCATCGATACCTGTGCGGCCGAATTCGCCTCGCCGACTGCCTACATGTATTCGACCTATGAGACGCCCTTCGTCGGCGCCGCCCGCTCCGAGGCGGACGTGTCCGACCGCAAGAAGGTCGTCATCCTCGGCGGCGGCCCGAACCGCATCGGCCAGGGCATCGAGTTCGACTATTGCTGCTGCCATGCCGCCTTCGCGCTGAAGGATGCGGGTTATGAAGCGATCATGATCAACTGCAACCCTGAAACCGTCTCGACCGACTACGACACCTCGGACCGCCTCTATTTCGAGCCGCTGACGGCCGAGGACGTGATCGAGATCCTGCGCGCCGAGCAGGAAAAGGGCGAAGTCGTCGGCGTCATCGTCCAGTTCGGCGGCCAGACACCGCTGAAGCTTGCCGAAGCGCTTGAGAAGAACGGCATCCCGATCCTCGGCACTGCGCCTGATATGATCGACCTCGCCGAGGACCGCGACCGCTTCCAGAAGCTGCTGATGAAGCTCGATCTCAACCAGCCGAACAACGGTATCGCCTATTCGGTCGAGCAGGCCCGCATGGTCGCTACCGAAATCGGCTTCCCGCTGGTCGTGCGCCCCTCCTACGTGCTCGGCGGCCGCGCCATGCAGATCCTGCATTCGGAAGGCCAGCTGCAGAGCTACCTGCTCGACACGGTTCCCGAACTGGTGCCGGAGGACATCAAGCAGCGCTATCCCAACGACAAGACGGGCCAGATCAACACCCTGCTCGGCAAGAACCCGCTGCTCTTCGACAGCTATCTCTCTCATGCCATCGAAGTCGATGTCGACTGCCTGTCCGACGGCACCGACGTCTATGTCGCCGGCATCATGGAGCATATCGAGGAAGCCGGCATTCATTCCGGCGACAGCGCCTGCTCGCTGCCACCGCGCACGCTCTCCCCCGAAATGCTAGACGAGTTGGAACGCCAGGCGAAGGCGATGGCCAAGGCGCTCAACGTCGGCGGCCTGATGAACGTCCAGTTCGCCATCAAGGACGGCACCGTCTACGTTCTCGAAGTCAATCCGCGCGCCTCGCGCACCGTGCCCTTCGTCGCCAAGACCATCGGCGCGCCGATCGCCAAGATCGCCGCCCGCGTCATGGCTGGCGAGAAACTCGATGCAGCCTTTGCCGCCTATGGCGAAAAGCCCGATCCACGCAAGCTGAAGCACATCGCCGTCAAGGAAGCCGTCTTCCCCTTCGCCCGTTTCCCCGGTGTCGACACGCTACTCGGCCCGGAAATGCGCTCGACCGGCGAAGTCATCGGCCTCGACACCGATTTCGCTCTCGCCTTTGCCAAGTCGCAGCTCGGCGCCAGCGTCGAGCTGCCGCGTGACGGGACGGTCTTCGTCTCCGTGCGCGACGCGGACAAGCTGCGCGTACTCCCGGCGATCCGCATCCTCGTCGAACAGGGCTTCAAGGTGCTGGCGACCGGCGGCACGGCCCGCTTCCTCGGCGAAAACGGCATCACCGCCACCAAGATCAACAAGGTGCTGGAAGGCCGCCCGCACATCGAGGACGCTATCCGCAACCGTCAGGTCCAGCTCGTCATCAACACCACCGACGGCAACAAGGCGATCTCCGACTCCAAGTCGCTGCGCCGCGCGACGCTGATGCAGAAGGTGCCTTATTACACGACGATGGCAGGTGCTGAGGCCGCCGCCCAGGCGATCAAGGCGCTGAAGGCCGGCAATCTCGAAGTGCGGCCGCTGCAGAGCTACTTCGCCTGAGATTAATGCATGTCGCCCGGAAGTGTGCAGCGGTTCCGGGACAACGACATGCATAAAACAAAGGGCTAAAGCGCGTCGCATGAATCAAATTTGATGCGTCGCGCTTTAGCAGGCTGCTGAAATTCGCTCTGCGTTGGCGCAGTTGCTTGCTGTGGGTCTGATTTTTTACAGACTGGCTGTCGTGCGGTGGGATTTTGGCCGATTGAGGCGGGTTTTCTGGCCATATCGGCTTA
>NZ_JABDWD010000040.1:0-26969 GCF_019685115.1 Rhizobium sp. NZLR11 | reverse complement strand
CCTGGTTCCTGATCGCGACGGCATGCTCGATGGAATCGAGGGCGCCAATCGTGCAGCCGCTATACCGGGCATCGCCGAGGTCAAGATGTATGTTCATCCCAACACACCAATTGTCAGAAAGGGCGATTACCTAGATTTGATCGGACATATCATCGCCGCTTCGCCCAGCCGTGATCAGACGACAGCCATACTTCATCAAGCCGCCGACTTAATTTGCTGGAAGATAACACCATTTCTACTCGCCGAGAACACGAACAACCGGTGATGACTTTAGCGCCTATGGTGGGGGAGACGAGTTATGCAGGAGCTCCCAACAGTATGTAATCATCTCGGTTGTGGGAACGATTAGTCCATCCGATGCTCCGAAGGTTGGTGTGTGCACCCCCGTTTCGTTTCCGGGATCCCTGCTGCCAAATTGAAAGTAGATTGAAGGCACGCAGCCAGAGTAGAATCCGGAGTCGTCGCCGCCACAGATCGGTTTTACCTGCACATACTTATATTCGCCGGCTGATCGGACAACGATCTGGCGAAAACGCTCCACCATGCCTGCATCATTGAAGACGGGGGGTTCGCCGGACTGAGAGCTAAATTCCACCCTCGGCGATTCGGCCACACCCTCGGCCACTTAGCGAACTCGCTGGACGAGTAGGCATCGACGCTCAGGACTGCTGGTCCGGATCGTTCCTGTCATCACGACCGAGGGCAGATGATATTTGTCGCCTTGCCCCCGTGGATGGTGCCGATGGTGATGATCGCACCGTCATCGACGGGCATCTCGCGTGACACCACCTTTTGAACCTCGTTAATAAAGGCTCCCGACATTGTGGTGGCGTCAACGCCAGCGTGGGACTCTGCGCAATGCGCCATGATGCCGATGATGTTCAGCTCAAACTGTTCCGAGGCATTGCGGTAAAGCGCAGCCCATCTTGAATAGCTGTTAGAACCCGCTCAGAAGGAGCGAGGAAGAGTTCACGTGCCATTTTGAGCGCGATACCGCAGCAAGCGACACTAGATTGCTGAGAACGCTAACACGATTGCGGTAAGGGATCCCAAAAAGCAAGAATTGGCCCCGATTGCCGGCCCTTCCGTTCCAACAATGTTATACCCAACCGACATCGATGTGACCGCCGCCGGAACGTCACGCTTCTCGAGAATGTCGCCTACAGAGGCGTGCCAAGCGGGATCATTCACCGCGAAACCGTATCCCCCAAGGAAAGCCTAGCCCTAATATCAGCCAAGGACTAACGAAACCCAGTGCAACGGATATGGCCAGCATCAGCGAAGAAAACGCGATCAAACAATGCCCGATGAGCATTTAGCGCGACCATCACATCGGAAGCGGAGGTCGTGGCTATCAGCCAGCTGATTGCTGTCGTCTGGATGAGCCATCCGAGGCTTGCGATTTGTGTGGCCGTCCAGATTGAACGGAACACCTTATTTCGGAGCGGGGTGAACGCTGTCGAAGTGACTGAAACCGATTTTTCATGCCGCATATCTCTTGAGCTCTCATCCAACGGGCGATGCTGCGAGGCAGCAGGATATTCGGTGCGAAACGCGGGGGGCTCGCATGTCATGTGTGACGGGCGAAGGGCTGGCGGAGGTTTCCGCCAGCCTTCCGGATCAAGCCCGCGCTAGCGAGAGGCTAGGACCGTATCGCAAGCGGCTGCAATCGATGCGCGTGCACCTTCTCTGAGGTGCCGGTCGGCGTCTTTTGGATCAGCGGTTGAATCCTATTGGATTGCATTTCCAAAATACCGCTTGTGGGCGACATCAAGGATGCCATTGATCGAACTCGAGTAGCTGTGTCCCGCAGCCATCGCGGCTAGTACATAAGGGGAGCTCCTGCTGAGACCCGGCATTGAGTTGATTTCTAGAATAAAAGGTTTGCCGGAACGATCAATCCGAAGATCTACGCGGGCATAATCGCGGCACTGGCAAGCATGGAACGTAGCAATTGAAATATCCCTCAGTAATGCCGCAAGTCTGCTCCCGATTATCGCCGGGCAAATCTTTGGTGGCTGCGCGGCCGTCAGGTACTTCGCTTCCCAAGTCAAAATTTTGGTGTCGAGCTGGGCGAGATCGTGCTCCACGAGAGGAAACACCTCGAGATCTTCGTTTCCAAGCAGCGCTACGTTGATTTCCCGCCCCTCGATGTATTCTTCCACGAGCGAATCTTGGGCATACTGAGCGTCGATCATTTCGATTGCCAGCCTAAGTTGCGCTTCGTCATGGACGACTCGCAGCCCGAAGCTGTTGTCCTCGTGACGCGGCTTCACTACTAACGGAAATTGCAGATCGCCGGTGCTCTCGGTGCCGCGACGCATGACGCGAAAGTTCGGCGTTGGCACGCCACTATCGCGCATGAGCATCTTGCTGATGACTTTATCGTCCGTCAGCCCATGCCCAAGCGGACTAGATCCGGTATACGGAACACCAGCCATTTCGAGCATTCCTGGAACGTGGGTGAAACGGTACTCGCCCTGAATCCCTTCGGCCAAGTTGAAGACCATTCCCGAGGGGCGGCCGGTTAGCGGATCGGGTGGCATGAACTGCTCAAGCGCAGCGAGTAGTGTTTTATTACCTTGACACAGCAGCGTCTCGTGGCCGCCTTCTCGCAGCGCCGCCAGCACATTGTCAACTATTCGTCCCTCCGGCGGCCACGGTTGCGGCGGCTGCGGATATGGCTGACCGAACTGGTTAATTACGCCCGTGAATTCGCTATTACACACGACGGCTATTAGCATGGTCATACTCCAACGAAAGAACACGAGGACAAAACGCCGTTTAATTGGCAGCCTTCCTCGATTCGCTATGTATCTATCGGCATTTGCGCTCAGTGCTCTGACCGGGCCACATGACTGTTGCAATCGGCGTGCCAACGATGATGTTCCGCGAAATGAGGCTCCAAAGCCACGTGTTTCCCGCGTCGCCGCCGTAAATAGTTGTACTTGGCTGTCGCTTTCGCACCCAAATGTCGTAAATCTCACAAAGTCGAAGAGGAGCAACCGGCACGTCGACCGGACCTGACTAAGCGCCTGCGCCACACAAGCCTTGATGCCACGTTGCATGGTGGCCCTTGAGTGACTCACAAGGATTGTGCTGACTTTCGGCTGCCGGCCGTAGCCCTCAAACATGATCCTGTCCCGGGCCATGGGTGGCACATTCAAAAACGCACGAGAGCCTTTCGCACAGGTGTTGTTTCAGGCAAGGAGCCCCCGCGGAATTCAGCCCATCTTGCTTATCGATGGCTGGAATATCGATTTGATATTTGCCAAGTCTGAAAGAGTTCTCCAATTTTCAGCAACGAACCAGTCCTAAGCTGCACTGTTTCTGGCTCTACAACATCAGGAGATGCGGAGATCCGCTAGCTAGGCTAGCTGACAACTCAACGCTCAATGGGAGGCACATCAATGAAAACTGCAAACTATTGGCGTAAAGCCGGGGTCATCGTCCCCATACGTCTCCTGTCTGAGGAGAAATGATGGGAGAGCAAATTTTGCACCCGCCGCTTCCCCGCGCCGAGGCGCGAATCCGCGTCCTTCATGAAGATGTCACGACTGATAAGTTCGGCTGGCTTCGCAATCGCGAAGACCCCGATGTGCTCCAGTATCTTGAAGCAGAGAACCGTTACTCGGAACAGGCGACAGCCCACCTGGCGGAGATCAAACATCAACTGGTTGCCGAAATTAAAGCGCGTAAAGCCGGCGGCGGTAGTCATCCTGTTTTGACAGTGGGTCCCTTCGAGTATTTTCGGATGCAGGAAGATGGCCTGCCTCATCCGGCATGGTGGCGCCGGCCAGTAGCAGGAGGCCCTGACGAACTTGTACTGGACCCAAATTTGATTCCCGGCGCCGCTGTCTTCTTCACGCTTGGCATTTTCGAACCAAGCGATGACGGACGGTATCTAGCGTATAGTTTTGATGTCGTTGGCGATGAGGGTTTCGAACTTAGGGTGCGGGATGTTTCTAGCGGCCAAGAAGTGTGGCGAGGCCCGGCAAGGGTAGGACAGGCAGTCTGGGCCGCCGACAGCCAATCACTCTTCTTCTCACAGGAGCGCAGTGACAGGCGCCAGCATGATCGGATCGTTCGTTTCGATGTGGAGGCCAGCAAATCCGAGGTTGTCTTCGAAGAATCCAACGAGCGGCTGGCGGTAGTGGTTCGGCGATCGCACAGCGGCGCTTGGCTGTTTCTCAACGTGGTCCCCGGTTGTGACAACACGCTGCGCGTTCAACGAGGTGCCGCGGAAGTGTGGTGTCTCGCGTCGAACAGTCCGAAAGGGAAGTGGCGCCGGATCGTGGCACGCGATCTAGGACACAAGATTTATGCTGAACATTGGAACGATAGGTTCCTGTTCCGTGTAGACGACAATGGCCCGGACTGGCGAATGGTGAGCGCGCCAACAGACGACCCTTCGCCGTCGCAGTGGAAAGAGTTTGTTCCTTATCGAGCAGGAGTGACGCTAGAGGAAGTTCACGTGTTCGATTGGGATCTGGTTTCCCTTGAGAGAGAAAACCTTAGACCTCGGCTTGTCGTATATGGGCGAACTGGAGAGGTTAAATCTGTCATCGTTCCCGAGGCGAGCACGTGCACGTTGAAAGTCGGCGTTTCGGCAGGAGGCTCTTACTCGGTGGCGCGGCATCGCTTCTGCAGCTCACAGCTGATCTACTCCGCCAGTTCGTTTATTAGGCCGGACACATTCACCGAACACGATATGAAAAGCGGCCGATCGAAAATCGTTTATCAAGCCAAGGTCCCGGGCTACGACGCCTCTCAATACGTTGCAACGACCATCATGGCGAATGCCGAAGACGGGGTACAGGTGCCGATTTCACTGATCTCGCGCCGGGACCGGCGGCCTAGCGGACCCGTTCTCCTGAACGTCTATGGCTGTTATGGCACGACAAGGTGGCCTTCCTTCTTCTCCGCACCCTCATGCCTGGATGAGCGTTTAAGCCTTCTTGATCGGGGGATTGCCTTTGGAATCGTGCATGTCCGGGGGGGCGGAGAGTTCGGGCGTCGCTGGTATGATGCGGCCATTCGTGATCGAAAGACCGTCACTTACACAGATTTGATCAGATGTGCCGAGGCTCTCGTTGAGCAGGGCTATGCTTCGCGCGACGGAATTATCATCGAGGGAAAAAGTGCTGGTGGAGGTACCGTGTTGGCTGCGGCCGCATTGCGACCTGATCTATTTCGGGCTGTGATCGCGGAAGTTCCAGTTGCCGACATCATCGACACCGAGCTGGACTTCAACATGCCGTTCGCGTTGGCGGAGACGGCGGAATACGGAGACCCGCGCGCTCCGGACGAGTACAGTTACATGCGGACGTACGACCCATACTACAACCTTGACGCTGGTAGACCACTCCCGCCAACTTACATTGACGCCGCGCTCGATGACAGTCAGGTACTATATCACCAACCTGCGAGGTATGTCGCACAGCGCCGCTCCTGCACGCCCAACCGCGACCCTGCGCTCGTCTTTAGGACCCGCATGCTCGGCGGTCACTCCGGATTTTCACACGGACCCGCAGTAGTGGAAGAAGCCGCATTCCGCCAGGCTTGGATCCTTGATCAACTCAATCGTGCAGATAGCTCGAGGCGAACGACAACGTAGCATGGCCCGTCTAACGGGCCATGTCATCCTAGGTCACCGCAGCGACTTTTATCGCGTCTCAGGAGACCAAGGCCTACGGCTAGAGCTCTGTCGCAAGACGAAGCTGGCGTTCGAAACGACTAAGCAAGCCCTCGAAATGTTCAACGATCTGGTTTCGATATGACCACATATCGAAACTCTATTTGTCAATTCCATTCCGTGTAGCCAGTTTGCCCGGCGGAGAGAGGCGCGCCATCAACACCGCTCAACGACACCTTAGTCTTCGTCGTTAAAGCTAGCGCTATTCAATCACGGTCACGATGAAATCAAAAACAAGTAGGGGAACTTAGACAATGAAGATCTCTCGGAGAAACGTACTGAAAGCGAGCATGGCCATGGCAGCGGCAGCGTCGTTCCCTTCCCTGCTCCGCGCACAGGCATCCACCGGAGGCGAACCAGTGAAATGGTCCCACGGCGTGCCGCAGGCCTTCGATCCTTACACGACGACGGACGTAGATATCGGCGATTACGCCTTTGGTGTCTACGATATGCTCTTCGGCCTCAATTCAAAGCTCGTGCCAAAGCCGCAAATGATCGGGGATTGGAGCGCTTCGGACGACAAGAGGACTTACACTTTCCAGCTTCGAGACGGACTGAGCTGGCACGATCACACGCCGGTTACGGCTGCCGATTGTGTTGCCTCAATTCGGCGTTGGTTCCAAACACCAGGCGGGAGTCTGGTGAAGCAGCGGGCGCAGGATGTTTCCAAAAAGGACGATAAAACCTTTATCATCACCCTGAAAGAGCCGCTTGGTTTGCTGATTGATCAATTGGCACAAGTCAGCACCTACCCGCTGTTCATCATGCGCGAAAAGGATGCAAATCGCCCGCCGAGTGAAGCTGTTACCGCCCACGTCGGATCGGGGCCATTCAAGTTCAACGAAGAGCTTTTCGTACCCGGGGCTAACATTACGTTCGACAAGTTTGAAGAGTATGTTCCCCGCAGCGAGCCCTCTGACGGACTTGCGGGTGGAAAGGTCGCCAGAGTCAGTCGTGTCATCTGGAGCGACTTCCCGGATCAGCAGACGGCCATTTCGGCCTTGCAGGCCGGAGAGATCGACTTCCTGGGCGCGCCTCCAGCCGATCTTTACCCGGTGATCGAGAGTGATCCGAACCTTGTGCTCGAGGACCTGTACAAATCCGGTTACAACTATTTCCTCCGCATGAACTGCCTGCAAAAGCCGTTTAACAACGTCAAGGCGCGGCAGGCGATGCTGCATCTCATCAACCAGGAGGCGTTTCTTCGCGTCATCAATCCATCGCCGCAATACAGTCGTCCCGTTAAATCGCTTTTCGGTACCGGTACGGCTTATACAAACGATGCGAACACGGATTGGTACAAGGAGGGTGGTGACCCGGAGGCTGCCAAGCGGCTTTTTACGGAGGCAGGTTACGCTGGCGAGAAGGTCGTTATCCTTGATCCCACCGACTGGGGAGAAGCACATAATGCTTCGCTTCTACTCGCATCGGAAATGCGCAAGATTGGGATCAATGCGGAGCTGGCGTCGACTGACTGGGCTGGCCTTGTTGCCCGGAGAGCCAAGAAGGACTCCGTCGACGAAGGCGGTTGGAGCATCTTTATTTCCTCCGCAACTGATTTTCAGTTCGGCGATCCGACGACTGCGGCCTGGATGGCCATGAACGGAGAGGAAAGTTGGTTCGGCTGGCCTGAATCAGCTGAATACGAGGCCTTGCGCGCCAAATGGCCCGACGTCGAAACGCTTGAAGAACGTCAAGAACTTGCTCGCGACATGCAGCAGGCTTGGTGGAATTACGCGAGCTTGGTAGCCTTGGGCCAGGTTATATCACCCGTTGCTCATCGGAAGGACTTGACCGGCCTTGTTGGGCTGAAGACCGGCAATGTTCCCATGTGGAATATGCAAAAGGGGTGAGTCTTTTGGTCTACTACACCCTTCGCAGATTGATCTCGGCCATCGTCGTCATGGCGATGGTCGGGATATTAATCTTCCTTCTCATCAGGCTAACGCCTGGAGATCCAGCAGCCATCATTGCCGGGCCGACTGCTAGCGAGCAGATGGTCGCCAACGTCCGAGTACAACTGGGGCTTAACGAACCGCTGCCGGTACAGTTCGGACAATGGGCACAAAACATTCTGCGCGGCGATTTAGGTACCTCGGTCTTCGCTGGGCGTCCGGTCCTTCAACTTATGACACAGCGGTTGGAGCCAACCCTATCAGTGTCGCTCTTGACATTGTTCCTTTCCGTCGCGGGTGGAGTGACGTTTGGCATCCTTGCTGCTTGGCGAGCTGGAGGTCTGGTCGATCGTGCTCTGACGGTATTTTCGGCACTCGGTTACTCTCTTCCGGTTTTCGTAGTCGGCTATTTCCTCATTTATGTGTTTGCTATCCAGACGCGACTGCTCCCGGTTCAAGGCTATGCGCCGATCGGCCTAGGCCTACGGCCATGGTTTGCTCATCTCATTCTCCCGACTGTTGCGCTAAGTCTTCCCTATATTGCCTTCATCGCTCGGATCGCGCGGGCGAGCATGCTTGAGGTGTTGTCGGAGGACTACATGCGCACGGCCGCTGCGAAGGGGGCATCGTCATACTCGATGCTTTTTCACCACGCTTTGAAAAATGCAGGGGCACCTATCGTCACCGTCATCGGCCTCAGTTTTGCCTATCTGATTGGCGGGGTCGTACTCACCGAAACGGTATTCAATATCCCGGGAATCGGCCGTCTTGTAGTCGATGCGATCAACAATCGAGATTACCCGGTGATTCAAAGCGTACTAATCGTCATCTCAGGAATATACGTCCTGATTAACTTGGCGGTCGATCTTACTTATACGCTGATCGATCCCCGGATTCGGTACTGATATGTTTTTTGCTATGTCGTTACGAAACCCCGGGCAAAGGGATCGGCTTCGAGTCTCATACCTCGCCCGCCATGCTCAAAGACACCCGCTGGTTCTAATCGGCGGTGGTCTCTTGGTGATCCTGATCGCTCTGACGCTCGCAGCTCCACTTTATGCGGGTGATCCGTTGAAAATGGATCCGTTTGTCCGCCTGCAACCCCCCTCGGCCGAATATTGGTTGGGGACGGATAACCTGGGTCGGGATGTGTTCGCTCGGACCGTTTACGGCGCGCGGATCTCTCTCACGGTCGGATTGGTATCGGCGCTAGTGGCCGCCTCCGCCGGGCTTCTGATCGGTGTACTCGCCGGCTACATTCGAAGGTTCGACAACGTCATCATGCGCGTGATGGACGCTTTGATGTCGATCCCAACGTTCTTGCTTGCAATCGCGCTCATCTCGCTCACCGGGACGGGAATTGGCATTCTGATTATAGCGATCGCCATCCCACAAATTCCGAGCGTGACGAGAATGGTAAGGTCAGTGGTCCTAAGTGTGCGTGAACGCGCATATGTCGAAGCCGCTGTTTGCGGCGGAGCACGGCTCCCGAAGATTCTGTGGCGCCATATTCTTCCGAGCACTCTACCGCCACTCATGGTCCAAACTGCGGTTGTTTGTGCGGACGCGATCATGACCGAAGCCGGGCTGAGCTTCTTAGGCGTTGGCGTGCCCCCCGAAATCGCAAGTTGGGGGAATATGATCTCCAGCTCTCGGCTGTACCTCTCAATTGCTCCTTTCACCATATTCGCACCGGGTATCTTTCTTGCGATCACGGTTCTGGCGGTAAATCTGTTTGGGGACGGTCTCCGCGACTTGTTCGATCCTCGTGCGAAAAGGCGGAGCTGACATGCACATTCAGAAAGATTCTGACCGGGATATCCTCCTTGATGTCCGGGATCTTGAAACACACTTCTTCGGCGAAGAAAGCGTCACGCACGCTCTCGGCGGGGTTAGCTTTCAAGTAAAGAAGGGGGAAACGCTGGGCGTAGTCGGCGAATCCGGTTGTGGCAAGAGCGTGACGGCGCTGTCCATTATGCGGCTTCTGCCGAAGCTCTCCGCCAAGACGATGGGCGGTGAGGTCCTCTTCCACGGTCGCAATCTCTTGGATCTGCCCGACCGGGAGATGCGTAAGATCCGGGGGGATAAAATCGCGATGATCTTCCAGGATCCTATGACGAGCCTGAATCCGGTCTATACTGTCGGTCGCCAGATTGCAGAGGCAGTCGAAATTCACACCGGTGCCTCCCGTTCTGAGGCCCTGGCAAAGGCCGTCGATATGCTGCGCCTCGTCCGCATTGCGGACCCCGAACGGCGGGTAAGCAATTATCCCCACGAGATGTCCGGCGGCATGCGCCAGCGTGCCATGATTGCCATGGCACTTGCCTGCTCACCTGAACTCTTGATTGCCGACGAGCCGACGACGGCGCTCGACGTCACCATTCAGGCGCAGATCCTGCGGCTGATCGTCGATCTGAAGGAGCGCATGGGAACCTCGGTTATGTTCATCACCCATGACCTAGGCGTCGTGGCCGAGACCTGCCAGCGCGTCATAGTGATGTATGCCGGCCGTATCGTCGAGCAGGCAACGGTCACGGATCTCTTCGCGCGGCCCATGCATCCGTACACAAAAGCTCTCATGCGCTCGGTCCCAGACAGACGGCGCGGCAAAGAGCGCCGCCTACCAGAAATTCCTGGTATTGTGCCGAGCTTGCGCGAGCCGATTGTCGGGTGCAGCTTTGCGCCGCGTTGTCCGTTCGCGACCGAGGTTTGCCGGGAGAAAACGCCAGCTGTTAAAGAATACGGTGCCGATCACGCAGCCGCCTGCTGGCATGCAGAAGAGGTGGTGAGCGCATGATTGGACCTTTGTTGCAAGTCGAAAAACTGGTCAAACACTATCCGCTCGGTGGCGGGATCTTCAATAAAGTTCCACCAGTCGTGCGGGCGGTCGAGGATGTGTCCTTTACTGTCAACGCAGGCGAAACACTTTGCATTGTCGGCGAATCAGGATGCGGAAAGTCGACAATCGCACGGCTCTTGATGCGGCTTGTTGACCCGACAGGTGGCCGCGTCCTGCTCGAGGGAAACGATATTGCCAGTCTCAACAAGAACGAACTTCGGGACTGGCGCCGACGCATGCAGATGGTCTTCCAGGATCCCTACTCGTCGCTGAACCCACGGCTAACGGCCGGTCAGATTATCACAGAACCGGTCGAGAATTTTGAGCGTCTGAACCGCAGAAAGCGTGAAGACCTTGCGGCGGAGCTCCTGCGAAAAGTGGGCCTTGCGCCCGAGATCATGCATAGGCTTCCCTCGGAATTGTCGGGCGGTCAGCGCCAGCGGCTCGGAATTGCGCGCGCATTGTCGCTCAAGCCGTCAATCATCATCGCCGACGAGGCAGTCTCCGCTCTCGACGTCTCCGTGCAGGCACAAATCCTCAATCTCCTCATGGACCTCCAGGAGGAAACGGGGATCGCCTTCGTGTTCATCTCGCACGATCTTGGTGTTGTAGAGCATATTGGTCATCGAGTAGCGGTCATGTACCTCGGGCGGATTGTCGAATTGGCAACTTGCGAAGCGCTATTCGCCAACCCAATACATCCTTATACCGAGGCGCTCATAGCGGCCGCCCCTATACCAGATCCCACAAGGGTTCAGTTGGAGGCGCTAGTCGAGGGTGAAGTGCCGAGCCCGGTCAGCCCACCGAGCGGGTGTGCATTCCACCCGCGCTGCCCGCTCGTACAAGACCGCTGTCGCATTGACGTGCCCTCGCTGGTGTCAATGCCCGATGGCCGCGCTGTCGCCTGTCACGTCCGCGCGCCAGCGGGCAAAATCGAGCACAATCAGCCTGGTACCCCTTAACTTGCTGGGGGCTTTGCGTAGCGTCGTTTCGACGAGGTCGTCGCACCTCGCCCAATCAGAATTGGCAGCCTGAAGAATCCCCAAGGACGTTTGGTCGATACTGCCCGGCATAGTGCTGCCGGTTGTGTAGCGATGGCGCACAGAGCCAGTCCGGGCGGAGCTCGTCTTCGACCTCGAAAACCTAGTGGCACCTCGGGAGGAGTGCGTCACACCCGCAGGCTTGGCCCCAACTGACTCCCTCCAGTAGTGTGCCATCTGGTTTCCCGATGGCACTTATATTGAGTCTCTATTTGCCTAGGACAGCCCGCGAAGGCACGTTGGTAAAAAAAGGGAACCAAAAATCGCGGGTATATGATCCGCCCAAGCCCACATGTCGCCTGGAGCCTGTTCAGTGAACATCGTGGCGGATCCGCGGCCAAGGGATTTTTTCGTTTAACGATCCAAGATCAAAAAGGATAAACGATGCGCGGCATCGAAAACTTCGAAAAGCTTAGAGACGAAGCGACGGAATGGCGCCGGTATCTTCACGCGAATCCTGAGCTGGATTATGACGTCCGCGACACCGCAAACTTCGTTGCCGAGAAACTGGCTTCGTTCGGCATCAACCACATAGAAACCGGAATAGCGCAGACCGGTGTGGTTGCCGTAATCCAGGGAAATCTCGGTGACGGTCCTACAATTGGGCTGCGTGCAGACATGGACGCGCTACCAATATTGGAAGCCTCGGGCAAACCGTGGGCATCTAAAACTCCTGGAAAAATGCATGCATGTGGTCATGACGGCCATACTGCAATGCTTCTAGCGGCGGCGAAGTATCTGGCCGAAACGCGCAATTTCAAGGGCGCGGTCGCCCTTATATTTCAACCGGCCGAAGAAGACGGCCGGGGCGCAGAGAAGATGGTGCAAGAAGGCATCATGGACCGCTTTGGCATCTCCAAGGTCTTCGGATTGCATAACTACCCTGGACTGGAGGTCGGCAAATTCAGTATTTGCAGCGGCCCGATTCAGGCCGGGCTCGACGAATTTGACATAACGGTTCGGGGCAAAGGCGGCCACGCCGCCACGCCTCACAAAAACATCGATCCCATTGTCATCGGCGCCCAAATCGTTCTCGGCCTCCAGACTTTGGTTTCGAGGAACACCGATCCTCAGGAGGCCTTGGTCATCTCCGTGACCAAAATCCATGCTGGAGAAGCCTATAATATCATCCCACAGCACGCAGTTATTTGCGGGACTGTCCGGACACTTTCGCCCGCCCTCCGCGACTTTGCAGAGAAAGGGATTTTCGAAGCCGCCCAGGGTATCGCCGGCGGGTTTGGCGCGGATATCAATTTTGCGTATCGCCGTCTCGAGCCGGTCGCTGTGAACCACGACGCCGAGACGAAGATAGCGGTTGACGCAGCACGCGATCTCGTTGGGCACGCTTCGGTCAATGACCTCCTCAAGCCAGGTATGGGATCAGAAGACTTTGCTTACATGCTTGAGGCGCGGCCAGGGTCTTACATCTTTCTTGGCAACGGTCCGACAGCCTCCGTCCACAACCCCGAATACGACTTCAACGACGATGCTTTGCCTTACGGCGTTGGCTACTGGGTGAACTTGGTTGAAAGGGTCCTGGCGCCGTAGCCAGACACTGCCTGCCGCAGAACTTCAGAACCTGGTCAATAGTGGCGAGGAAAAATAGAGGGTGAACGAAGATGAGCATTTTGATCAACCGCAGACGAATTATGCAGGCGTCCTTCGCCATCGCCGTCGCAACTTTGGCAACGCCTGTTGTTAACGCCTCGGCACAGACAACCGGCGAGGTCCGAGTGCTGACCTACGGTGGGCAGCTCGGCAAATATGTTATCGAAGCCTACGCCAAACCATTTGAAGCTGAAACCGGCATCAAGGTTATCCCAGTGACACAAGACTTCGAGTTTGCACAGCTCGAGCTGATGCAGAAGACGAATAGCATCACCATCGATGTCGGTCCTATGAGCCAAGGTGCGGCCCTGCAAGCTGCCGAGAAAGGCTATCTGGAGAAGATAGATTACTCGAAATTCAGAAAGGAAGATATCGAGGGACTTGTCCCGAACGTGAAACAAGACTTCGGCGTCGGCTTTTTCTTCTACACCTACAACCTGGTTTACAACACCAAGAAATATCCCGCGGACAAAGCGAGGCCCACTAACTGGGCGGAGTTCTGGGATACCGAGAAATTCCCGGGCGTCCGATACTTGGTGTCGGGTCAATACGGCTCGGAAGGTCCTTGGGAAGAAGCACTCTTGGCTGACGGCGTCGCTCCGGACAAGATCTATCCGATGGACATCGATCGGATCTTCGCCAGCCTTGACAAGATCAAGCCTCACGTCCGCAAGTGGTGGACGGCCGGATCCGAAATCCAACAGCTGATGCTGAGCGGCGCCGGCGACGTCATGATGTCTTATGACGGCCGCGCAGCCTCCGCGATTGCCCAGGGCGCTGCGTTGGAGCTCAATCGCAACCAGGCGAAGATGACTTGGGATTACTGGGTCATTCCAAAAAACAGCCCAAATGCCGAAAATGCCCAGAAGTTCGTGGAATTCGTAAGCCGTGCCGAAAACCAGGCTGCTTTTGCCAAGCTCTATCCGGAAGGTCCCACCAACCGGAACGCATTTAAGCTAATATCCGAGGAGCTTGGTCTCACGTTGCCCAGCCATCCCAGGTATCTTGAGAAGGCGATCCTTCTCAATGGCGCTTGGTACTCCGAGGCCGGCCCCGACGGCCTGTCGAATATCCAGCGTCTTGTGCAGCGCTGGAGCGATTGGGTCATCCGGTAACTAGCGCACGCTCGAAGCCAATGTGTCGTCCGGCGGCACATTGGCAACGCAACACAGGCGTCTTTGCGCCACGAATAGAGGATGGCAGCATGTCCCAGTCTGCTCACCTGCGGTCGGATGAACACCCCGTCGCGAAACTGCCAAAACAGGCGACTACCGAGGATCAGAAATTGGAAGACCGCGCCCTCGCCCAGATTGAATTTCGTGACGTCACGAAAATGTACGGCCCGATCGCAGCGGTCACCGAGCTTTCCCTCACGGTTCGGCGAGGCGAATTTCTGACTATTCTGGGTCCAAGCGGCTCGGGTAAAACCACGGCGCTGATGATGCTGGCGGGTTTTGAGTCCCCTACGAAGGGCGACATTCTGATCTCAGGCAAGTCCGTTGCAGCCGTGCCTTCATACGGCCGAGACCAAGGCATCGTCTTTCAAAGTTACGCACTATTTCCGCACCTGACAGTGCGACGAAATCTTGAGTTTCCCCTTGAAATGCGTGGCATGAGGGCGAACGAGCGGGCTCCTTTGGTTGAACGCATGCTCAAGCGGGTTCACCTGGACGCATTTGGTGAGCGCATGCCCTCGCAACTCAGCGGCGGTCAGCAGCAGCGCGTCGCTCTTGCGCGCGCCCTTATTGCAGATCCTCCGATCCTTCTCTTGGATGAGCCACTTGGCGCTCTGGACAGGAACCTCAGAGAACAGATGCAGGGGGAGATCAAGGGTCTCCACCGCGAATTTGGGAAAACCACCATTTGCGTCACGCATGACCAGGAAGAGGCGCTCACGCTCTCGGACCGCATTGTGGTTATGAGGGGTGGCAAAATCGAACAGCTGGACACGCCTGAAGCACTCTATGACCGGCCAGCTACTCGCTTCGTTGCCAACTTCTTGGGAGAAGCAAATGTTCTGGATTCACGGGAGCTCGGCTTCAACGATCAGAACTTCCGCGGAAAAGTACCGATGGTTCGACCTGAGCGCGTCCGGATCTCTGCGGTAAATTCCCCTGCACCAGCTGAGCTCGATCAGAGCCAGGTCGTCACCGGGATAGTAGAAGAAATGATCTACGCCGGCCCGCTGAGAAAATATCAGGTCCGTGTCGGCGACAAATCCTTGATCGTCCGCCAACACGTGGCGTTTGGCCAAGAGGTCTTTGCACCCGGTGGATCGGTGCGTCTCGACTGGCTTCGGGCGGACGTCCGTCTGCTCGATGAATGAACCGGGGAGGCACACAGATGCAAGTATTTCAAAGAATTGGCCGTGCTCCTATAATCCTCGTGCTACCGGCTATGGGGGTTCTGCTCGTTGTATTCGGCGTACCAACCGTCCAGCTTTTTCTCGAAAGTCTGAACGCACCCAATTTTAGCATTGAGAACTATTCTTCGTTCCTGGGACAGTATGCCAACATTCGGGTCCTGCTCCAGACGCTGGAGATCAGCGCAATAGCGACGGTCATCTGTTTGTTGGTCGGGTATCCCACGGCATACCTGATCTCGACAGCGTCTAAGCGCGCGCGCATGGTCCTGATCGTTCTCGTCGTTATTCCCTATCTCACAAGCGGTTTGGCGCGCACCTATTCCTGGGTCGTTATTCTCGGGGACAATGGCTTGATCAACAGCGCCCTCATGAATTGGGGTCTTATTTCCAGCCCTCTCCCTCTGATTTACAATCGCGCCGCTGTCTATGTCGGCATGGTCCATATCATGCTGCCTATGATGATACTGCCGCTCGTGAGCGTCATGCTCGGTATCAACACATCATTGATCGCGGCTGCCAAAAGCATGGGTGCGAAGCCATCGACAGCCTTTTGGCGGGTTTATTTCCCTTTGAGCATGCCGGGTGTTCGAAGCGGAACGCTGCTGGTCTTCGTCATCTGCCTGGGCTTTTACATCACGCCAGCGGCGTTGGGGGGCTTGGGAGATGCTATGCTCTCAACCTTTATTGCCTCCCAGGTCTCGACCGGGTTCAATATGGGTTCAGTCAGCGCCTCTTCATTCGTCCTTCTGGCGATTGCCGTCGTGATGCTCTCTGTATTCGGGCTAAACCTCTCGGGAACACAACACAGCGCGCCGAAGCTGAGAAAAGGTTTCATGGAACGGTTTAGCCTGCTTCGCGTGGTGAAGCAGTATCTGAATGAGCTTTCGGTCGCTTCAAGATCCAAACAGTGGTCCAAGGCCCTTTATCAGGCTCAGGGCGATGGCGGATGGTCGCGTTTTGCTGGAAGCCTCACCTTGACGCTTGTCATTTTCTTCCTGCTGTTTCCCGAAGTCGTCGTGATCATCATGTCGTTTAGCAGCGATGCGACGCTACAGTTTCCTCCGTCCGGTTTCTCGCTTCAGTGGTATGGCAGCTTCTTCGGTGATGAAGCCTGGTATGGCGCGGCCTGGACCAGCATCAAGATTGGTTTGGCCGTTGCGGCTCTGTCGACAGTCTTAGGGACCTTGGCAGCTTATGGCCTTAGCCGGATCGCCTCCGATCTTCGAGGCTGGCTGACGATGGTGATCCTTGCTCCGATCACGATCCCCGTCATTGTCGTCGGCGTGGCAAGCTACTTCGGCCTGGTCAATCTAGGGTTTATTGGAACTGAGACGGGCATCGTACTTGCCCATACGATTGGCGCAATCAGCTACGTCGTCGTTATTGTTTCCGCAACTCTTGCCAATTTCGACAGGCGCTTGGAGCAGGCAGCGAAAAGCATGGGCGCTAGGCCTTTTACCGCTTTCATGCGGGTGACATTCCCTCTGATCCGACCGGGGATCATTGGCGGCGCGCTCTTCGCATTCATCCATTCGTTTGATGAAGTGGTCGTGACGTCCTTGGTCAGCGGATATTCGGTCCGAACGTTGCCACTGAAAATGTGGGAGAACATTCGCAACGAAATCGATCCGACAGTGGCCGCTGTGGCGTCTCTGCTGACCCTTCTGCCGATCCTATGGATGATCGCGCTTTACGTCACTTGGTGGCGCGCCAGGAGCAGCTCTCAGAATACGGTCCTTGAGGCTACCGCTTAATAAACAGGGTCCTCCCGTGGCGGGAATAGTCTTGAATTCCCGCCACCCACCTCTCGCTCGTCTTGTTTCGCGGTGTTCGCCAAGCCGCTCGAGCAGCCGATAAATTCGAAGTTTTTCACCAGGGAGTGGAAGCAAAATTTTAATCCAATGGATTAGGTTTCTTGCTGCGAGAAGCGCATGACTTTTTCCAAGCCCGAGCCAACAGGAGCCGCTATGCCAGCCCTTTATTTTACCGAAACCGAGTACCAGGCGCGACTTGCCGCTACAAAAGTGGAAATGCAGGCATCAGGACTTGATACTCTCATTCTTTCTGATCCGGCCAACATCTTCTATCTGACGGGCTTCGACGCGTGGGCGTTTTATGCGCCTCTGTTTCTTGTCGTCGCTGCCAACGAGGATCAACCGATCTGGATCGGCCGGTTCATGGACGCTGTTTCAGCTCGCGATACGACCTATATGCGCGAGGAGAACATCCGAGCGTATCCAGACAGTTTCGTTCAATCGACCACCTCACACCCCGTTCGGCCGGTATCGGAGATATTGAAGGAGCGGCGCCTCGACAAAGGGGTAGTCGGCGTTGAAATGGGCGCGTATTATTATACTGCCCGGATCCACGCCGAGTTTGTCAATTCCCTCCCCAATGCACGGTTCGAGGATGCCGAGCTTTTGGTCAATCGGGTACGGTTGGTGAAGAGCAGCGCAGAACAGATCTACATGCGCCAAGCAGGTCGAATCGTAGATGCTGCGATGTCGGCAGCGGTAGCAAAATGCGCCCCAGGTGTGCGCGAGTGCGACGTGGTTGCAGAGATATACAAGGCGCAGATATCTGGGCTTCCCGACGCCGGTGGCGTTTATACGACAAGCCCTCCGCATTTTTGTGCCGATGAACGCGTGCGAACACCACATGGCCTGTGGACCGATCACCCTCTAAAGAAAGACGCGCCCCTCAACATCGAGATCGCCGGATCCCGCCTTCACTACCATTGCCCGATGACGCGCACGGTATTTCTGGGCCGGCCGCCGGACAGCTATCGCAGGCTTGCCGCGGCGGTGGTCGAGGGATTGAACACGACGATGGGCAGCATCCGTCCAGGCATGGCGGCCGAAGAGGTCGAATTGGTATGGCGCGGGTCGATCGCAAAACATGGTTTCGAGAAGGAAGCACGCCTCGGCTATTCGATTGGCCTTGGTTTTCCGCCGACATGGGGCGAGCGTACGGTCAGCTTGCGTCCGGGGGACAAGACGGTCTTGCAGCCCGGCATGGCGTTCCACTGCATGTCCGGGCTTTGGCTCGATGACACTGGCATTGCGATCACGCAATCCTTCCTGGTGACCGAGGAAGGAAATGAGCCTCTGACACAGTTCGAGCGAGAGTTGGTTTCCATCTCGTAGCTTCGTGGAGTGAGGTTCTTGTCCAGCCGGAAATAGAGTGCTTCGCCTGCGCCATAGTGGTCGCGGATTTCTGAGCTTGCGCCATATCCTGTGGCGCAAGCGCACCCCCCACCCCATAGTGATAAAGACGCCATGAAGAACCTGTTTTCGGATACCTATTTCGAAGCCCGCACGCGTTTTCTCGACGCGACAAAGGTCCAATCTTATCGATCGAGCCACAGTGGACCTGAAGGCCAGCCACTTTCTACGGATGTCGCCTATCTCGGCGACCCCGATGCTGACAACCTGCTTGTTTCTATCGCAGGGACGCATGGTGTGGAGGGCTATTGCGGATCCGCCGCGCAGCTGTCCCTTCTTCGGTCGCAGTTGGCGGATAGCCTTGGGGGATCTGTCGGCATTCTCCTAATTCACGCCTTAAACGCGTATGGCTTTGCCTGGGATCGGCGCGTCACTGCCGAGGGATGCGATCTTAATCGGAATTTTGTCAATTTCTCCAAGCCGCTGCCGGAAAATCCGGGCTACGACGAGTTGGCAGATCAACTCGTTCCATCCGACCTCTCAGCCGAAAAGTTGGCAGTGGCAGAGCAAGCGATCGCCGAATTCCGAGCGACCCATGGCGAGGCCGCGTTTCAGACGGCGCGGAAGAAAGGGCAATATTCCCGACCCGAAGGCATGTTTTTCGGAGGCAAGCGCCCGTCAGAGCCGCGGGAAATCCTTGAGAGTATCTGCAGGGATTATAGAGTTGCAGAGCGACAAAACGTGATCATCATTGATTATCACACCGGGCTTGGGCCTTATGGTTACGGCGAGCTCCAAACCGAAACATCCTCGGGTCTTGAGGGCTATCATCGAGCCTTCGACATCTTTGGACCATCGGTGACGTCGCCAGACCTGGGAACTTCATCGTCAGTGGCCATCACGGGTACGCAAGACGAGTTCTGGCAGGATGAGCTGGGCAGCCGACACACCTATGTGTGCCTGGAGTTTGGCACCTTCAGCCCGGACAAAGGCCGCGAAGTCCTCCGCGACGATCATTGGCTTTTCGCATACCACCCCGATCAGGCGAACACCGAGATTGGGAAGCGGATACGGAACGCCACGCGGGAACACTACAACCCCGCACGGCCGGACTGGCAAGAAATGGTCCTTTCTCGCTGCGACCAGGTCCATCGCCAGGCTCTTGCAGCGCTGACGCAGGTGAAATGACGCCGCTGAATCCGTAGGCTTAGCGCCAGTTGCCCACGAAAAACGATCTCGCCCTAGGCAGAACGAAGTTCTCAGTTTTGGAGGTGGAAAGTGGAAAAGACCCTGGGTCTGCTTCTTTTGGAAAACCGGCCAATCACCCATGCCGGGGCTCTTTGCAATCCGAATACATTTTCGTTTCCAACCCTGCACACTGCGGTCCCAGGGGCCACGGTGAGAAATATTATAGACGGCGATGAGGATATTCTTGACGCTTATATCCGTTGCGCTCGACAACTGGAGAACGACGGCGTGTCCGCGATCACCTCTAACTGCGGTTTCACGTCGCTATTCCAAAGTAAGCTTGCAGCGGCTGTAAACGTTCTGGTCGCCTTGTCGAGCCTCTCCTTGGTGCCGTTCGCTGCAACAACTGTCCCCAAGGGCAAGAAAGTCGGCATCCTCACCTATGATGCCACACGGATGGGGGACAAACACTTTGCCGCGGCGGGATGGTCATCCACTCAGATCGATGTCGCCGTAGCCGGCATCGAAGGGTCTGAGACGTGGAGGCGATTGGCCGAGCCGATCCCCGACCTACCCGCGTCAGCCATCGTTGAAGATGTGATGATAGCCACACGATCGCTGCTTAAGCGTGAGCCTGACGTTGCCGCTCTTGTATTCGAATGCGCTGCCTTCCCGCTCGCGGCCGACGCCGTGCGCCGTGAGACCGGCTTGATGATTGCAGACTATGTCAGTCTGGCAAAAATGCTCATTGAAGTCAGCCCAGTCAGGGATCGACACGGCGGCGATCAGTCCCCGTGACATCGTGGGTTTTCTATCCCCTCACAAACCACTGGTGCGAACATGTGTCAAGAACGAGCCTCGGTTAGCAACGGCATCCTTGGAATTCTGGATCTCGAGCCAGGATCTGACCCAAACGGCTCACCTGTGGCTGAGTCCTTGCATGACCCATCGATATTCGCGTTCCCGACCATTCGAGAGACCGTTGCCGGGGCATGGGCGGATGTTGTCGTTCGAGGTGATCCATCCCTTGAAGGACCTTACATCGCAGCAGCGCAGCGCCTTGTCAGCCGTGGAGCTACAGCGATTACAGCAGACTGTGGCTTTTCGATTCGGCACCAGGCCGCAATTGCGGCTGCTGTCCCCGTTCCAATTGCTGTGTCAGCCCTCTTGCTCACACCAATGATTGTTCGACAGTTGTCCGGCGGAGCAAAGCTTGCCGCCCTGACTTTCGATTACACTCATTTTGAGACCGAACTGCTTGGCTTGTCTGATCCAGCTGACATTTCACGGGTGGTTGTTGGCGGAATCGAAAACACGCCAACTTGGGAAAACGAAATGGCACGACCACCGGTGCGGACAGACCTAAGTGGCCTGCGCGAGGATGTCTGCTCGTGCGTGGAGCGGTTGCGGGAGAAACATCCTGAAATCCGGGCATTGTTGCTCGAGTGTACCATGTTCCCCCGAATTGCTCAGTCACTTCGCCAATCCACCGGACTGCCGGTCTACGACATCACGACCCTGAGCAGAATGCTCATGGAGTCCATCACCCCGTGATCCTACGCTCGGGTGTGGCTCGAAACGTTGGTCTTAAGCGCGCGACTGATCTGTCAGCAAAAAGTTCATATAAAGGATAACCGTCATGACGATAAGCAAGGCACCACCGGCGTTCCCTCGGGACGAGTATCTGCGGCGTCTTACACTGGTAAAATCTGAAATGGCGCGGCGAGATGTCGAGGCGCTCGTTGTGTCCGATCAGCACAACATCACTTATCTCACCGGTTACACCGCTCGATCAGCCTATGTGCCACAAGCCTTAGTGGTTCTTGCGACGGAGGAAGAGCCAGTCTTCATTCTGCGACGGATGGATGCCCCGGCTGCTATGCACCAGTGCTTTATGGAGAGGGACAAAATAATTGCCTATCCAGAGGAGTTGATCGCACACCCGGATAAGGACGGATACGACGCTATTATCGACTACGTCCAGGAAGCGGGCTTTGCAGACAAACGGATCGGCATTGAGGAATTCAGCCTTTCCACCCTCACCGCCGAGAAATTCAAAAGACGTTTGGAGGCATCCAACGTCGTAGACTGCACGAAGGCAGTCACCTGGATTCGTCTCATCAAATCCGATCTTGAGATCGAAATTATGCGGGAAGCGGCGGCAATTTCAGATGCTGCGATTGCCCGCGCCGCTGAGGTCATTCGGGCTGGAGTGCGCGAAGCCGATGCCTGCGCTGAGATTGCATCCGTCTTGATCCGAGGCGTGAACGGCAAACCGGGCACGCGGCTCGAAGAAATAGCGATCTGCGCGACGCCCCGAACTGGAACATGTCATATCCCTTGGACTGAAGACTCATTCCGGCAAGGTTCGCAAATCAATATCGAACTTGCCGGATCTCGCCATGGCTACTGTGCTGCGCTCATGCGCACCTACTCAATAGGTGCTCCGTCAGATCGGCTCCGCCGGGTCCATGACATCCAGCTGGAGGGGCTTGATGCTGCGATCGCGGCCGTTCGACCAGGAGCGACCTGCAGCGACGTTGCGAACGCTTTTTATCGCACAATTGAAAAAAGGGGGCTGAAGAAGGAATCCCGTTGCGGCTACGCCCATGGGATTGGCTGGACTGAACCGACCGCGAGCTTGCGTGACGGCGACATGACCGTGCTTCAACCAAATATGACCTTCCACCTGATGCTTGGAAACTGGATTGATGAAGAGTTCGGCTATGTAATCAGCGAAACATTTCGGGTTGCCCGCACCGGCGTCGATGTCCTCACCACCGCTCCAAGAGAGATATTCGAAATCTTGTGACCCGAAAGTCATGCTGTAAACGATAGGAGGCGCAAATGACAGAGTATCCAAAAGGCTCGTACGCCGGCTCAAGGGCCAGTGCCCAGACGACCGGCACAAACCGGAGCGGTTTGTATCACCTGGAGCACCTACCGCTGTTCCTCTCGAGGCAGGAACCTGAGTTTGCGGCAATATTCGAGGCAGTCGATGCGCTACCAATCGACGACACTCATTGCCACGTGATCACCGATCAGGATGCGATCACGACGCCAAAGCGTTACCTGGAGCGCATCTCATTGGCGGGAATGCCAATGGCGGCATATTTTCCGAAGGGCGTCTACACCGAGTGGCTCAACGGGGACGAAGCCAGGAGGCACGATCTGAACAGAATGTATGACATTCAGGGCAAGGTAGATGGGGTAACCGGAGACATTTCCCAAGGGGTTTTTATCAAGTTCCTGGTGAAGGAACTGGCCCAGTTCCTCGGCTGCGAGGCGATACTGGATGCAGTTATCGAGGCCCGCAATGACCGCGGCAGGAGCTACTGGGCGTATGTGAACAGCCTGTTTCGCGACGTCAATTACGAAAACATCATGCTCGAAACCGGCTACCACGAGGATCGGGGTGGCGAAGCGATTGCCCGCTTCGAGGAGGCGATTTTACCATGCCGGTCAAACCGCATCAGCCGCATTGAAGAGATCCAGAGAGAGTTTTTCCATCTCGACATTTCCTTTGACGAGTTCGAGCAGCGCTACATCAAAAGGCTGCACGAGACTTTAGATGGCAACGGCAATTTCGGGAAGAAATCATATGGAATGAAATCTTACCTCCTGCCGTTCATTGGTCTTATCCGGCCCCTGCACGACCGGGATCCTGCAAGAGTATCCTGGGAGGCGCTCAGAAGTTCTTTCAACAAATTGCCTGATATGGACCGCGAGTCTGCCGCGGAAATTACCAAGGATTTACGCCGCTATACGTTCACCCTCGCACTGGAGGAGTGCCTCAAGCGCGACATGCCTATGCAGATTCACGCGGGAGACGGTGAAGCTCCCGACGTGGTCCTACGAAATCAAGACCCATTTTACTTGGAAGAGGTTGTCCGGTTTGACCGCGACAACATGATGCGGATGCCCAAAATTATTCCGCTGCATGCTGGCTATCCCTCGGTCGGTAAGGCCGCGTGGCTCAGTCACCTTTACCCCAACTGCTACTTCGAACTCTCGATCATGACCCCTCATGTCCATCAGAATCTATATCAGCGATATATGCAGGTGACGGAAGTTGTTCCGCTCTCGAAGATCCTGTTTGCAAGCGATGCATACCATATCCCGGAATTGTATTGGCTTGCAGGTCGGTGGGGCAAACGATACCTAGCAAAAGCACTCACTGATTATGTCGTTGGTGGAAGCCTCTCGGTGGAGGAAGCCGTCGAGGCCGCAAGGATGATACTCTACAAGAACAACCGTACCGTTTACGGGCTCGATGACTGAGACCGGTGTTTCGTCGCTTATGTGCCACCGAGAAAGAATGGGCAACCCGGAACTGTCGCTTATCGTTTTTTCAGATGATCGGCTGCCAGGTCGCCCGTAGGAAGCCCAATAGGCAGAGAATAACGACTCAGCACTCGTAGTTATAGTGCGACCGCAGTCAAAATTTCACAGAAACCTTTCTATCCATCTCGATTTGCGATACTACTGGAAGTTCATCGAATTACGGACGACCAGAGTGGATCTTAAGAAGTTAAAATATTTCGTTGGCATAGCCGAGGCAGGCGGATTTACCCGAGCCGCAGAGTATATGAATGTCGCGCAAAGCGCGCTTAGTCTTCATGTCCGAGAGATGGAAGACGGCTTAGGAACCAAGCTACTCGTGCGTGAGCGTAGCGGCGTCACTCTGACACCGGCTGGCTCGCGATTGCTGCACCATGCGCGCATTATTTTGAATCAGGTGAGTATTGCCGAGGAAGAGCTTACCAGCAAGCCGAAGATACCAGTGGGTGAAGTGTCCATCGCACTGCCGTCCGGTCCGGCGCGCTTTATGGCACCAGAGTTACTCAATATGGCGAACGAGCGCTTCCCGAAAGTCTCGCTAAAGATTGTCGAAGGGATGAGCGGTTCGATTGAAGAAATGATGGTTGCGGGCCGATTCAACCTCGCTGTTTTTTACACCATGAAAGATGACGGTTCGTATTATGACGTCCTCGCTGAAGAGGAATTCTGTCTGATCATCCCTCCGGGCAGCCCCCCTTTTGAAAATGTTATTTCTCTTGATCAGCTAAGCGCTTTCCCCCTGGCTGTTCCCATGAATGTTACCAGTGTTCAGAGAGCCGTGACTGACGCAGCAAAAATGCACAATGTCTTCTTAGATGTCCGGTACGAGATAGATTCGCTCTCAACGATCATAGACATGGTCGCAGATGGTAAAGCTCACTCTATATTGACACCCTCCGCGGTCCAGCGGGAAACGTCACTCGGTCTTGTACGAATGGCAAAGATCATAAACCCATCAATATCGAGGTCGGTAATACTTGCGGTGAATGCGCGAGATGAGCGTTCGGCTGAAGTTGCCGCCATCCGGGGGCTGCTTCCGAAGGTAGTGCGCCAGTTGATCAAGGATGGAAGATGGCAGGCGAGATTGCCGCAATCGCCCTAATGTTGGCTTAGACGAAGAGTGATTCTTCCGCTCTTTCTCCAGCCGGAGCTGGTCACCTTTGAAGTCATCGTTCGTGGCCGCGAGACGCCTCGCCCTTCAAAGCCGGCGAGGCACCGCTAATAATCATTATGTCATCCATAGCGTATCAAGATTTATTGTATAGAAACTCTGAATTTGACGCCCTGCTTGGTTTAACCGAACCATAGTCCGGCCGGATTTCGGCAGGGACGCAAGTCAAAGGAAAGCACCATGCACGATCTTAAAACCTTCAGGCCCTTGGTGAAGGAGGCGACGAAGTGGCGCCGTCACCTTCATCAGCATCCAGAGCTTGATTATGATTTGCACTCAACCGCAGCTTACCTGGAAGGAACACTCCGATCGTTCGGCGTAAATCATATCGAGACTGGTCTTGCGGAGACCGGTTTGGTTGCACTGATTGAAGGAAATCATCGTGGTGGCCCGACAATTGGCTTGAGGGCGGAGATGGATGCTGTCCGCATCGAGGAAAGGTCGAACAAACCGTGGTCCTCCAAAATGTCTGGAAGAATGCACGCATGTGGACACGATGGCCACATGGCAATGCTGCTCGGTGCCGCTAAATTTCTCGCCGAAGCCCCAAATTTTGGCGGCACCGTTGCCTTGATCTTTCAGCCAGCTGAGGAAAACGCGCTTGGCGGGCAGCGGATGGTCCAAGAAGGCATTATGGATAGATTCGGAATATCCCGCGTTTTTGCTATGGATAACTCGCCAGGCCTTGATGTCGGGCGGTTCGCAATTTGCGACGGTCCTTTTATGGCGGCGCTGGACGAATTTGATATCGTGATCAAGGGCCAAGGAGGACATGCTGCCAGCCCTCATCGCAACATCGATCCCATAGTGATTGCAGGCCAAATTATCGTGGGCCTCCAGCCGTTGGTCTCTCGGTCGACGAACCCGCTCGAATCCTTGGTCGTCTCGATTACCAAGATGCACGCGGGGGAATCCTACAATGTGATACCCGAGACCGCGACGTTGTCCGGGACAGTCAGAACATTGAAGCATGAGCTTCGGGACTTGGCTGAGACGCGAATACCTGCCGTAGCGCGCGGGATAGCAAGCGGATATGGCGCGGAGATCGAATTTAAGTACCGCAGGCTTGATCCAATCATGACCAACTCTCCTGAGGAGACGAACCTCGCCATCAGCGCCGCTCGCAATCTGGTAGGTCCGATCTGCGTAGATGACCAGTTCGAGCCCGTCATGGGATCGGAAGACTTCGCGTTCATGCTCGAAGCTCGACCCGGTGCTATGATTTTCATTGGCAACGGTTCAACAGCTTCTCTCCATAACCCATCATACGACTTCAACGATGAGGCTCTTCCCTACGGAATCGGATACTGGGCGAACCTTGTAAAGACAGTCTTACCAGGTCCCTTGTGATAGCGGAGCTCTGATGCTGTAGCTCCGCGACTCTAGTCTGCAATAAATATCCTCTCTCCTGCCGTTTGCTCGGCGCGGGATTCACAGACAATGACTCCAACGCCGTTCTCGATTGTGATCTCAGTTCCAAATGGCGTCGACAGATCCTGGATCCGTTGCAGAATGGCCCGGCCTTGCTGCCCGCGAGCAAGACGCGGAACACCGCGGTTGGCAAACCTTTTGGAGTGGCCAAGTTCGATGGGATACAACCGCGTTTCCGCGAGCTGATTATTTTCAAACCGGCTCACTGCAATGAAGCTTTCGTAGAATATCG
>NZ_JABDWD010000004.1:245895-366580 GCF_019685115.1 Rhizobium sp. NZLR11 | reverse complement strand
TTAGAACGAAAGACTTCGTCGCCAGCAGCGCCGCCGCCCTCGTTCAGTGAGTGGGCTTATAGAACTAACCCTCCCAAACAGTCAACAGCCATGCCGAAAGTTTTTTGACAATTTTGTAACAGGCTGATTCGGCTGGCATTTTTGTCGGTGGACATTATCCACAAGGGGCTGTCGCGGGGCGGATTCCTGAAAATTTGTTTATCGTCTGGTCAAAAATCCGTCGGAAAGTCGCTTTCAACTGGGGAAAGATAACGAAAAACAGTAGCTTGCGCGAATTTATGGTTAATGAAGGATCAAGCGCCCTCAATTGGCGAGCTTTAAATTTCCGTCACAAATCAACGGCGGGCATTTCGGAACCTATCTCCGTCTGAGGTGTTTTCTCTCCCATTGAAGGAAGGAGACCGACATGGCTGCCAACACCGATGATATCAGAGCATCTGTCAGCAAGGACATCGCCGCACTCCAACAGGAAGTCTCGCGCCTGCAGAAGATGATTTCCGCTCAAGGCGCCGAAGCCTATTACGAAGTGCGCGGCCGCGCCGGCAAGGCTTATGAAGAAGCCTTGCCCCGGGCAAAGAACGCTGTCGCACAAATCAAGGCTGAAGGCGTCGCTGCCGCCGACGCCGCCCGCGAGCATCCGGCCGCAACGACCACCGCGCTGGCGCTTGCAGGCGCCATCGGATTCCTCGCCGGATATCTGCTGTCCGGCAGTCAACAGCCGCAACCTCGGCAATGGTGGCGCTAAGTCGCCACATCCACGCATCAACCGGTTCTTTACGCACCCGCCGATCTGTCTTTCGGTCGGGTGCGTAAACGCTTATGTCTTACAAAAACCAATTTTTAATGCCAGCTATGGGAACATAAAAAACGAAGGGAGGACTACCATGGAAAACAAGAGGGCCAACTGCATCATCGAAGTCAGCGTCGACGGCGCCAATGGTCGTCACGCCGTCGGCATCATGAATATGCGCCAGGCACTCGACCTGCCGGAAATGCCAAGCCTGTCATACACACATCCGGACCCGGTCAAGGCCGCCGCCGGCATCGTCGTCAGCCGCAAGGAACTGGCCGGCTTCATGGTCTGCCGCTGAGGCGGTCAGATCCCAGCAAGCCCCCCACGGCGCTTTGCCCTTAAGCGCTGAGGCCTTTTGCGGCATTTCATTCCCTCCGTTTTTCTTTGCGTCGCTGGTATCCGTGCGCCGTTCATGCCAAGAGAGGGCACGAGGCAAGACAAGGACGTCAGATGAGGGAGCGGCGCCCACCGCATAAGACGCGTGAGCGGACAAAGCCCGCCGATAGCGCTGCAGGTAAACGGGTCACTCTTCCCCGCGCCCTCTCCAAGCTCGGTTATTGCTCCCGAACGCAGGCCGAACGGCTGATTGCCGAAAACCGCGTCGCCGTCGACGGCCGCACCATCACCGATATCGCCGCATGGGTTGATCTTGCAACTGCGCGGATCAGCGTCGACGGGCTCGTTGTCGCTGCAGAGGCGAAAATCTATCTGATGCTCAACAAGCCCCGCGGTCTCGTCACGACCCGCCATGATCCCGAAGGCAGGCCGACGGTCTATGATTGCCTCCGGGATTTTGACATCCCGCATCTCTCCCCCGTCGGCCGGCTCGACAAGGCAAGCGAGGGGCTGCTGCTGTTCACCAACGACACCGAATTCGCCCAGATCCTGCTCGATCCGATCACCCATGTCACGAAGACCTACCATGTCCAGATCGGCGGCGTCATGGACGATGAGGGTATCGCCGCCATGACATCGGGCATCCGCGACAACGGCGAATTGCTGACGGCGACCGCCGCGCGGCGCTTGCGCCAGGGTGACAGGAATTCATGGATCGAGGTCGAGCTCGACGAGGGCCGCAATCGCCAGATCCGCCGCATGCTGGAGGCACTCGGAACCGAATGCCTGCGCCTGGTGCGCGTCGCAATCGGCGGGCTCGAACTCGGCGAACTGGCGAAAGGCGCCGTGCGTCCGCTGAGCGAGGCGGAACTGCAGGTGCTGCGTCGTAGAACCGGTGTGGAAAGGTCGAGACGCAATTGACCGATGTGATGGCGATGGCGCCGCATGATTTCTGGCAGGAGATTCATCTTCCCGGCACCTTTCCCGACGACCAGGAATTCACCTCCTTTTATGTCGCCGCGCTGGAGGATGGCCGCCAACTTCGCCTGCCGATCCGCATACTGGCAGATGGCGATCACGCCCTCGCCTCGCTGATCGTCAACCAGGCGAGCTTCGCCGTGCTCGATGCGCTCGCCGAAAGCCTCGTCGAAAAGATCAGGCCCATGCGCATCGATGTTGTCGCCGGCCTGCCGACGCTTGGCCTGACGCTTGCCGCCGCCGTGGCCCAGAAGCTCGGTCATAGCAGGTACGTTCCGCTCGGTACCTCACGCAAATTCTGGTACCGCGACGAGCTCTCCGTTGCCTTGTCCTCCATCACCACGCCGACGCAACAGAAACGGCTCTATATCGATCCGCGAATGCTGCCGCTGCTGACCGGACGGCGCGTCGCTCTGATTGATGACGTCATTTCCAGCGGCGCCTCGATCGCCGCCGGTCTTCACCTGCTGACGGCCTGCGGCATCGAACCCGCCGCCATCGGTGCGGCGATGCTGCAATCGGAGCGCTGGCGCGAGAGCCTTGCGGCCGTCGCACCGCAATGGATCGCGCGCACCGTCGGCGTTTTCGCAACGCCCATTCTGGAGCGGAACGCAGCGGGCCGGTGGCAGGCTTCGCCAGCTTGATGCGAGATATGGGAATTGTCCAATCTTTGCCTGAAGGCACCTCTGTACAGCGCATGAGGAACGATTACAGTCCGCCTCGTCGATGAAACACCGGATCCATGCATGACGTTCGAGCAAGCATCCCTGCTGATCCTTCTGCTGGCGATGCTCGTTCTCTTCTCACTCGATCGCTTCCGCATCGAGGTGGTCTCGATCGCCGGTCTGCTTGCCGGCCATGCACTCGGCCTTTATCCCGCCGATCAGATCTTCACGGGCTTCGCCAGCCCCGTCGTCGTCACCGTCGTCGAGATCCTGCTGATCGTCCAGGTGCTGGCGCGCGCCAGGCTCTTCGACGGTCTTGCTGCCCGTTTCGCGGCCGCGGGCCTCTCGGGTTTCCAGGTCATATCAGGCATTTCTTCTCTTACCGGCGTCATCTCCATCTTTATGAACAATATCGGTGCCTTTGCGATCACCCTGCCGGTGGCGCTGCGGCTCGGCACGGCTCTGGCCATCCCCCGCCGCCAGCTCGTCATGCCGGTCTCATTCGCAGCCCTGCTCGGCGGTCTCGTTTCGCTGATCGGCACGCCGGCCAACCTGCTCGTCAGCGATGCGCTCACTAAAGCGACCGGCGTGAGCTTTCGCTTTTTCGATTTCGCCTATGTTGGCCTGCCGGTCGCAATCGCCGGCATTTTTATCATCGCCTTTCGCGTGCAACGGCTGTTTCCATATCTCGACGAGGCGCCGGCGACGACCTTTCCGGCCACGCGCCGTATCGTCGTCGAGCGTCGCATCCCCGATGTTTCGCCGCTGATCGGCGTGCGGCTTTCCGATTGCCCCCCGCGTTTCGGCATCAAGCCGCATGCGCTGATCCGTGGCGACAATTTCGTCTTCGGACCGCTCGACCAATCGGTGATCGAAGCCGGCGACGTGCTGCTTGCCGAAGGCGGCGATACGGTCTTTGTCGGCCTTGCCGCCGCGCAGGCGCTGATGGCTGATGCCCATCCGCACGGCCTGCAGCCGGATTTTACCCGTGTCGAAGCCGTCGTCATGCCGGAAAGCACGCTGGTCGGATCGCGGATCCGTTCGCTCGAAATCTTTCACAGTCGCGGCGTCGCAGTCACCGCTCTTTCCATGCGCGCGCCGCGCATAGAGGGCCGATTCCTCGACCTGCAGCTGTCGATTGGCGATATACTGACGTTAGAGGGGCCGCGCATAGCGATCGCCGAAGCGCTTGAAGAAAGCGAGTGCCTGCCGCTCGCTTCGGCTGCTTCGAGCGAACCCGCTTCGCTCTCCTGGCGGCCCTTCGCGCTCTTTGCCTGCGGCATCGCCGCCTCCGCGGCCGGCTTGCGTCCTGATGTTTCCTTTGCCGGCGTCGTGCTAGTGCTTGCCCTGCTCAATCATCTGAACATCCGCCAGGCGATGGCCGATCTCAATTGGCCGATCATTATCATGCTGGCGGCAATGATCCCGATCGGTCAGGCGGTGGCAACCACCGGAGCGGCCGAAACCATCGCCGGCTGGCTGAGCCTCGTCGTGCCGATCACCCATCCGCTCTTCGGCATTGCTCTGATCCTCTTCCTCGCGATGGCGCTGACGCCCTTCGTCAACAACGCGACGGTCGCAATCGTCCTGGCCCCGATCGCATTGGAATTCGCGAAAGCCGGCAACCATGCGCCGCACGCCTATCTGATCGCTGTCGCAGCCGGCGCCTCGCTCGATTTCCTGACGCCCTTCGGCCATCATAACAATACGTTGGCAATGGGCATTGGCGGCTACCGTTTCAGCGACTTCCTGCGCGCCGGCTGGCCACTTGCCGTTACAAGTTACGGCCTCGCTTTGTTTCTCCTGGCTCTGTTCTGGCTGTGATGCGATACTTGGGCGCCACCTTGACTTCCCGGCAATGAAACGACAGGAAGCCTTCACCCAATCACAAGGACAGTCGAGCGCCGTGCGAATCCTCTCCGAAGCCCATTTCCCGGAACTGCCGAACTATTATCGCGGCAAGGTGCGAGAGAATTATGATCTTCCGGACGGACGCCGGATTATCATCAGCACCGACCGGTTGAGCGCTTTCGACCGCATTCTCACCTGCATTCCCTATAAGGGCCAGGTGCTCACGCAGACGGCGCGCTACTGGTTCGAGGCGACAAGGGATATCTGCCCGAACCACGTTCTCGACTATCCCGATGCGAATGTCGTCATCGGCACGCGGCTCGACATCCTGCCGGTCGAAATCGTCGTGCGCGGTTATCTCGCTGGCACCACCGGCACGTCGATCCTGACACTCTATAAGAAGGGTGAGCGCGAGATGTACGGCATGCGCCTGCCCGACGGCATGCGCGACAACCAGATCCTGCCCGAACCCGTCATCACCCCGACCAGCAAGGAATTCGATGGCGGCCATGATGAGCCGCTGACCCCTGACGAAATCGTCACGCGTAGCCTTCTGACCAAGGAGCAGTGGCAGACCCTATCGCGATACGCGCTTGCGCTCTTCGCCCGCGGCCAGGAGATGGCCGCGAAACGCGGTCTGATTCTGGTCGACACCAAATATGAATTCGGCACCGATGGCGACGGCAATATCATCCTCGCCGACGAGATCCACACGCCCGACAGCAGCCGCTACTGGCTTGCCGAAAGCTATCCGGCAAGCTTCTCCGCCGGAAAACGTCCGGAAAGTTTCGACAAGGATTTCGTCCGCGCCTGGGTGGCCGAGCGCTGCGATCCCTATAAGGATGAGATCCCTGAAATCCCTGCTGAACTGATTGAGCAGACCTCGGCCGTCTATATCAAGGCGTATGAGGCGATCACCGGCCAGCGCTTTGTGCCCGACGATAGTGGCGAGACGCCGCTTGCCCGTGTCCGAAAGAACCTCGCCCCCTACTTCCTCTGAGATGGCGGCGTGCGAAAGCGGCTGGCTAATCACCGGCTTGCTGCATTTCGTGCAATCGCGCTAACATCAGCCGAAAGAAGGATCGGGCTCGCCCGGCGGGGGACGGATGGCAAGAAGGCCGAGACGCAAGGCCGAGGAAACGCGAGAAGACATCCTCTCCATGGCGGAGATGCTGTTTCGCGAGCGCGGCTATGTCGCGGTGTCGATTGCCGACATCGCCGGCGCGCTCCACATGTCGCCGGCCAATGTCTTCAAGCATTTCCGTTCCAAGGTCGCGCTGATCGATGCGATTGCCGGGCGCCATCTCGACAATGCGACCGAGCGTTTCGCAGCCTTCGACCAGGACCTGCCGCCGAAGGAGCAACTGCTTCGCTTCGTCCTTCGCCTGCTGGAAGGCCATCTGCAGGACATCCAGAAGAACCCTTACATCTTCGAAATGGTGCTTTCGACAATCGAAGCCAAACTCGAGGCCGGCAACCGTTATCGCGCCCGTATCGAAGAAAAGCTCGGTGAGATCATCCGCGAAGGAATGGCGGAGGGACGTTATCATTGCCGCGATCCCGAGAGCGCGGCACGCACCGTCGCAGACGTGCTCGCCTGCGTGCTGCACCCTATCCTGATCGCCCGCGACGACAAGGAAACACTCGTACACCGCGCCGAGCACATCGTGGGCTTCGTCGATGCCGCACTGCAAAATAACGCTTGCTAAGTGACGATTGCTGACTTACGTCACTTCGTAAAGCTTTTGTTAAATTCGGATGATGGCATTTGAATGCCGAACCAGTCCTGACGCTTATAAGCCTGCGCTCGGCTGAGCCGAGCCCGTGGATCGAACGGCCATTGCCACCGCACAGGGAATTCAGAATGATACGGCGTGCCCTCCTCATCTCCTCGGCGCTGGCGTTCGGCGCATTGCTCGCAGCCTGCAGCGATAACGCCAGCAAGCCCGCCGGCAATGCAGGTGCCGGCGCGGCCCAGCAGGCCTCGCCCGTCGGTGTGATCACGCTGAAAAAGGGTAGTTTCCCGATTACCACGATCCTTCCCGGCCGCGCCGAGACCTTCCAGACGGCCGATATCCGGCCGCAGGTGAGCGGTCTCATCCGCGAGATCGCCTTTAAAGAAGGCGGCGAGATCAAGAAGGGCGATCTTCTCTACCAGATCGAGGATGCGCCCTATATCGCTGCCGTCGAGCAGGCGAAGGCAGCAATCTCCAAAGCCGAGGCGAGTGTGCCGAGCGCTGAAAGCAATCTCGACCGCTACCAGCGCCTCGTCGGCAGCGGCGCCACCCAGATCGAATTCGAAACAGCCAAGACGACACTTCTCCAGGCCAAGGCCGAAGTCGAGTCGGCAAAGGCAGCGCTGTCCGCCGCACAGATCGATCTCGACCACACCAGAATCATCGCGCCCTTCGACGGCATCAGCGACCAGACGGCCTATAATGTCGGCAACGTCGTTTCAGCCAATCAGACGACGGCGCTGACGACGATCCGCCAACTTGACCCGATCTATATCTCGCTGACGGAATCGAGCACCAACCTGCTGAAGCTGCGCGATGCGGTGGCCGCCGGCGACATCAAGGGCGCCGCCAATGTCGTCTTCCACCTGATCCTCGAAGACGGCAAGGAATACAATCAGCAGGGCAAGCTCGACATGTCGAAGCAGGTGGTCAGTGAGACCACAGGCACCTTCATTATCCGCGTACTCTTTCCAAATCCCGACCGTATCGTGCTGCCCGGTATGTATGTCCGGGCAACCGTCGAACTCGGCGCCGAGGCGGGTTATGCGCTGCCGCAGCTGGCGACGAGCCGTGATGCCAATGGCCGGCTGACGGCACAGTTCGTTTCCGCCGATGGCAAGGTCGAAACCCGCGCTTTCGAGAACAGCTCGCCCTCCAACAATTCCTGGCTCGTGACCGAAGGCATCAAGGACGGCGATCAGCTGATCGTCAGTGGCCTGCAATCGATCACCTCAGGCATGCCGGTGAAGCCGGTTCCGATGAAGATCACCGACAACGGCGTGGTCGTGGCTGCCGAGCAGCCCGCGGCCGGTGACGCACAGAAGCCCGCAGCGAAGTAATCGCTTCGAGCCCCTACGTCACCGTCTCAGCCGCACAGGAACAACCGATGGCCAAGTTTTTCATCCGACGTCCGATTTTCGCCTGGGTCATTGCGATCACCATCATGCTCGCCGGCCTGCTGGCGATCTCCACCCTGTCGATCTCGCAATATCCCGACATCGCGCCGACGACGGTCCGTATCAATGCCACCTATCGGGGCGCGAGTGCTGAGACCGTCGAGAAATCGGTGACGACGATTATCGAGGACGGCATGACCGGCCTCGACGATCTCACCTACATGACCTCAACCTCGTCGACGGGTTCGGCCAGCATCCAGCTGACCTTCGGGACGAGTGCCGACCCTGATATCGCCCAGGTACAGGTGCAGAACAAGCTGCAGCTGGTTCAGTCGCAGCTTCCGAGCGACGTCATCGATGCCGGGATCAGCGTCACCCGCTCGACCTCGAGCATTCTTCTCGTCGGCTCGCTCGTTTCCACCGACGGCAAGCGCAATTCGGTCGACCTCGGCAACATCGTGTCGACCTCGATCGAGGACCAGATCCAGCGCCTGGAAGGCGTCGGCAGCATCAACGTCTTCGGCTCAGGATACGCCATGCGCGTCTGGCTCGACCCCTTCAAGCTGCTGAAATACCAGTTGACGCCGAGCGACGTCACCGCAGCCATCCAGGCGCAGAACACCCAGGTCTCGGTCGGTTCGCTCGGTGCCCAGCCGGCGATCCCCGGCCAGCAGATCAACGTTACCATCACTGCGCAAAGTCAGCTGACCACCGTCGCCGATTTTGAGCACATCATCCTGAAGGTCGAAAAGGATGGCGCGACGGTGCGCTTAGGCGATGTCTCGCGCATCGAGATCGGCCAGGAAAGCTACGGCGGCAATTCGCGCTACAATGGCCAGCCCTCGACCGGTTTTGCCGTCAATCTGGCGATCGGCGCCAACGCCATCGATACCGCCGCCCGCGTGCGCTCTGCGCTCGCTGTCATCGGCCGCGGCCTGCCCGCCGGTGTGGAAATCACCTATCCCTACGACACGACGCCCTTTGTCGAGCTGTCTATCGAAAAGGTGGTGCACACGCTGATCGAGGCGATCGTGCTCGTTTTCGTGGTCCTTCTTATCTTCTTGCAGAACCTGCGGGCTACGCTGATCCCGACGATTGCCGTTCCCGTCGTCCTGCTCGGCACCTTCGGGGTGCTGGCGGTCACCGGCTATTCGATCAATACGTTGACGATGTTCGCGATGGTGCTGGCGATCGGCCTTCTCGTCGACGACGCCATCGTCGTCGTCGAAAACGTCGAACGCATCATGTCCGAAGAGAAGCTTTCGCCGCTCGAGGCGACGGAAAAGTCGATGGGCGAAATCACCGGCGCCATTGTTGGCATCGCCCTCGTCCTCACCGCCGTCTTCATTCCGATGGCTTTCTTTGGTGGTTCGACCGGCATCATCTATCGTCAGTTCTCGATCACCATCGTCTCGGCCATGCTGCTGTCGGCGCTCGTCGCCCTCGTGCTGACGCCCGCACTTTGCGCCACGATGCTGAAGCCGGTCGGCGAACACAGGAAACACCGCGTCGGCGACTGGTTCAACCGCAACTTCACGCGCTCGACCAACGGCTATGTCAGCACCATCGGCTATCTCTTGAAGCGGCCGATACGCGTCATGCTGGTCTTCCTGCTCGTCGGCGCCGGCTGCGCCTATCTCTTCACCCGCCTGCCGAGCTCGTTCTTGCCGCAGGAGGACCAGGGCGTGCTGCTGACCATCGTCACCACGCCGCCGGGCTCGACCACTCAGCAGACCCAGGCGGTTGTCGAAAAGGTCGAGAAGTACTATCGGGAAAATGAGAAGGATGCGGTCGAATCCGTGTTCGGCGCGCTCGGCTTCGGCTTTAACGGCTCCGGCCAGAACAGCGCCATCGTCTTCACCAAGCTCAAGGATTTCTCGCAGCGTACCGATCCGGCGCTGAGCGCCCAGTCAGTCGTCAACCGTGCGCTTGGCAGTTTCTTCAAGATCCGCGAGGCGCAGGTTTTCGCGCTTCTGCCGCCGGCGATCCAGGGCCTCGGCGTGTCGAGCGGCTTCTCCATGTATCTCGTCGATACCGGCGGCCACGGCAATGACGCCCTGACGGCCGCCTCCAAGCGGCTGATCCAGATGGGCAACACCTCGGGCAAGATCGTGGCGCTGCGCAGCAGCAACAAGGAAGTCGAGCCGCAGATGCGAATCGTGCTCGATCAGGAAAAGATCGGTGCGATGGGCGTCGACATCGCTGCGGTCAATTCGATGCTGTCGATCATCTTCACCGGCCGCGACGTCAACGATTTCACCCTGAACGGCGAGATCAAGCCCGTCTACGTTGAGGGCGATGCGCCCTTCCGCATGCAGCCGAGTGATCTCGACCACTGGTACGCACGCAACAATGACGGCGAAATGGTGCCATTCTCCGCCTTTACCCGGACTGAGTGGGTGAAAGGTGCGCCCTCGCTTGCCCGCTTCAACGCCGTCAGCGCCATTCCGCTCGACGGAGCTTCCGCACCCGGGATTTCTTCCGGCGATGCAATGAACGAAATGGAAGCGCTGACCGAACAGCTTGGCGGCGGTTATACCGTCGCCTGGCAGGGCATTTCCTATCAAGAGCGCCTTTCCGGTTCGCAGGCGCCGATGCTCTATGCGATCTCCGTTCTCGTCGTCTTCCTCTGCCTTGCAGCACTCTACGAAAGCTGGTCGATCCCCTTCTCGGTGATCATGGCGGTGCCTGTCGGTATTCTCGGGGCGCTGACGGCAGCAACCTTGTTCGGTCAGGCCAACGACGTCTATTTCAAGGTCGGCCTGCTCACAACCATCGGCCTGGCGGCAAAAAACGCGATCCTGATCGTCGAATTCGCCAAGGACCGCATGGAAAGCGGCATGGGCCTCTACGAAGCGACGCTGGAAGCAGCGAGATTGCGCCTGCGGCCGATCATCATGACCTCGCTTGCCTTCATTCTGGGCGTCGTGCCGCTGGCGATCGCGACAGGCGCGGGTTCGGCGGCACAAAACGCCATCGGTATCGGCGTTCTCGGCGGCATGCTGGCGGCGACGATGCTCGGAATCTTCTTCGTACCGTCCTTCTTTGTCGTCATTCGACGCATCTTTGCCACACGCGGAAAAAATGCGGCGGGAGTGTGATATAAATGCACTGTGATAATGCGGTTCTCGTTGCTACATTGCGGCCGACTGCTTCGGCATGGTGTTTTTTGGTAGGGCGAGGCGCGACGGCCGTTAGTGAAGCATGAAGCTTCGGACAAGAATTGACTTGCTCGAGTACAGGAAGAAATGAATGGTATCTCTTCGTATTGCCACACCGGCATTATTGTTATTGTTGTCGGGCTGCGTTGTTGGCCCGGATCATGTTCCTCCTGAGATGCCACTGCCCGCCAAATTCGGAGAGGGCAACACCAAGAGCGACGGCGATGTCACCACTGTGGCCTGGTGGAATGCGTTCAACGACCGCAAGCTGGACGGCTATGTCCAGAGCGGCCTCGACCAGAACCTGTCAATCCAGCAGGCGATCGAACGCATCAATGCGGCTTCCGCCAACGTTACCGTAGCAGGAGCCGGCGGCCTGCCGAACCTGACGGTCGGCGCCTCGCACACGATCAGCGGCCAGAAGGGTGAGTTGCGCACGCAGTTTGACACACGCAACACCAGCGGCGGCGAAGCACAGCTGAGCTGGCTGCTCGATATCTTCGGCCTCTACAAACGCAGCACGGAAGGCGCTCTCGCTTCGCTCGATTCCGCTTACGCATCCGCGGACGTTGCCAAGCTCACTCTCGTGCAGGACATGGTCTCGAGTTATATCGACGTCCGCTATTTCCAGCAGCGCCTGGCGCTTTCCAAGGCTAACCTGAAGTCTCGCCAGGAGACCTACGAACTCACCAAATTCCAGCTTGAAGCTGGTGCCGCCTCGCGTCTCGACGTCGTTCAGGCGGAAGGCTTGGTACAGTCGACGCTCGCCGAAATTCCCGGCCTCGAAACCAATATCCGCATTTCCGCCCATCACATCGCCACGTTGCTCGGCCTGCCGGCATCAGCTCTCGTCGATGAGCTGCTAAGGGGCGCCGGTCAGCCTGTGTTCCGCGGCAGCATCACCTCCGGCATCCCCGCGGACCTGATCCGTAACCGTCCTGATATTCGCGTAGCGGAACGTGACCTCGCTGCCGCAACGGCCAATATCGGCGTTGCCCAGGCGCAGCTTTATCCAAGCATCTCGCTCAGCGGCTCGATTTCGCCGGCCTATATTAATCAGCGCGGCATCCATGGCGGCCTGTCGCCCTGGTCCTTCGGCCCGACCCTCAACCTGCCGATTCTCGATGGCGGCCGCCTGCGCGCCAACGTCAAATCGGCACAGTCGGATGCTGCTACGGCCTATCTCAACTGGAAATCGACCGTGCTGACCGCGATCGAACAGGTCGAGAACGCGCTTTCGGCCGTCCGGCGTGACGCCCGCACGGTCTCGGCACTCCAGGCACAGGTAAAGACCACGCAGGAGACGCTCGAACTTTCCACAGCATCCTACAAGGACGGCGCTTCCTCGCTGCTCGACGTTCTCGACGCCCAGCGCCAGGTTTCGCTTGCCCAAGCAAGCCTTGCCGCAGCCGTCCAGCAGATGGCCAAGGACTATGTCTCGCTGAACGTCGCGGTCGGCGGCGGCTTTGCCCCCGGCGGCAAGACGACCGTAGCCAACACCACGGTCGTGGTGAAGCCCGCGAAGACCTGATCGGCTGCCTTGTGCCGTCTGACATACAGAGCCCCGCGATCGTCTCGCGGGGCTTTTTTCATGTCGACCAAATTTTGTATCCGGATAACCCACATAAGATGAATTGGGAATCGACAAGCGAAAAGAGCTAGGGTAAAGCTTGATTAAACGATTAATCAAGAGCGCCGTCGATCATGGCTTCATCGCGTTCGGGACCGAACCTCAGCAGGATAGCGACGTCGCTCGGCGTGTCCGTCGCCACCGTCTCCAATGCGTTGTCCGGCAAGGGTCGGGTATCGGGCCAACTGGTTGAAAGGATCCGCGAGCATGCGGCCGAACTCGGTTATGTCCCGAGCCAGGCCGGGCGGGCCCTGAGGACCGGCCGCAGCGGCGTTCTCGGCCTGGTGCTGCCCGATATCGCCAATCCGCTGTTCCCGAAAATTGCCCAGGCGATCGAATTCGCCGCTTCCGCCGCCGGTTACGGCGTGCTGATCGCCGATTCCCGCGGCGATGTCGCCAAGCAGACCGAGGCGATCAATCGGCTGGTCGAGCGCGGCGTCGACGGCATGGTCATCATTCCCCGCCGCGCCACTCGCATTTCCGCCGCCGCCTGCCCGGTCGCCGTTATCGACACCGCGTCGACGCCAGGCAATACCGTTGCCGCCGACCATTGGCAGGGCGGGTGCGAAATCGCCGGCCATCTCGCCAGCCTCGGCCATCGCCGCATCCTCATCATCGGCAACAATCAGGAATCCAACGTCCAGAATGACCGCGCCGGCGGCATCCGCTCCGGCATGCGCCCGGGCCTGCATTCGGAAACACTGTGGATCGAGAGACTGGAGCAGGATGGCGGCAGCGGCTGCCCGCTCGGTCTCGCCGAAAAAGTCAGGCAGGGGTTCACCGCCTTCGCAGCACTCTCCGACCTGCAGGCGCTGCGCGCGCTGACGGAGCTGCAGCAGGCCGGCATCAACATTCCGGCCGACGTCAGCGTCACCGGCTTCGACGACCTCATTTGGTCGCCGGTCGTCACGCCGTCGCTGACGACGGTTCGTATGGATATGGACGCTATTGCCGGGATTGCCGTGTCGGCGCTGGTGGATACCATAAGAAAAAGCAGCATGCGGCAAGGCATGCTGGTTACCGCCGAGATCAATCGCGTCGCGATGCAGCTGATCGTCCGCCAATCATCCGGGCCTGCGCACCCGGCACCAAAAACCTCAGAGATGGAGAACACGTAAGATGAAAAAAGCTCTCATTGCCTCGGCAGCGCTCGCTGCCCTGTCTCCGCTTGGAGCGGCCGCAGCCGATCGCACGCTGACCATTTCCGTCTATGCCTTTGCACAGGACGATTTCAAGACGCTGGTCTACGATCCCTTCGAGGCCAAATGCGGCTGCAAGCTGGTGGTCGAGACCGGCAACAGCGTCGAGCGTCTGGCCAAGCTGGAAGCCAACAAGGCCAATCCCGTCATAGATCTTGCCGCCGTTTCCATGGCCGATGCGCTGGCCGCCTCGCGCGCCGGCCTGATCGACAAGATCGACACCGCCAAGCTCCCCAATTTTGCCAAACTCTACGACGTCGCCAAGGACCCGAATGGCGACGGCATGAGCGTCGGTTATACCTTCTATGCCACCTCGATCGCCTATCGGTCCGACAAGATGAAGATCGATTCCTGGAACGATCTCTTGAAGCCGGAATATGTCGGGCACGTAGCCTTTCCGAACGTGACCACCAATCAGGGCCCGCCGGCGCTCTACATGCTGGGCTTGGCCCTTGGTAAGGATACGCCCGATCTGAAGGGACCCATCGAGGCGCTGGGCGAAAAGAAGGACGAGGTCGTCACCTTCTATGAAAAATCCTCGCAACTGGTGCAGCTGATGCAGCAGGAGGAGATCTGGGCAGCCCCGATCGGCCGTTTCTCCTGGGCCGGCTTCACCAAGCTCGACGTGCCGGTCGCCTGGGCGACACCGAAGGAGGGCCAGACCGGCGGCATGAATGTGTTGGTGCTGACCAAGGGTTCGAAGAACCAGGACCTCGCTTTGCAGTTCATGGATTTCTGGCTCTCGACCGATATCCAGACCAAGCTCGCCGAAAAGCTGATCGACAGCCCCGCCAACCGCGAGGTCAAGCTTTCCGAGGCAGCAGCCAACAACCTTACCTATGGCGAGGAAACCGCCAAGAGCCTCAAGCTGATCCCCTCCGCCGTCGCCCTCGACAACCGCGCCGGCTGGCTGAAGACATGGAACGAAAAGGTCGGCCAATAAGGCCTGTCTGAGAACCGGTCCCGGCTCCTCTGCCGGGACAATCCTCTGTCCGCTCGAAAGGCGCCCCATGTTCCAGAACCGCGCAGAAGCCCTGGCGCTTGCCCTGCCGGCAGCCGTCTTTGCGACCCTGGTCTTCCTGCTGCCCGTCGCGATCCTGCTCTCGGAGGGCTTCCATGCCGGCGGCGGCTGGACGCTGTCGGCCTATGCCGGTTTCTTCTCTGAGGCGCTGAACCGCACCGTTTTCCTGCGCAGCTTCCGGCTCGGCCTCGAAGTCACAGCTGTCTCGGCGGTCATCGGTTATGCCGCAGCCTTCGCCATCGTCCACCTGCCGCCGAATGGCAAGGGCCGTATGATCGGCCTAGTCACCTTGCCGCTGATGATCTCTCCGGTGGCGCGCACCTATGCCTGGATCGTCATTCTCGGCCGCACCGGGATCGTCAACCAGGCGATAGCGCGCCTGGGTCTCAGCGCCGAGCCGCTGCGGCTGCTGTTCACCGAAACCGCCGTCTTCATCGGTCTCTTGCAACTCTTTCTGCCTTTGATGATCCTGTCGCTGATCAGCTCCCTCGAGAACATGCCGAAGGATGCGATCCCCGCCGCCCGCGTGCTTGGCGCCAACTGGTTCCAGGTCTTCTGGAAGGTCATCCTGCCGCTGACCACGGAAGGCCTCGTCGTAGGCGGCACGCTTGTCTTCACCGGATCGCTGACCGCCTACATCACCCCGGCCGTGCTTGGCGGTTCAAAGGTGCTGATGCTGGAAACGCTGCTGTATCAGCAGGTTTCCGTCGCCAATGATTTCGTCTCGGCAAGCGTCATTGCCTTCATTCTGATCATCATGAGCTTTGCGGCCAACATCCTGCTGAAACGTCTTGCGACGGCGAGGAACCGCCGATGAGCCTCCGCCTGTTTTCGCCCATCGTGCTTTTCCTGCTGCTGGTCTTTCTGATCGGTCCGTTCCTGATCATCATTGCCGCTTCGTTATCGGCCGGCGATACGCTGGCCTTTCCGCCACAAGGCCTGTCGCTGCGGTGGGTCATGAAGGTGTTCACCGTCGAGAGTTTCCGCGACAGCTTCGCCATGTCGATGTTCCTCGCCGTGTTCGGAACGCTCGCCGCCCTCGTCCTCGGCATCCCGGCCGCCTACGCGCTCTCCCGCTACCGGCTGCCCGCGGCCGAGACCGTCCGCACCATCGTCTCGCTGCCGATTATCGTGCCGGGCATCATCGTCGGCCTGTCGCTGCTGCGTTATCTCGTCGTGCCCTTCGGTTTCGACATCACGCTGGCACTCTTCTTCGCCCATACGGCCCTCGTACTGCCCTATGCCGTGCGCGTCGTCTCGGCGAGCCTCGACAATCTGCGCTCGGACATCGAGGAGGCCGCCGTCCTGCTCGGCTCCTCCAGACTCGGCGCTTTTTTCCGCGTGGTGATGCCGAATATCCGCGGCGGCATCCTTGCCGCCTTCATCCTCGGCTTCGTCACCAGCTTCAATCAGGTGCCCGTCTCGCTCTTCCTCTCCGGTCCCGGCGTCCACACGCTGCCGATCGACATGCTGGGTTACATGGAAACCACCTACGACCCGTCGATCGCGGCGCTTTCCGCCCTCCTCGCCTTTCTCTCGATGGGCATCGTCTTCCTCGCCGAACGTTTCCTGGGATTCTCGCGCTATGTCTGATGCCTATCTTCAACTCGACAAGCTGACGCTTACCTATGGCGACACGGTCGCGGTCAGCAATCTCGACCTTACGATCGGCAAGGGCGAGCTCGTTGCCCTTCTCGGCCCCTCAGGCTGCGGCAAGACGACGACGATGCGGGCGATCGCCGGTCTGCTGAGGCCTACCTCCGGCCGTATCAGCCTCGATGGAGCCGATATCACCCGCGTCTCGGCCAACAAGCGCGCCGTCGGGCTCGTCTTCCAGTCCTACGCGCTTTTCCCGCATCTGACGGTTTATGAGAACGTCGCCTTCGGTTTGCGCCTCAAGGGTATCTCGGGCGCAGATCTCGACGCCCGTGTCGCCTCCGGCTTGAAATCGGTCGGCCTGTCGGCTTTCGCCCGCCGCAAGCCCGCCGAACTCTCCGGCGGCCAGCAGCAGCGCGTGGCGCTCGCCCGCTCGATGGTGATGGAGCCGAAAGTTCTGCTGCTCGACGAGCCGCTTTCCAATCTCGACGCCCGCCTTCGCCTTGAGATGCGCGCCGAATTGCAGCGGGTACAGAAGGAGACCGGCGTCACCATGATCTTCGTCACCCACGACCAGGTGGAGGCCTTGGCGCTTGCCGACCGCATCGTTGTGATGTTGAACGGGGGCATCGAACAAATCGGCACGCCGGAAGAGATCTACAACAATCCGGCCTCTGCCTTCGTCGCCGATTTCGTCGGCTTCGAGAATGTCTTCCCGCTGAAGGATGGAAAGCTTGTGACAACGAACGGCCCGATCGCCCTTTCCGGCCCCGCACCGCAAGCTGCGGCGGGCCTCGCCTGGCGGCCACGCAAAGTGATCCTCGGCTCGGGCACCTTTCAAGGCACCGTGCGCGGCACGTCTTTCGCAGGCAACACACGCGAATATCTCCTCGATACCGCGCTCGGCCCGATCAAGGCCGAGATTGATGCCGGTCTGCCGCCGCATGAGATCGGCAGCGCGCTCGCCTTCGACCTGCCGGTTGCCGGCGCGGCCAGCCTCAAGCGGTTCGGGTGAGATCATGGGCGTCTGGATCGACACCGACATGGGCTTCGACGACATCGCCGCCATTCTGGTGGTGGGTCAATCGGAATTTGACATCGACGGCGTATCGCTGGTCTTCGGCAATACGCCACTGCCGCAGGTGAAAACCAATGCCGCCTCCGCTGCCATTGCCTTCGGCTGGAAATTCCCGATCCACACCGGTCGCGCCATGCCTGTTCTCGGCAAGCTCGAAACCGCTCAGGCGATCCTCGGCGAAACCGGCATCCCGACCATCGGCAGGAGCCTGCCGGAGGCCCCCGCTCTTGCTGAAAGCGATGCCTTTGCAGCGCTTTGCCGGTGGTTGGAAGATCAGGGCCAGCACCGTATGCTGGCGCTCGGGCCCCTCACCAATATCGCCGCCGTGGCGCTCGCTCGCCCCGATCTTGCCGCCCGTATCAGCGAACTCGTCTGGATGGGCGGCGGCGTCACCTCGGGCAACCATACGGCGTCTGCCGAGTTCAACGCGCTCGCCGATCCGGAAGCGCTGTCGATCGTCATCGCCCATGGCTTGCCGCTGCGCATGGTCGATCTCGATCTCTGCCGCAAGGTGCTGGCAAGGCCGGAGGATGCCGAGCCGGTGCGCAGTGCCGGCGGCACCAATGCCAAGCTGATCGCCGATATATTTGCGGGTTATATCCGCATCGGCACCAGCCGCGGCCGCCCGAGCATGGCGATCTACGATCCCACAGCCGCGGTGGCCTTCGTCGCTCCCGATCTCGTCAGCTTCCGGCCCGCGCGTATCGACGTCGAGCTGCAGGGCGCCTTGACCCGTGGCCGCACCGTCGTCGAGACCCGCGCTACGCATGCAGCCTTCAATGCCCAATTTGCCGCCGACATCGATGCCGACAGGGCGCGTGTCATTATCCTTGAAGCCCTGGTCAACGAGGCCCGGAAATGAACGCCATCCCTCACCAGGAACCCGGCGATCTCAACGATCCCACCATGCGCGCGCGGGCCGTCGCCGCCGCACGCGGTGATGCTCCCTTCGATATGCTAATTACCGGCGGCCGGCTGCTCGACGCGGTGACGGGCCTGATCCGCGAGGCCGATATCGGCCTCGTTGGCGCCCTGATTGCGAGCGTCCACACCTCGGCAAGCCGCACGGATGCGGTCGAGATCATCGATGCGGCAGGCGGCATCGCAACACCCGGTCTGATCGACACCCACATGCATGTCGAAAGTTCGATGGTGACACCGGCGGAATATGCGAGCGCCGTGCTGGCGCGCGGCGTCACCACGGTCGTTTGGGATCCGCATGAATTCGCCAATGTCCATGGCCTTGACGGTGTGCGCTGGGCGATCGAGGCGGCACGCTGCCTGCCGCTGCGCATGATCCTGCTCGCTCCCTCCTGCGTGCCGTCGGCGCCCGGCCTGGAACTTGCCGGCGCCGATTTCGATGCCTCCGTCATCGCCGAGATACTGCGCTCCTCCGCCGTCGGCGGCGTCGCCGAGGTGATGAACATGCGTGGCGTCATCGACGGCGATCCGCGCATGATGGCCATCGTCAATACCGGCCTTGCCTCCGGCAAGCTCGTCTGCGGTCATGCCCGCGGCCTCAAAGGCCCCGAACTCAACGCCTTCATGGCCTCGGGCATCACGTCCGACCACGAACTCACTTCCGGCGGCGACCTCGCGGCCAAGCTTGCCGCCGGCTTGACGATCGAGCTGCGCGGATCGCACGACCATCTGCTCCAGGAATTCGTCGAGGTGCTGAATGGTCTCGGCCACCTGCCCCCGACCGTGACACTCTGCACAGACGACGTCTTTCCCGATGAACTCTACGAAGGCGGCGGCCTTGACGACGTCGCCCGCCGGATGGTGCGCTACGGAATGAAGCCGGAGTGGGCGATCCGTGCCGCAACCTTCAACGCCGCACAGCGGCTGAAGCGATCCGATCTCGGCCTCATCGCCCCCGGCCGCCGCGGCGATATCGTGCTCTTCGAGGACCTTACGGAATTCCGGTCGCGGCTGGTCATCTCAAGCGGTCGCGTCGTCGCCCGCCACGGCAGCATGCAGGTTGACATCCAGCAGCTCGATCCGGCGCCGCTTGAAAATTCGGTGAAGCTCCCGCAATTTGCCGAAGATGATTTCCGCATTCCGTCGAGCTGCGAGCGCGTCCGTGTCGCCACCATCGACCGCCCGCGTTTCACGCAATGGGGTGAGGCGGAGACAGAGGTCAGAGACGGGTTCGTCGTACCGCCGGCCGGCAGCGCCATGATCGCCGTCGCCCATCGCCACGGCAAAGCCGACGGCACCCCGCGCATCGGCTTCCTCACCGGCTGGGGTGAATGGCGCGGCGCCTTCTGCACCACCGTCTCGCATGACAGCCACAACCTCACCGTCTTCGGCGGCAATGCGCGCGACATGGCGCTTGCCGCCAACGCCGTCATATCAGCCGGAGGCGGAATGGCCGTCGCCAAAGACGGAAAAATCGAGGCGCTCCTGCCGCTGCCGCTTTCGGGCCTAGTGACCGACGCATCGCTAAAGGACACCGCTTCGGCCTTTGCCGGCATCCGCAAGGCCATGGAAAAAATCGTCGACTGGAAACCGCCCTATCGGGTCTTCAAGGCCTGCTTCGGCGCAACGCTCGCCTGCAATGTCGGCCCGCACCAGACGGACCGGGGAATTGCCGATGTGGTGACGGGCGAGCTGCTGGAAAGTCCGGTGCTGGAGGTTTTGTAGGGCCGATTGAAGGGAGTGCCGTGCGGCCGCAAGCGCGGGTCTAAAGCGCGTCGGATTAGACTTGATTCATGTGACGCGCTTTAGCTCTTTGTTTTTATGCATGTCGTTATCCCGAAACCGCTGCACACTTCCGGGCGACATGCGTTAAATCCTCAACTCCCGCTCCACTAACGCCACCCAGTAAGCCGCCCCATATCCAAGCGCCCCATCGTTGAAATCATAAGCTGTGTTGTGATGCAGCGCCCCATCCACCGCTGGCCCGTTGCCGAGCCAGACGTAACAGCCCGGCGCATTCTGCGCGAAGAAAGCGAAGTCGTCGCCTGCCGTGGACGGCGGATAGTTTGTCCGCACCTTCCCGCCGAACACCGGGCCGGCGGCTGCGAGCGCCCGCGCTGTCGCATCCGCATCGTTGATAACAGGCGGAATCCGCCGCTCGAATACGTAGTCGACGGCAACCGCGTACATAGCCGCAGTGCCATGAGCCAACCGACCGATCTCAGTCTCCAGCTGATCGCGTACCTCGGGTGAATAGGCCCGCGCCGTCCCGCCGATCTCCACGATATCGGGAATGACATTCAGCGCCTTCGGGTCACCGGCCTGCAGGGAACACGCGCTGACGACGGCCGGCTGCAGCGGATCGACCACCCGTCCGACGATGGTCTGCAGCGATGACAGGAAGGTGCCGGCGGCCGTGATCGGATCGCGGCCGAGATGCGGCTTGGCGCCGTGGGTGCCGATGCCGCGAAAAGAGATGCGCCAGCTGTCGGAAGAGGCGAGCTGCGGCCCCTCGACCACGGCGATCTGGTCAATCGCAAGTCCAGGCATGTTATGCAGCCCGTAGACGGCATCGCAGGGGAAAAGTTTGAACAGCCCCTCTTCGACCATGCGCCTTGCCCCGCCTCGCCCTTCTTCCGCCGGCTGGAAGATGAAATGCACCGTGCCGGAGAAGCCTCGCGTCGCCGCAAGATGCCGCGCGGCACCGAGCAGCATCGCCGTATGACCGTCATGGCCGCAGGCATGCATCTTGCCGGGCACCGTCGATCTATAGGGCCGCTCCGCCGTTTCAGGCATGGCGAGCGCATCCATATCGGCCCTGAGCCCGATCCGGCGCGTGCCGTTGCCGACCTGCAACGTGCCGACCACACCGGTACCGGCCAGCCCGCGATGCACGGCGATGCCAGCCTCTTCGAGAAGTCGCGCGACGATACCGGCAGTGCGCTCCTCCTCGAAACCGAGTTCGGGATGGGCATGAAGATCGCGGCGCAAGGCCGTGAGGAACGGCAGATCGTCCTTGATCCGGGCGGGAATGCTCATGGGCCTGGAAATCCCTTCATGCGAAACGGGCGCCCAACCGGCGCCCGCGTCAGATCATCCCTTGTTTATCAAACGGTTCGCAAATTCAATCATCAAGTCTCTTCGACGAACACCTCTTCGCGCTTCTTCTTCACGCTTGGCAGGAAGACGATGATAAGCACGGCAAGCGCGATGGCCAGAAGAGTGGCGCTGATCGGCCGTGTGACGAAGGTCGTTGGATCGCCGCGCGACAGGATCATCGCACGTCGCAAATTCTCCTCGAGCAGCGGTCCGAGCACGAAGCCGAGCAAAAGCGGCGCCGGCTCACAGCGAAGCTTTGCCAGCACATAACCGATGAGCCCGAAGAAGGCGACGGCATAGAGGTCATAAACATTGGCGTTGACGCTGTAGACCCCGATCGAGCAGAAGGCCATGATGATTGGGAAGAGCACGTAATAAGGCACGGTCAGGAGTTTCACCCAGAGCCCGATCAGTGGCAGGTTGAGGATGACCAGCATCAGGTTGCCGATCCACATCGAGGCGATGATGCCCCAGAACAGCGCCGGCTGCTCGGTGGCGACGTTCGGGCCCGGCACGATGCCCTGGATGATCATCGCGCCGACCATCAGCGCCATGACGGGATTGGCGGGAATGCCGAGCGTCAGCAGCGGAATGAATGAGGTCTGCGCCCCGGCATTATTCGCCGATTCCGGTCCGGCGACACCGGCAACCGCGCCCTTGCCGAATTCCGCCGGCGTCTTCGAAATCCGCTTTTCCACCGTATAGGAGGCGAAGGAGGCTAGGATCGCGCCGCCGCCCGGCAGAATGCCGAGCGCCGAGCCGATCACCGTGCCGCGAATAATCGGCGCGATCATCTCCTTGAATTCCTGGCGAGAGGGCAAAAGGCTGGACACCTTGGCCATCAGTACCGTGCGTGTCGACTCGCCCTCGAGGTTGCGCAGGATTTCCGCCACCCCGAAGACCCCGACCGCGAGCGCCACAAAGTTCAACCCGTCCGCATATTCACGGATGCCGAGCGTGAAGCGCGGCGTGCCGGTATAGATGTCGGTGCCGACGAGACCGAGCAGCAGCCCGAGTGCCACCATCGCCAGCGCCTTGACGACCGAGCCATGCGCGAGAGCAATCGATGAAACGAGGCCGACGATCATCAGCGAGAAATATTCCGCCGAGCCGAATTGCAGCGCGATCGCGGTCAGCGGCGGCGCGAAGATCGCAACGAGGAAGGTCGAGACCGTGCCAGCGAAGAACGAACCGAGCGCCGCGATGGCCAGCGCTGCCCCCGCCCGTCCCTTGCGCGCCATCTGGTAACCGTCGATCGCGGTTACGGCGGAGGAGGATTCACCCGGCATGTTGATGAGGATCGCCGTGGTTGAGCCGCCATACTGCGCGCCGTAATAGATGCCGGCGAGCATGATCAGCGAGGAGACCGGTTCGAGCTGGAAGGTGATAGGCAAGAGCATGGCGATCGTCGCCGTTGCGCCGATGCCGGGCAGCACGCCGATCAGCGTGCCGAGCAGCACGCCGATCAGGCAGAAGAGCAGGTTTTCCGGAGTGCCGGCTGTCGCAAAACCGAGCGCGAGATTGCTGAAAAGATCCATCATCGCCTCCTAGAACCGGACCCAGGGGCCGAAGCGCTCGAACGGCAGCCCGAGCCCGTAGCTGAAGACCGCCACCGAAAAAACCGTCAGCAGCAGCGAAAGAATGATAGCGAGCAACACATTCATCTTTTGCGATGCGAAGCAGGCGACGAATGCGGCGAAGAACAGCGCCGGCGCAAATCCGAGCCCGCGCACCGTCAACCCGAAGAACACCGGCGCCGGCAGGATGAAAAGCATGCCGCGCCAGGCGAAGGGATCGATCGGCTCACCCTCGACCCGGAGGGCCTGAATGAAGATGACGGCGCCGAGAAGCACGAGCACGCAGGCAAGCACCAGCGGAAAATAACCCGGCCCCATTCGCACTGCCGTGCCGAGGTCGAGCCCCAGCGACTGGAGGGCGAAGAAGGCGCCGGTCGCGACGAAGAGCGCTCCGCAGATCGCATTGGTGGTATCGAAACTGATGGATTTCATGGTGTCTCCTGGAATTGGAGATGGAGCGTCGTTACTGCAGCAATTACCGCTCATCCGCCTTCCGACACCTTCTCCCCGCAAGCGGAGAGAAGGGGATATGCCGCAAACCTCTCAGCTTTGCCACCATTGTAATGGGCAAGTCCCCTCTCCCCGCGTGCGGGCAGAGGATTAGGGTGAGGGGCTCATCCGGCATGTCCTGGACGAGACAAGTCTCAGTCCGCATATTCGCCGGCAGCCTCGATCACCGGCTTCCAGCGGGCAATCTCGCTTTCGAGCTTGGCCTTCAGCGCAGCCGGCGTCGCATCGGCATCCGAGGATGGCGCCGTGCCGAGTTCGGCGAAGCGTGCGGCGACATTCGCGTTCTTCAGCGCGACCTGCAGCGACTTCGACAGACGTTCGTTGATCGCGGCCGGCGTGCCCTTCGGCGTGTAGATGCCGTGCCAGATGCCGACTTCAAAACCCGGAAGGCCGGCTTCGACTGCAGTCGGAACGTCCTTCAGCACGTCGAGGCGGTTGGGCGAGGTCACGGCATAGGCCTTGATGGTGCCGCCCTGGATCTGCTTCGTCGTGTTGGTCGTCTGGTCGCACATGACGTCGACCTGGCCGCCGAGCAGATCGGTCATGGCAGGGCCGGTGCCTTTGTAGGGCACGGTCGTCAGCGGTGTCTGGATGGCGCTCATCAGCATCATACCGCAGAGATGCGAGGCCGCACCGATGCCGGCATTGGCGACCGTCACCTTGTCCTTGTTGGCCTTGATGTAATCGATCAACCCCTTGAGGTCTGTCGGCTCCAAGTCCTTGCGTGCGACGATCGTCATCGGCACCTCGGTGACGAGGCCCACATAATCGAAGGCGCCGAGCGGGTCATAGGCGAGCTTGCGGTAGAGCGTGGCGCTGGTCGCCATGCCGATATGGTGCAGCAGGACGGTGTAACCGTCGGGATCGGCACTCGCCACGCGGCCGGCGCCGAGCGTGCCGCCGGCGCCGCCGACATTTTCGACGACGATCTGCTGGCCGAGATCCTTCGACATGGATTCGGCGACGAGGCGCGCCACGGTGTCCGTCGGGCCGCCGGCCGCAAACGGCACGACCATGGTGATGGTGCGCTCGGGATAGGTCTGCGCCGAAGCGACGCTGACGAGAAGAGAGACCGCGGCAGCCGCGGTCAGGCCGAGCATGGCCTTCTGGATTTTCATCGTTTCCTCCCTGATGAAATAAGCAAGCCCGCCGCCGCATCCTCCGCGCCGGTTCGGATCACTCATTTGCCGCCAGGAAAAATCGACCTGCAATCATCGCCAACGCTTTCGAAAGACGATTTTGCGATAGTGCGATGCGGCATGGGTCCATTTGGAAACAAACGGCCTGCGCAATGGGTGGAAATCCACCCATTGCACCATGACCACCGGCTTATTTTTTGGGAGGCAGCACGACTTCACCGGTCTCGATCAGCGACTTGAGGTTGGAGAGAATGCGTGGCCAGCCGCCGGAAACGGCATCGATGAGCTTGGAGTTCTCGACTGCGATGGAATGGGTGACCGTCAACTTGGTGGCCGTATCATTGACCGGCTCGATCTCCATCACGCATTGCGAATAGCCCTCGGCCTTCAGCTCGGGCATGAACTCGTTCCGCCACTTCAATACGAGCCGTTTCGGCGGATCGCATTCCAGGATCTCGCCGGTGTCGGCGACCGATCCGTCCTCAAACAGAAGCTTCCAGGCAGCACCTGCCCTCCACTCGGTGTCGAAATGTGCGCCGAGCCAGAATTTCTTCATGAATTCGGCTGTCGTCAACGCCGCCCAAAGCTGCTCGGGCGTCGTGCGGATAAAGGTGACATAGTTGTATGTACTGCCAGCCATGATGATACTCCCTTGTGGCCAGGACAAGAACAGGATGATTCTAGGCCGGGTCGGCCTAAAATCTGAATCCTGCTCTCAATTAGATAGTTAGAGCATGATGTCGTCCGAAAACCGCTCACACTTTTCGGCATCGTGGTCTAAGTACTCCCGATGGCCAGGCCGCGGATCTAGTTGCCGCCCTTGCCTTCGAGGGTCTTCTTCAGATCGGCGAGCGCATTCAGCTGCTGCCGCTCGAATTTGTTGATCCAGCGTTGCGCGATCTCGTTGATCGGCACGGGATTAATGAAATGCAGCTTCTCCCGACCTTGGCGCTGCGACGAAACGAGGCTCGCCTCCTCCAGGATCGCGACATGTTTGGCCACTGCCTGGCGCGTCATGGCGAGCCCTTGGCAGAGCTCGGCCAGCGTCTGGCCGCTTCTGGCATGCAGCCGGTCGAGCAATTGCCGCCGGCTCGCATCCGCCAGAGCCCGAAAAACCGCATCGTCATCCATGTCTTTATACGGAACCATCTGGTTGCCTGTTATTGTTTATAGGCAACCAAACAGTTGCCTGTCAAGCGGCGATTTATCGATTGCGAACCACCCGCCGACGCTGGACAGTGAAATTGAAATCGGGAAACCTCGTCCGGCAACCACGCCGCGCTCGGCTCAAGGCTCGCGCTGGACTTCGCCGGATATCTCCGTCGCCAACAGCTTCTTGTCGAGCCCGTATTTCTGCATCTTCTCGTAGAGAGTCTTCCGCGAGATGCTGAGCGATTCATAAACAGGCCTCAGGCTTCCGCCATGAGCAACGAGAGCGCTGGCGATCACGCCGCGCTCGAATTCGGCGACGCGCTCGGCCAGCCCCACCGCCTCGCCCGCCTGCCGCCCACCGCCATCGAGGCCGAGCACCAGACGATCGGCGGCATTTCTCAATTCGCGCACATTGCCCGGCCAGTCGCGCTGGGCGATGTCGGCGATCACATCAGGCAGCACGACCATCTCGTCGCGGCCGTAGCGAGCAGCTGCCTCCCGCACCAGCTGCAGGAAGAGCAGCGGAACATCCGCCCGCCGCTGCGACAGTGATGGCACATGCAGCGTCGCGACATTCAGCCGATAGAAGAGGTCGGCCCGGAAGCGTCCGGCCGCCACCTCCGCCTCCAAGTCGACCTTGCTCGTGGCGATGAAGCGTACGTCAAGCGCCACGACCTCGTTCGAGCCCAGCCGCGAAATCACCCGCTCCTGCAGCACCCGCAGGAACTTCGCCTGCAGGTCGATGGGCATCGAGCCGATCTCGTCAAGCAGGATCGTGCCACCGCGCCCGTGTTCGAATTTTCCGTGACGCGGCCTCACCGCGCCCGGAAAGGCCCCCACCTCATGGCCGAAAAGCTCACTCTCGATCAGGTTCGCCGGCAGCGCGGCACAATTGATAGCGATGAACGGCCGGCTCGCCCTGGCGCTGATATCATGGAGCGCCCGCGCCACCACCTCCTTGCCGGCCCCGGTCTCGCCGACGATAAGGGTATCGGCATCGGTCGCCCCGATCGCGCGAATGCGGTAGCGCAGATCCACGATCACCTGCGTGCGCCCCGGCAGCCGCGCCTCGATATCGTCGCGCTTGCCGGCGACCGCCTTCAGCAGCCGGTTTTCGAGCACGAGGCCGCGCCGCTCCATCGCCCGGCGGATGACGCCGGCGAGCATCTCGGGGGTGAACGGCTTCTCGATGAAATCATAGGCGCCTTCGCGCATCGCTTTCACCGCAAGCTGAACGTCGCCGTGGCCGGTGACGAGAATGACCGGCACCTCTGGGTCGAGTTCGCGGATCTTCTGCATCAGCGTCATGCCGTCCATGCCGGGCATGCGGATATCGCTGACGACGACGCCGGGAAAGCTGTAGCCGATCAGCTCCAGCACATGATCGCCGTTCGAAAAGGTCTCGACACTAAAGCCGGAAAGCTCCAGCGCCTGCGCTGTCGAGCGGCGCAGTTCCTCCTCATCGTCGACCAAAAGGATCTTCGCATCGTTCATTCCGCCGCCTCCGGCATCAGCCGTGCCGCCGATTGTAGCTCGATGCGGAATACCGCGCCTCCTTCGGGATGATCGGCAGCAGTAAGGCTGCCGCCGAAATCCTTGATGATGTTGTAGGAGATCGAAAGCCCGAGACCGAGCCCTTTGCCAACGCCCTTCGTCGTGAAGAAGGGATCGAAGATGCGCTCGGCGATGGCCGCCGGTACACCTGGCCCATGGTCCCGCACGGTCAGTACCACTTTGCCGGCCGCCTCGAAGGCCGAAACCTCGATGCGTCTGTCATCCAGCCCTTCGACCGCATCGGCCGCGTTGGAAATCACATTCACCAGCACCTGCTGCAGCCGCACCGAACCGGCGCGCACGATCGGCGGTCGGCTACCCAAATCAAGCCTGAGTTCGGCATCGGCCGCCTTCAGCCGCCAGGCGATGATCTCGAGCGTATCATGCATCGCCTCGTCGAGAGAAACCGACCCGAGCTTCTCGTTCGGTTTGCGCGCAAAATTGCGCAGGTGCCGGCTGATTGCGGCCATGCGGTCGATCAACCCGCCGATCCGCCGGATATTGTCCCCCGCCTCCTCCGTCCGACCGCGATCGATGAGAACGGAGGCGCTGTCCGTATAGGTCTTGGCGGCGGCGAGCGGCTGGTTGAACTCGTGCGACAGCGCAGCTGACATCTGCCCGAGGCCGGCAAGCTTGCCCGCCTGGATGAGATCGGCTTGTGTCTGACGGAGCTGCTGCTCGGTCAGACGCCGTTCGGCAATCTCTTCTTCTATGCGGCTGTTGACGCGGGCAAGATCGGCCGTGCGTTCCTCGACGCGCCGCTCCAGCTCGTTGCGAGCTTCAGCCTGCATCTGCATGCGCTCGGCCAAGCGCGCCCTCCGCTGCCGCAGAACAGCAACCGCGAGCCCGGCAATGCAGAGGACGAGAAAAACCGCCGCAAGCGCGGTGCGCGCCTGGGTGCGGATGGAACTCGTCTCCATCAGCACGTTCACCGTCCAGTCCTCGGCCGGCATGTAGTGCGACAGCACCAGATATTCGCTCGAACCGCGCTCGCCAGTGAGCGTCATCAGCTCGTGCGGCTCAAGGCGCTGGCGGGTCACTGGCAGTGCCGTCAGCCTGGCATTGGCATAACGCCGCGACGCTTCCGTTCGCGCTATGCGGTCGGCCGTCAGCGGCAGGATTGCACCGTAGAGCCATTCCGGGCTGCCGGACATGAAGATGATGCCCTCCGGATCGAAGACGAAGATCTTGTATTCGCCGCCGCCCCAGGAGGATTCGATCATGTCGATATCGACCTTGAAGACGATGACGCCGCGAATATCCGCGCCGGCCCGGATCGGCGCAGCGAAATAATAGCCCCGCTTCAGCGAGGTGGTGCCGAGCGCATAGAACCGCGCCTGCCGGCCTTCGATCGCCTCCTGGAAATAGGGCCGATAGCTGAAATTCTGTCCGACGAAGCTTCCCGGTCCATCGTAATTGCTCGCCGCGATCGTCTCTCCGTCCGGCTTGACCACATAAATGTCGGAGGATTTCAGCAGCCCGTTGATCTCCTTGAGATAGAGATTGGCCGCGCCGCGCAGTGCTGCATCTTCAGGCGCACTCACCAGTTCCTTGATATCGTCGTGATCGGCGATCAGCGCCGGAAGCGCCTCGTAGCGGTTGAGATGACCGCTGAGCGCCGAGACGGCAAGGCGCAGCGCCGTTCTCGCCTGCGCCGAAGCTTCCCCCATATAGGCGCGCGTCGCGATCGCGCCTCCATAGGTGAAGAAGACGAAGATGATCAGCGGCATCACCAGCAGCGCCGCTATCGCACGATATCTCGAAGACAGATCCTGCTCCTCCCCTTTCTGCCTCCACTCCCCAGTGAGGCATACCCGACGGCACAAGTCTAATAATACCCACAGTGATTTCCAAGGGCCCGTCGAAACTTGACACCCGGCAAAGGCCGATGTCCTATTGCGGCATCGTAGGGAACCCGATCATGAGCGACGACCAGACGCCCGCCGACAGCAAGCTCACCAGCTCCAAGCGTCGATGGGCGGCTGAAGGTAAATTCCTGACCGGCCGCATCAGCCGTCCCGAAGCTGAGCGCCTGCCGCCCGGCCAGCACCTCGTCAAAAACTGGCCGGTGCTCGATCTCGGCCAGCAGCCCGTCATCTCCACGAATAGCTGGCGTCTCGAGCTGCGCGGCCTCGTCGAAACGCCGCTCACCCTAACCTGGACCGACTTCCAGGCGATCGAGCAGAGCACCAAGGTCAGCGATATCCACTGCGTCACCACCTGGTCGCGCTACGACAACAAATGGAAAGGCGTTTCGACCCGCGATCTGCTCGATCGCGCCATGCCAAAGCCCGAAGCCGGTTACGTCATGCTGACGAGTTATGACGGCTATACCACCAACCTGCCGCTTGCCGATTTCGCCGCCGAGGATGCGATCCTTGCGACATCGTGGGAATGCCTGCCGCTGACGCCGGATCACGGCGGCCCGATGCGCCTCGTCGTACCGCATCTCTATTTCTGGAAAAGCGCCAAATGGCTGCGCCGCATCGAGCTGATGCCCGCCGACCAGGCCGGCTTTTGGGAAAAGAACGGTTACCACATCTATGGCGATCCGTGGCGCGAGCAGCGCTATTCCGACGATTGAGCCTTCGGCCGCAGAAAGCGGCCCAGCGCAAACGTCACAAGGGCGAACAGAGCGGCGAGCCCCGTCAGCGACGCCATGCTGGCGGGATGAAACGGCACTTTGCTCCAGCGCGGCTTGACGACATCGGCTGTGTTGAAGGCCTCGCCGCTGAACCTGCAAGTGATGAGCGCCAGGCTGCGCCGCACCATGTCGGCATCGACCGCGGAAATGATTTCATTAGCCGCAACGGCCTCCCGCGGCATCTCACGCATCTCAAGCAATACCGCCTTGGCCGCCGCGAGATAAGCATGAGCACATTCGTTGAACGGGCTCTCCTCGTCGCTCACGCTGCCCGGCATCCGCCCCCAGAGACAATAGGAATATTGGATTTCGGCATAGTTCAGAACGCGCCGGAACAGCTCGTTTGTATCAGTCGCGCGTGACGCCAACCCGATAATTTCGCCGCGGTAGTCTGAAATCACCGCCATCTCGCCATGCGAGATTTCCGGGATATCGAGGCCGGTATCGCTGCCGCCGACGCTGCGGCTATGGGCAAGCGCGTTTTCGCCAACCGCACAAAACCAAGCGGCGGCGGCAAACGCCGTCGACAGAATCGATATGGTTTTGCTGCTTTTCATACTCGCTCGAAAAACTTGAGGGCGCCGGCAAGGCGGCGCCCCTCGATGCGTTCAGTGAAATGCCGGTGCCGGTCGAGCCCGCTGCCCGCCCTTCACGGCAAGCAGCTTTTCCGCCAGCGCTCCGAAGCCAAGACCGAGCGTTGCCCAGAGGATCACCTGCATGCCGAGCGAGGTCGTGCGGAAACGCCAGAGCACCATCGCCGAGAACTTCTCCGGCACTTCGTTGATCGACGGCAGCAAATAGAGCACCAGGCCCATGAAGAGGAGATAGGTGATGCCGGCGATGATCGCCCCGTTCCACAGACCGAAACGCTCGGAAAGGCGCCGCGACAGCGCCACCGCGGCAATCAAAGCAGCGATCGAGACGACGATCATCAGGAAGAACAGCTCGGTCCTGACGCCGATCGTATCGGGATTGCCGACCGCCGGCGGATTGGCCGGATACTTGATGCCGGGAACGACGACGATCGCCACGAAGGCGGCAAGGGCGATGACCGCCGAGGTGCCGCGTGCCGAAAGCCTGCTGATGCGGCCGTGCACGAAAGCGAAAGCGAGCGCGAAAAGCCCGCCGACGGCAATGCTGTACGCCATGACGCCGGTGAAGAGGCCAAGACCGGCCTGCGTGGCACGGCTGACGATCTCAGGTTCGGCAGCTTCGCCCGCCGCCTGGGCGCTCGCCTCCTCGAAGGCGATCGCCGCATCGACCAGCGGCTCGCCGAAGATATGCGCGAAAGCAAAAACCAGAATGCCAGCGATCAGCCCCGCGAGCATGCCGCGAAGTAGAAGATTTCCGACCATGTCAGGATCCCCCTTAGTGGCAGGGAAAGCCGAGGAGATGACGGCCGTCATGCACGAATTCGTGCACATACATGCCGTTGAACAGCGCCATCGCGCCTTCCTCGGTGCCGACGAAATAGATGGCGATCAGCATCAACAGGCCGCCGAAGATCGCCCAAGGCAGGATTTCTCCTACCGGGATTGGCGCCGGTGCCGCGACGGGCGCAAAAGTGGTGTCAGACATGTATTCCTCCGGGAATGACGCGTTCAGTCGAAAGAGTGCTTATGCGGCAGGGTCTGACTTCCAGCGCGAAGAACCTTCGACACGCTGGTCACAGCGGCGCGACCGTGCCGGATTTACACCGGCTTCCAAACCCGCAACAGCACGGTTATATCTGCAGGCCGAAGAGCCTGTCAACGAAACTTCATGAAGCGGAGAAGGGCTGTTCCCACCGCTATCCGGAGATCGCAACGACCGTGAATACGCGTCTTATCTGGATCTGCCACGGCGCGACGGCAGCGAGCCGCAAGGCCCTGTTCCCGCTCGATGAACCGCTGGACAACAAGGCCGCGGAAGAAGCGGCCAGGATGACCACCCTGCCCCGCGCCGATCGTATTGTCACCAGCCCGGCTTTGCGCGCCCGCCAGACGGCCGAAGCCCTCGGCCTCGACGCCCGGATAGATCAGGCGCTTCGCGACTGCGATCACAGGCGCTGGGCCGGCAGGTCGATCGCAGCGATCGAGGCAGAAGAGCCGGAGAACCTCATGGCCTGGATGTGCGATCCTGAAGCGGCTCCGCACGGGGGCGAGAGCCTTGTTGATCTCAGAACACGTGTCGGCGGTTGGATGGACAATGAATCCGCTCTCGGAGGCCATGTGATCGCCGTCAGCCACGCGGCCGTCATCCGAGCGGCGATCGCGTACGTACTTCAGGCGCCGCTCTCCTCCTTCTGGCTCGTCGACGTCGAGCCGCTTGGCATTGTTCGCATGACCAGCAATGGACGGCGCTGGTCTCTGCGATTCCAGCATTAGCGATCCCTCATTTTATCCAGCCTTACACAAGCAAATCGCGTCATCTCTATTGAACCCGGTTCTACCGGGACTACTTCCTTGTCCCAAGGAGATGGAAGACATGACATATGACTGGAGTGGGGAGCGCACGCGGCGCCTGCGTTTGGTGCGTGTCGCCACAATTGCGGTTCTGGTCGGTCTCATCGTCAGCGTACCGCTGCTGATCGTTACCGCCTGAAGCACGAAAAGGGCGAGCGGTGCCACGGCACGCTCGCCTTCGTTCTTTCCCCCGCCTGCCGGTCTGCAACCACGACGACGATCGCGCTCAGCGTTTTACCCGGTTCCGCGAAAGCGCCCTCAGTCCCTCCACGGCACAGCCATAGGCTGCCCCTCTGATAATTCGCCTTCTGGTTTCAACGAACATTTCAGACTTTCATGATTACTTCGGCGCGGGTGGAGTCGGAGAAGACCATATGCCGGTGTTTTTCCAAAGCAAGGCCGGAAGGCAATGCGTGTCGATTGTCGGGCTTGGGATAACCCTCTGGCTCCTCGGCGCGCTGTTGCAGCTTGACGACAGCCTTGTCTTCTTCATGACCGGTTTCGGCGAATACGGCGCCGACAAGCTCGTTCTGGCGCTCGGTATCGCCGGCGCCATGAGCTTCATCTATTCGGTGCTGCGCATCGCCGACCTGCGCAAGGAAACCGAACTGCGCGCCGCCGCTCAGGCGAAGGCCGATTGGACCGCCACCCACGACCATCTGACCAAACTGCCGAACCGCTACGCCTTCGAGCGCAAGATTCTCTCACGGCCAGTCAAGGACGACGAGTACGAGGTCGAAGAGTGGAGCCGCAACGTCACCATCTTCTCCGTCGATCTCGACGGCTTCAAGAAGGTCAACGATCTCGTCGGTCACAAGGGCGGCGACGTTCTGCTGATCGAGGTTGCCAGACGGATCTGCGCGCTCGGCAACGCCGATTGCGTCTATCGCTTCGGCGGCGACGAATTCATCATTGTCGCCTTTGCTCTGACGGCGCAGCGCGAGGAGCGTTTTGCCAGGCTGCTGATCCAAGCCGTCACCCGGCCGATCCATATCGATGGTTTTGCCGTCGAAGTCGGCGCCAGCGTCGGCTATGACCGTTGGGCCGAGCGAGCCGAACCGCTGGAAGATGCCGCTCATCGTGCCGACCTCGCCATGTACGAGGCGAAATCTCGAGGACCCAACCACTATTTCGTTTTCGAACCTGCAATGCAGGACAAGGTAACGGAACGCGCTGCACTGGAAACCCGGCTGCGCGCGGCAATCGCCAATAAGGCGATCAAACCCTTCTATCAGCCGCTGATCGACCTGAAGACCGGTCAGCTCTGCGGCTTCGAGGCGTTGGCGCGTTGGATCGGCGACGATGGCGTCAACATTCCGCCTCCGGTCTTCATCGATATCGCCGAGGAAACCGGCATGATCACTGCGCTGTTCGAGGATCTCCTTGCTCAGGCCTGCAGCGATGCACTCACCTGGCCCGAGCATGTGACATTGTCTTTCAACGTCTCGCCGGTCCAGATGGAAGACAGGCTGTTGACCTCGCGCATTCTCAAGGTGCTTTCGGCAAGCCGGCTGCCGCCGCAGCGCCTGGAAGTCGAGATCACCGAGAACGCGCTGATCCAGGATCCGGCCATCGCCGCCGTGATTCTCGACGAACTGCACGCCGCCGGCATCCAGATCGCACTCGACGATTTCGGCACGGGCTATTCGAGCCTGGCCCAGCTCGCCCGCTATCGTTTCGACAAGATCAAGATCGACAAAAGCTTCATCGCCACCTATCGCGACGACGAACGTCAGGAAAAAATCGTCCGCGCCATGCTCGGACTCGGCAGGAGCCTCAACATCAAGACGACCGCTGAGGGCGTCGAGGAGCACGGCCAGCTCGCCTTCCTGCTGCAGCTCGGCTGCGACATCGGCCAAGGCTATCTTTTAGGTAAGGCGATGCCCGCCGCCGAGGCGGGCATCTTCATCAGCGATCGTAATGCCAGTCTAGCCTCAACGGCCTGACGTTATGCCTACCTTTTTGACGCAATTCCGGACGGAAAACTGCTTCGCACTTTTCCTGGAATTTGCTCTAAAAGACCTGACGCAGGATTACGAAGAGCACGAAGGCGATTGCGATCGAGGCCGGCAGCGTCAGCACCCAGGCCATCAGCATGTTGCGCACGGTCGACCATTGCAGGCCGGAACCGTTCGCCGCCATGGTGCCGGCGACGCCCGACGACAGCACATGCGTGGTCGAGACCGGCAGGCCGAGTTGATCGGCCGAGGCGATGGTGATCATCGCGACGACTTCGGCTGCCGCTCCCTGCCCGTAGGTCAGATGCGTCTTGCCGATCTTCTCGCCGACGGTGACGACGATACGCTTCCAGCCCACCATCGTGCCGAGGCCAAGCGCGATCGCGACCGCCACCTTTACCCAGAGCGGGATGAACTTCGTCGCGTTGTCGACCGCCTTGTGATAGTTCGTCACCGCGAGGAGATCGCCGGCATCCATCGGCAACAGCTTCTGCTTGTCAATCAGCTTCAGCGCCTCGCCAATCAAGTAGATGTCATTGCGGACGTTGCCGACGAGATTGGTCGGCACCGCTTCGAGCGTCGGGAAGCCAGCGACTTCGGCACTCGTCTGATGAATATATTGCTGCAGGGCCGGCGTCGTCGCATCCGTCCAGGTCTTGTTCTTGACGGCGTTGCTGACTTCGGCCTTGTAGTCGGTGACGGTCACGCCTGGCTTCACATATTTGCCGAGCGCGGCTTCCACCTGGACCGATGCCGACTTGTAGGCTTCAAGATAGTTGACATCGGGCGTGCGGTTTAGTGCGAAAGCTGTCGGCACGAGGCCGATCAGGATGAGCATGATGAGGCCCATGCCCTTCTGGCCGTCATTGGAACCGTGGGCGAAGCTGACGCCGGTGCAGGTGAAGATCAGGATCGCACGGATCCAGAGCGGCGGCGGCTGGTTGCCCTTCGGTTCGGCATAGAGCGCCTTGTTGCGCACCAGAAGCTTCATGACCAGCAGAAGCACCGCGGAGAGACCGAAGCCGATCAGCGGCGAGATCAGCAGCGACAGGCCGATATTGGTCGCCTGCGACCAGTCGACGCCGCTGGTCGCAGTGCCGGCTGGTGCCAGGAACTGGTTTGCTAGGCCGACGCCGATGATCGATCCCACCAGCGTATGCGAACTCGACGACGGCAGGCCGAGATACCAAGTGCCGAGATTCCAGACGATCGCGGCGATCAGCAGCGCAAACACCATGGCAAGGCCAGAGCCGGAGCCCACCTGCAGGATCAGTTCCACCGGCAGCAGCGCCAGAATGCCGAAGGCGACGGCGCCGCTCGAGGTCAGTACGCCGAGAAAGTTGAAGAAGCCGGACCAGATGACGGCGAATTCCGCCGGCATGGAACGGGTGTAGATGACAGTGGCGACGGCATTGGCCGTATCGTGGAAACCGTTGACAAATTCGAAGCCGAGCGCAATCAGCAGTGCAAGGCCCAAGAGAATCCAGGGAACGGCAACTGCGGTTGTCAGGTCGCGTCCGAGTGCATAGGCGACATATCCGAGGCCGCAGACCAGAACCAGCCCGAATACCGGCAAGAACCATTTGCCGGCCGAATTCGAACTGTGGAGCGGGTGGGAAGCGTCGCTATGAACCTGGCTGGGGGCAATATCGGCCATGGCATAGTTCCTTATTCCGTTTTGCAAATTTGCCTTTTGTTAATAATTCCGCCGCGTGAAGCTCTCATGACGCCTGTCTGGCCCGTGAGCCACTGACATCGGACGATAGACCGTCACCGATATCCGGCCGGCGCGTCCATGAACATGCGGCGTCACAATCCCAGCAAGATCGATATCTTCGCGATTGATGGCGCCAAAGCGGGGCGCCTCGGCAAGGGCGTGATCGATTTCCGCGCCGAGCCGCTCTTACTCGGACTAAACCGGGGATCGCAGACATTCGACATGCCGTTGAAGGCCGAGGTGATGAAAGACCTGCACGGCGTCATCGATGAGACCTTTGCGCATCTCGGCGATCATTTCGACATGGCCGCCACCCGCGCCGCCGGCCACCGCGTCGTGCACGGCGGCAACTGTTTCACCCGCGCAATCACCCTCGACGATGCCGTCAATGATTCCGAGACCTGCGATTGCGTAGCCGAATGCCGAAACCCTACGCGCGTTCAAGCCGAACCTTCTCCCTCATGCGCCAGACCCGCGGCGTTTCTCCCGTATATTTCAGGAAGAAGCGCGAGAAATAGGCGGGGTCGGCAAAGCCGAGCCGAAATCCGATTTCCTGAACGCTGCCAAGCGTGAAAACGAGCTGGCGTTTCGCCTCGTCGACGAGTTTGCCGGCGATCAAAGCGTGCGGGGTGCTGCCAGTCATCGACCGGACGATCCGGGTGAGATGTGTCGGCGAAACTCCGAGTTCTCTGGCGTAGAAGGAAGCGGGCTTGTGCGATCGAAAATGCTGCTGAAGAAGCTCGTTTAGCTTTTCCATGCGCCGCTCGTTCTCATTCGACGCAAGTTCGTCACTGTTTCCCTCCTGTGAAATCCTCGCCGTCAGCCGCAGCACCAGAGCCACGTAGGCGCCCAGCGTCTCGTTGCGGCCGCTGCGGCGATTTTCGAATTCGTCGCCCAGTCGCCGCACCGTCTGCATGACATACACAGCTTCGGCATTATCAGGATCGAGGGGCGTCAGATGCGGCGTCGCCAGCCATTCGCCGAGCTGGCTCCGCTCGCCGGGCAGATGGCTGAGATGGGATCGCAATAGGGTGATCACAATGCCGTCGATATCGCGTGAAAACCGAAAGCCGTGATTGAGCCCGGGCGGCACGGTGACGATTGCCGGCGGCCGGATGGCATGCCTCTCCTCGCCGAAGATCGCATCGCCGGAACCCGCTTTGATGTACAATATCTGAAAGAAACTCTCGTGACGGTGCGGGCGTATTTCCCATTGATGCAAGCTGCTGCGGGAGCGAACTGTTTCGCAATGCAACCAAAAATCCGGCTCTCGCCCAGTATTCTCACCGTAGAGCTCGTAGGTCGGGACATGTCTGCTCATCGGGCTCTCCCGCACTAATGTTCGATTAGTGCAATTTTAAGGCCGGGATGTCCATTGCTGCAGCAAGGGCGACGGGGCAGAATCTGGCAAAACGCAAAAATGCAGGGAGGACGCATTTGCGAACCAAGGTCGCCATCATCGGCTCGGGGCCATCCGGCCTGCTGCTCGGTCAGCTTCTGACCGAGGCCGGCATCGACAATGTCATTCTCGATCGCGTGAACAAGGATTACATCCTCGGCCGGGTTCGCGCCGGCGTTCTGGAGGAAGGCACCGTCGGACTGCTGGATCAAGCCAAAGCGGCAGCGAGGCTGCATGCCGAAGGCCTGCCGCATGACGGTTTCTCACTCGCCTTCGACGGACGCGACCATCGCATCGACCTGCATGAACTGACAGGCGGCCGGCGCGTGACGGTCTACGGTCAGACCGAGGTGACGCGCGATCTCATGGAGCGGCGCGAAGCAAGCGGCGCCCTGTCGATCTACGATGCCGCCGATGTCGCGCCGCATGATTTCGACGGCCGCGCTCCCTTCCTCACCTACACAAAGGACGGCGCTGCCGGGCGCATCGATTGCGACTTCATCGCCGGCTGTGACGGCTTTCACGGCGCCAGCCGCAAGGCCGTCCCCGAACGGGCGATCCGGCGTTTCGAGAAGGTCTATCCCTTCGGCTGGTTGGGCGTTCTTGCCGACGTGGCGCCTGTCAGCCATGAGCTGATCTACGCCAACCATCCAAGGGGCTTCGCGCTCTGTTCGATGCGCTCGGCCACGCGCAGCCGCTATTATATCCAATGCTCGCGCGACGAGAAGGCGGAAGACTGGAGCGACGACCGCTTCTGGGACGAGTTGAGACGGCGCCTGCCGGCGCATCACGCCGAGGCGTTGACGACTGCGCCGTCCTTCGAGAAATCAATCGCTCCTTTACGCTCTTTCGTTGCCGAGCCGATGCGTTTCGGCCGGCTTTTCCTGGTCGGCGACGCCGCCCATATCGTTCCGCCGACCGGCGCCAAGGGGCTGAACCTTGCAGCCAGCGACGTCCATTATCTATTCTCCGGGCTGATCGAGCATTATCGCGAAGGCTCGGATGACGGCATCGACGCCTACTCGCAGAAAGCACTCGCCCGTGTGTGGAAAGCCGTGCGGTTTTCCTGGTGGATGACGACGATGATGCATCGTTTTCCCGATACCGGCGATTTCGACCAGAAGATCCAGGAGGCGGAACTCGATTATCTCACTCATTCCCGCGCCGCCTCGACGGCGCTCGCGGAGAACTATGTGGGATTGCCATTCTGATATGAAGATTTGAGACTGGTGCGCGAGCCATAGAGGTCTGCGTTTTGAAGGCATCCGGAGCGCGCTCGATTTCGCCGATCAGGTCGTCATTCTCGAGCGAGGCAGACTGGCCTGGACGGGAACATTGGAAAGTCTCTTCAGCGCTCATGATGCTGTCGAGACATTGCTCGTGGTCGGCGGGCTGCACTAATGAGACGATCGCAGAACCGTAGGCCCTCCCGGTTATTCCCTCGTTCCGTCACAAAGGTTGCGCTTCGTACGTCAGCAACTCATTCGGTATATCGTCATGACGACGTCATTGTTGGCCGGTCATTATTTCCCGCCAGGAATGCTTCTGCCACGGCCGACGAGACCGCAGCAGCACCAACACTTGAATTACGAGCAGGACCGACGTCATCGCCGCCTTCTTTATTTGGTGCCGGGAGCTGCAGCCAGTCGAATTTGCCGGCTGGAGTAGACGAATTAATCTCATGCTCCGGCAATTTACATTGCCAAGCCACCCGACAGGGTTGCATAGTCGAACACAACATCACAAGGGAGGTAGAAATGGCAAACCACAAGCCGGTCGCAGTTGACGTATACTTGCCTGTTTTCGATATCAACGATCCGATCAGTGGCGACATCCTCGAAAATACCAGTTCCACCGATGTCGATGGAGATCGGGTGCGCCTGAACTTCGTCAATGGACAACGAATTCCCCAACCCGCCGATCCGAACGGGCCCGCCACGAGCACGACGATCGAGGGGAAATACGGCACGCTGACTGTCTATTCCGACGGTGGTTACACTTATGCGCTCGATCATTCCAACCCGGTGGTATCAGCGCTCGGCCCAGGGGATCAACTCGTCGACCAGTTCAATTTCAAGATTTCCGATGGCAAAGGCGCCACGGACTTCGGCTTGCTCAATATCGCTGTCGACTTGCCGGAACGTGGCGACGTATTCGTCAATTTTGAGGATGTCGGCAAATACGACTTCCCGACCGGCTATAAAGGCTTCGATTGGGGCGCCTGGCGAGATGGTGACGACGCCACGGTTCAGAAAGAAGCCGACGGCAACCATGTTCTGTCGGGCGGCGTGTTCTGGACACCCATTCTATCCGCCGATGGCGGAACCTTCCAGATCGAGCAATTCAGCGTCGCAAACGGCACGTCGGACTATGACAACGTTCTGACGATCGAAGGTCATCTCAATGGCAATATCGTGTTCTCGACCACGGTTAACGTGACCGCCGACAGCATGGACGCACCACAAGTGATCGATCTCAGCGCCTGGGGCAAAATCGACTATCTTGTGCTCGACACCGAGCCCGTCATTACAGAAACGAGCGGTCCGGATTATTATGGTGCGCGATACGACGATTTTCATTTCATCGTTTGACTGGTGCCTGGACGGCGCGGGGTTTCCCGCGCCGGAAAGCTGAGACCAAAACGAGACCGAGCAAAGCGCTCCTGTCCAGCCTGTCGAAATGTCCGTGATAAGACTGGTAGCGGAGGAGGGATTTGAACCCCCGACACAAGGATTATGATTCCTCTGCTCTGACCTACTGAGCTACTCCGCCACTGGCCAAACGACACCTGCTCGCGAAGCGCAGCGGGCTCGTGGGATGAGCGGCTTATAAGGTGCGCTTCGGCTTTGTGTCAAGCGCATGATCGAGAAAAACGGTGGGTTTACCACCTGTTGTTCCCTATCGGTTTCAGGCGGCGACGGGGCTGGTCAAGAGGGCCTTCAGCGAAGCTTCCGCCGAAGGTTCGCGTTCGGAGCGCTCGATGAAACCCCCGCCGAAAACGCGGGCGTTGTCGCCGGGTGCGGAATAAAGCGCGCAGGCCTGGCCGGGGGCGATACCCGCCTCACCGACTGTGAGGTCGACATAAGTGCCGTTCGCATTGATATGCAGCACGGCGGGTGCCGGCGCCCGTGTCGAGCGAACCTTGGCGTAACAGGCGAAGCCTTTACCGGAGGCGGCTTGCGCAAGCGTCTCGTCGCCCAGCCAATTGACGTCGCGCAGGTAGACGCGGTGCGTTTCCAGCGCCTCTTTCGGCCCGACGATGACGCGGCGCGAACGGGCGTCGAGAAAGACCACGTAGAGCGGCTCGCCGGTGGCGATGCCGATGCCGCGGCGTTGGCCGATCGTGAAGTGCAGGATGCCCTCATGGCTTCCGAGCACGCGGCCGTCGAGATGGACGATTTCACCGGCGAGTGCCGCATTCGGCTTCAGCTTGGTGATGATGTCGGAATATTTGCCCTGCGGCACGAAGCAGATGTCCTGGCTGTCGGCCTTCTTGGCGACGACGAGGCCCATTTCTTCGGCGAGCCTGCGGGTCTCGGCCTTCGGCAGGCCGCCCAAGGGAAAGCGGAGGTAGTCGATCTGTTCCTGGGTCGTGGCGAACAGGAAATAGCTCTGGTCACGATCGGCGTCGGCCGGGCGGAAAAGCGCGCGGCGGCCGGGATTTTCGGGCGAAGGGTTCAGGCCCGAGCGGATATAGTGGCCGGTCGCCAGCGCATCGGCGCCAAGCTCCTTGGCGGTTGCCAGAAGATCGGCGAACTTGACGGTCTGGTTGCAGGAAACGCAAGGAATCGGCGTTTCGCCCGCCACATAGCTTTCGGCGAAGGGATTGATCACCGTCTCGCGAAAGCGCTTTTCGTAATCGAGCACGTAATGCGGAATGCCGAGCGTTTCGCAGACGCGACGCGCATCGTCGATATCCTGGCCGGCGCAGCAGGAACCGGCGCGGTGAACGGCGGCGCCATGATCATAAAGCTGCAGCGTAATGCCGAGCACGTCGTAACCCTGGCGTTTGAGAAGGCCGGCGACGACCGATGAATCGACGCCGCCCGACATGGCGACGACGACACGGGTATCTTCCGGCTGCTTGTCAAAATCCAGTGTGTTCAACGGTGGTGCCAAATTCTGCTTGGGTCACGATCCGCCCTTGCGCTGCAATTGCGGCGGATTTGCCGATATTCGGCGGGATCGGCCGCCGTCTCTCGATGAAGGACCGATATAGAAAGGATTGTCCGTGGACGCAAGGGGCAGCCTTCGGGTACCGATATTTCGCATTCCCGCCTGAAGAGAAGGCGCAGCCGAAGCCGCGCCTTGGAGCGGGGGTGCGGCTCAGGTGCCGATCAGCTTGTTGCAGGCGAATGCGATGCTCGGATTGGCGATGATGGCGGTTACGAACGCCAGTCCGATCGTCGAGAATGAAAAGTGTTTCATACACATCCTCCTATCCAGCCCACGACAATTATGCGGCTTCGCCCGCCTTTCTCAAAATGACGAATGCTTGATGGCATCCGGCCGCATGCCTGCTTCTCAGGCGGCCACATCAAGTTCCCTTGCTAGGGCCTCCATCAGCTCGCGGCAGCCGATTTCGCGGTTGGCGCCCGCCGAGGCATCGTCGAAATAGACGCCTTGCTCCGTATAGGTCATGACTGTGCCCCTGCCGGAGGGACTGAATTCGATGGTCGCCAGCGAGACCGAGATCGGCACTCCGCCCACTGCCATCCGGTAGGAGATGACGATGCGCTCGTCCGGCACGATATTCTGGTATTGCGTGTCGTTGGTGATCTCCGGTCCATCACCGAAGCGGAAGCGCGAAAACTCGGCGCCGCCGACACTGAAATCCGAGGTGAATTCCAGCACCTCCCACCCTTCGCCTTCGGCGAACCAGCGCCGCTTGCTGTCAAGATCAGCAAATGCGAAGAAGACGCGCTCAGGTGGCACGGGATAGGCACGCTCCACGGCGAAGGTGGCGTGGGAAACGGCTGGTTCGGCGGCCGTCGATTGCGTGGACTGCTCGGTCATCACTCTTTTCCCTCTCGTTGGTTATTTACGGCCGGCTGTGAAAGCATGTCGCCCAGGCGATCGAACCGCCGCTCCATCAGGCTTCTGCGCTCGGCCACCCAGCCGGCGATCCGATCGAGGCCGGATGGCTCGATGCGGCAGGTGCGAACCCGTCCGATCTTCTCGCTGCGGATCAGGCCGCTTTCCTCCAGCACCTGTAAATGCTGGACGATCGCCGCAAGCGACATGTCGAAGGGTTGCGCCAGCTCGCTGACACTGGCCGGGCCACGGCTCAGCCGCTCGACGATCTGCCGCCGCGTCGGCTCGACGAGGGCTTTCAGAATATCGTCAATGGTCGAATAGTTAAGCATGGGCTTGAGTATTGCGTCGTGACGTTCAATTGTCAAGTCATCACTTAACTATTCACGCAGACGCTGAACCACGCCCTATCGAGCGCGGCGAGATTTGCAAATGTCGCGGCGTCATCGAAGCCTGCTTGGAAATCATGAACGTGACGAAGCGGCCCTCAGCGCGCGGCCGTGGATCAGCACCTCGGCGTCGTGCTGCGGCATCGGCCGGCCCAACAGATAACCCTGCACCTCACTGAAACCTTCGGCGCGCAGTTTCTGCAACTGCTCTTCCGTCTCGATCCCTTCGGCCAGCGTCGTCGCGTTGAAGCCGGAACCGATACCGACGACGGCGCGGACGATGGCGAGATTGCCGGCATCCGTCTCAATGCCCGAAACGAAGCTGCGGTCGAGCTTGATCTTGTCGAACGGAAACGACCTGAGATAGCTCAGCGACGAATAACCGGTGCCGAAATCGTCGATGACGATGCGTACGCCAAGCTCTTTCAGTGCGCGCAGCAGCGGCAGGCTTTGATCGGCATCAGCCAGGAACACGGACTCGGTGATTTCGATTTCAAGCCGGTCGGCATTGAGGCCCGTTTCGTTGAGCGCCGCGACCACTGTCGAAAGCAGGCTTGCATGTCGAAACTGGCTGACGGAGAGATTGACGGCGATCCTCAAATGGGTCGGCCAGCCGGCTGCCGCGCGGCAGGCTTCCCGGATCACCCAGTCGCCGATCGGCACGATGAGGCCGGTCTCCTCGGCGATCGGAATGAATTCCATCGGCGCAACCAACCCACGCTTGGGGTGGCGCCAGCGGATCAGTGCCTCGAAGCCGGCGATGTCGTCATTGTCGAGCTGTACGATCGGCTGGTAGTACAGCTCGAACTGGCGCTTCTCCAGCGCCTCCCACAGCTCGGCGGTCATCATATGCCGGCGCTCGGCGGCAAGCCGCATCTCCGTCTCGTAGAAACGATAGGTCGAACGCCCGTTCTCCTTGGCGGCATAGAGCGCCAGATCCGCGTGTCGCATCAGCACGTCTGCATCGCGGGCATGAGCGGGCGCCAGGGCGATACCGACGCTACAGGTGACATGCTCCCGGACGCCATCGAGATCGAAGGCGCCGGCAAGCGTCTGCAACAGCCCTTGCGCGAAACGCCCGGCCCGCTCCGGTTCGCCGAGCTCCAGCACGATGGCGAATTCATCGCCGCCGAGACGGGCGACAAGATCGCCCTCCTCAGCCAGCCGCAGCAGCCGCTCCGACACTTGGCAAAGCAGCGCGTCGCCGGCGGCATGTCCCTTGCTGTCGTTGATAAGCGTGAAATGATCGACGTCGATATAGAGCAGCGCGATCGGGCTGTCGGCGGTCGCTTCGACCGCGCGCTGGCTGATATGATTGGAAAAGGCTGCCCGGTTCGGCAGGCCGGTCAGGGAATCATGCATGGCAAGATGGGCAAGCTTTGCCTCGACGGCGCGCTCCTCCGTCACGTCCTGCGAGATGCCGAGCAGGTAGCGCGGTGCACGGCCCTCCGGCGTCGGCAAGGCGCGTTTGACGGTGCGCAGGATGCGTGGCACGCCATCGGCGCGCAGCATAGTCTCCTCGAAGCTGATCGTCGTATCGGCGTCGAAGGCCCGGCGATCCTGCTCGCGAAAGGCATCTGTCTGACCGGCGGGAAACAGCGCCCGGTCGGTTCGGCCGACCACCTCCTGCGCCCTCATGCCGACAATTTCACCGCAGGCCTCGTTGAAAAGAAGGTAAAGCCCGTCCGCTTCCATGTCCTTGACAAAAACGCCGACCGGCAAGTTGTCGACGATGCTGTCGAGAAGCGAGCGCGTATCGCTGATCTGACGTCTGGCTGCGTTGACCTCGGTGCGGTCCTGCACGATCGCCAGGATCGCGGCTCGGCCCTCGAAACGCACTTCGCGGCCATAGGTCAGCACGTCAAAGGTCTCGCCGCTCGCCTTGAGGTGAGCCAAACGCTCTGCCTTTTCCATGTCGGTACGGCCATTGACGGCGTCGATCATCCGCTCCCGCTCATGCTGGGGGCGGATATCGAGCACCGTCATGTGCCGGTACTCGTCTGCGCCGTAGCCGTAGAGTGCTGCCGCCGCCTCGTTGACGCTGAGAAAATGCAGCGATATCGGATCGTAGACCCACATCGGCGACGGATGCGTTGCAAACAATGACCGGAAGTCGTCGTTCAGTACTTCGATCTGCTCGGTCTTCTGCAAGGGGGCCATGGAATTCGCACGCGGTTGATGCCGATGCCAAGCGCATACCAGGAAAAATTAAATAAAATCAGAATCATACTAGACTTAAACTTTGGGCTTCCGCCTGCAGCATGTGCAAAGCCGAGGGTTTACCATCGCGGTTTCCGCCTTCGATAAACTTACTTGAATGAACCGGAACAATTCCGCCGATCGTGCGTTGCAGATGATCTAAGTTGCAATTGCGTTGCTGAGGAGGATTTCATGGGCAGGTTGGGCGCAACGACGGATTACAGCAGGATCAGACATTGGATCGAAGAACGCGGCGGCCATCCCGCCCGTATCAAGAACGCACCGGACAGCGAAACCGTCCGCGTCGATTTTTCCTCGGAATCGCAGGAAGAAATTTCCTGGGACGAATTCTTCCAGGGTTTTGACGGCAGCCGGCTCGCTTTCCTTCATCGCACCAAGGCTGAAGACGATGCCGCCCGTCTCGGCAGGATCGTCCGCCGTCGCCGGTACCACTAAGCCTCATCCGTTCCTGATAAGGAAAACCCGGCGCGATTTATGCGCCGGGTTTTCCGTGTCTTGCCTTGGGAGGGCGAACTCAGTCGATGTTGAAGGTGAGCAGCTTTGCCTGGCGGATCGCCTGGTTGGCCGTCAACTGCGCAAGCACGGCGTCTTCAACCTTGCCATCGACATAGAGCAGCGCGATGGCGTCACCGCCCTGCTTGTCACGCCCGAGCTGGAAGTTTGCGATGTTGACGCCGGCACCGCCAAGCGTCGTGCCGATGAAGCCGATCATGCCGGGGACGTCGGTATTGGTGATATAGATCATGTGCGAGCCGACATCGGCATCGAGGTTGATGCCCTTGATCTGGATGAACCGCGGCTTGCCATCCGAAAACACGGTGCCGGCGACCGAACGCGTCATGCTTTCGGTCGTCACCGTCAGCTTGATATAGCCATCGAAGACACCGGTCTTGTCGCGCTTGACCTCGGAAAGCACGACGCCTTTTTCCTTGACCATGATTGGCGCCGAAACCATGTTGACGTCGGCGACCTGTGGGCGGATGAGACCGGCAAGCACCGCACTCGTCAGCGCCCGTGTGTTCATGTTGGCGGTGATGCCGTCGTAGAGGATCTCGATTTCCTTGATCGGCTCTTCGGTGACTTGCCCGACGAAGGCGCCGAGAACGTCGGCAAGGCGGATGAAGGGCTTCAGGATCGGCGCTTCCTCAGCGGTGATCGACGGCATGTTGATGGCGTTGGAGACCGCACCCTTGACGAGGTAATCCGCCATCTGTTCGGCCACCTGCAGGGCGACGTTTTCCTGAGCCTCGGTCGTCGAGGCGCCGAGATGTGGCGTGCAGACGACGTTCGGCAGGCCGAAGAGCGGGCTTTCCTTGGCGGGCTCGACCTCGAACACGTCGAAGGCGGCACCGGCGACATGGCCGGACTTGATGGCTTCGGCAAGCGCTGCTTCATCGACCAGGCCGCCACGGGCGCAGTTGATGATACGCACCCCCGGCTTAGTCTTTGCCAGCGCTTCCTTGTTGAGGATGCCGCGCGTCTTGTCGGTCATCGGCACATGCAGCGTGATGAAGTCGGCGCGGGCGAAAAGCTCCTCCAGCTCGACCTTGGTGACGCCCATCTCCTCGGCGCGCTCCTTGGAGAGGAACGGGTCATAGGCGACGACATGCATCTTCAGGCCGATGGCACGGGCGCAGACGATCGAGCCGATATTGCCGGCACCGATGACGCCGAGCGTCTTGCCGGTGATCTCGACGCCCATGAACTTCGACTTTTCCCATTTGCCGGCCTGCGTCGAGGTATCGGCTGCCGGAAGCTGGCGAGCGACGGCAAACATCAGCGCAATCGCGTGTTCGGCTGTCGTAATCGAGTTGCCGAAGGGCGTGTTCATGACGATGATGCCGCGGCGCGAGGCAGCCGGGATATCGACATTGTCGACGCCGATGCCAGCGCGGCCAACGACCTTGAGGTTCGTCGCCCCCTGGATGATCTTTTCCGTCACCTTGGTGGCGGAGCGGATGGCCAGACCATCATACTTGCCGATGACTTCGAGCAGACGGTCCTTATCCTTGCCGAGCTGCGGTTCGAAATCGACTTCGACGCCGCGGTCGCGGAAGATCTGGACGGCGGTTTCCGACAATTCGTCGGATACGAGAACGCGAGGTGCCATTGTGGCCTCCTTCAAAAGTGTTCAGCGATGGATGAAATTAGAATGCTGGGCTCCGCCCTGGGGCGGAGCCGGATGCGATCACGTCAGGCGGCAGCCTGGCCGAGCTGCGCCTTCTGCGTTTCGAAGGCCCAGGAAAGCCAGGGCATCAGCTTCTGCATGTCGGATGCCTCGATCGTAGCGCCGGCCCAGATACGCAGGCCGGACGGCGCGTCGCGGTAATGGCCGACGTCATAGGCGACGCCTTCCTTTTCGAGCAGGCCGACCAGCCCCTTGGCGAAATTCGCCTGACCGTCGTCGTCGAGCGCTGCGATATCCTTGTCGACGATCTTCAGGCAGACCGAGGTGTTGGAGGCCGTTTCCGCCTTGACGGCGAGATTGGCAATCCAGTCGTTTGCCGCGACGAAGTCATGAATGACCTTGGCATTGGCATCGGCGCGCGCAATCAGTGCCTTGAGGCCGCCAAGGCCCTTGGCCCAGACAAGCGCGTCGATATAGTCCTCGACGCAGAGCATCGACGGCGTGTTGATCGTTTCGCCCTGGAAGATGCCTTCGGTCAGCTTGCCGCCAGAGGTCATGCGGAAGATCTTCGGCAGCGGCCATGCCGGCGTATAGGTGACCAGACGCTCGACGGCGCGCGGCGAAAGGATGATGACGCCGTGGGCGCCCTCGCCGCCCAGAACCTTCTGCCAGGAGAAGGTGACGACATCGAGCTTGGCGAAATCGAGTTCCTGCGCGAAAGCGGCCGAAGTGGCGTCGCAGATCGTCAGGCCCTTGCGGTCGGCAGAGATGAAATCGGCGTTAGGCACGCGCACGCCCGAAGTAGTGCCGTTCCAGGTGAAGACCACATCGCGATCGAAATCGACGGCGGAGAGATCGGGAAGCTCGCCGTAACCAGCCTCGAGCTTGCGCACGTCCTTGAGCTTCAGCTGCTTGACGACATCGGTGACCCAGCCGGCGCCGAAGCTTTCCCAGGTGAGCATGTCGACGCCGCGTTCGCCGAGCAGCGACCAGAGCGCCATTTCGACGGCACCCGTATCGGACGCCGGAACGATGCCGATGCGGTAATCCGCCGGCACGTCGAGAATTTCACGGGTAAGGTCGATGGCCTGCTTGAGCTTGGCCTTGCCGACCTTCGCGCGATGCGAACGGCCAAGAGCCGCGTCGGAAAGGGCGTCGAGCGACCAACCGGGGCGCTTCGAGCAAGGGCCAGACGAAAAATGAGTATTGTGCGGACGGATGTCCGGCTTTGCGGTCTTCGCCATGATGCTATCCTCTCAGATAGAAAGCCCTTCGTTGGGGAAGGGTGTCCCGCCGCCGTGTCTATGGGTAGCAGGCGTCATAGTCAAGATAGAAGTGTCGCAGAGAGAGGATATTTTGACGCAGACACGCTTGACGCAGCAAAAAGCCGCCCGGATGGGCGGCTCTCTGATCTAGGCGAATTGCGCTTACTTGTAGACCGCCGGCTGCAGCGGGATTTCCGGCGGAGGTTCATAGCTCGCCTGGGCGCAGCCGCCGAACAGATAGCGGGCGCCGACGCGGGCTTCGTGGACGCTGAGACCCTTGTCGCGGCCGGGGCCGCCGTTTTCGGCATAACCGAACATGTTGCCGCCGTCGATATGCAGGTAGCGGTAGCCGACATCGGCCTTGACGTTGCAGGTGACGTCGATCGAGGCGCCGGCCATGAGAGCGTAGGTGAAGCGCCAGTTGCCCTTGCCGCCATGGGTGACCTGGTCGTCGCAGAAGCTGCCGTCATCGGCGCAGGCGACGTTACGCAGGTTCTTCCACTTCACATAGGAACCGCCGATACCGGCACCGACATAAGGCGTGACGTAACCATAGGTGCCAAAATCGACGTAAGCGTTGGCGAGCAGCGTGTAGGCAGTCAGCGAAGAGCGGTCGCTGGAAGTGCAATCCACCAAGGGGAAGCCGCACTGCCCGACCGTCGAGCCCTTGAAATCAGCCTGCGTCAGATAGTCGAACGTCAGATCGGTGCGCAGATAGCTGTTGATCTGATAACCGACACCGCCGCCGACCGTCCATGCATCGTCCAGGTCGGCACGGTCGAAATCGACCTCGCTGGCATTGCTGCCCTGGAAATAGCGTGCGCCGCGCAGATCGGTGAAGGCATAACCGACATCGCCGCGCAGATACCAGCCGGTCGCTTCGCTGACCGTCACTTCGGGCGGCTGTTCCGGGATAGGCTCGGCAGGGGCGAGGTCGGCGGAATAGGCGTTTGTCGCGATCAATAATGCGGCGAAGATGCCGGACAAGCTTCTTTTCATGGATCCCACTCCAAAATTCGTTGAGTCGGCAGGCTCAAGTCGCTGCCAAACCGATACGCTTCGGATGGATAATGAATGGGAAACGTTAAAAGCTACTTAACCACGATTATTTACCGGAGATCTTGAAGCTTCCGGTAGAGGAAACATGGATTGCCGCAGTAAAAGTCTCTGAAGTGATCTGACGAGACGATTTGGCTGGGTTGCGCACTCGTCGCCCATTCTCCGAGCATCGGCCCAACCATGTCGCCAAGCTTGCCGTCGAGCCCGATATGTCCACAAAGAATCAGGCGGCGGTTCGAACGTTCGAGATCGTGCCGATCAGCTCGTTGACGATGCGCTCGATCTGAGCGCGGTCGTCGCCCTCGGCCATGACGCGGATCAGTGGCTCGGTGCCCGAGGGGCGAATGACGAGGCGGCCGTTTTTGGCGAGTTCGGCTTCGGCATCGGCGATCGCCTTCTGCACCTGGATATCCTCCAGCGGCTTGCCGCCGCTGATGCGGACATTGCGCAGGAGCTGCGGCACCGGCTCGAAGCGGCGGCAGACCTCGCTGACGGTCCGGCCGGTGCGCTTGACCGCGGCCAGGATCTGCAGCGCTGCGACCAGACCATCACCCGTCGTACCGTAGTCCGAAAGCACGATGTGGCCCGACTGCTCGCCGCCGACATTGTAATTGTGCTGGCGCATATGCTCGACGACGTAACGATCGCCGACCCGCGTGCGGGCAAGCGCCATACCGCGCTCGTCGAGGAAGCGCTCGAGGCCGAGATTGGACATCACCGTGGCGACGATGCCGTTGCCGCGCAGTTGCTGGCTCTCGGCCCAGCTCTCAGCGATGACGGCCATCAGTTGGTCGCCGTCGACGATCGAACCGTTTTCGTCGACGATGATGACGCGGTCCGCATCGCCGTCGAGCGCGATGCCGATATCGGCGCGCACCTCGTCGACCTTCTTCTGCAGAGCGACCGGGCTGGTGGAGCCACAATTGAGATTGATGTTGGTGCCGTTCGGCTCGTTGCCGATGGTGACGACCTCGGCACCGAGCTCCCAGAGCACGGCGGGCGCCACCTTGTAGGCAGCACCATTGGCGCAGTCGATCGCGATCCTCAGGCCCTGCAGCGTCACGTCGCGTGGCAGCGTGCGCTTGGCATGTTCGATATAGCGGTCATGCACGCCGTCGACGCGCTTGGCGCGGCCGATATCGTCGGATTTGGCGAGCTGGGCGTTCAGGTCCTTTTCCAGCAGGTCCTCGATCTCGGCTTCGAGGTCGTCGGAAAGCTTGTAACCATCCGGACCGAAGAGCTTGATGCCGTTATCCTCGTAAGGATTGTGCGAGGCCGAGATCATCACGCCGATATCGCAGCGCAGCGAGCGCGTCAGCATGGCGACGGCCGGTGTCGGAATCGGGCCGAGAATAAAGGCATCGAGACCGGCAGCCGTGAAGCCCGCGACCATGGCGTTCTCAAGCATATAACCGGAAAGACGCGTATCCTTGCCGATGACGACACGGTGGCGATGGTTGCCGCGGCGGAAGATCGTGCCGGCGGCAATGCCGACCCGCATAGCGAGATCTGGCGTCATCGGGAAGACGTTGGATTGGCCACGAATGCCGTCCGTACCGAAATAGCGTCTTTTCATCTGCACTCCTGCGTTTTTCCGCGCGCCAGTCAAGGCAGCGCACCGTTCCAAGCGAATCCGGCTTCCATGGAATGTCGTTCATTCAGGAGCGTGATTCACGCTTGCCTCAATTCAGCGGAATGCCACAAAATGAGGCTATCAGCACGTAAATTAGCAAGAAAAATGATTATATCCCGTTACCAATGGAAAAGGCCGGGTCTCCCGTTTGGGAAATCCGGCCCTGTTCAAGATGGTGCTAGCCGCTCAATGCGGCTGCGGTTCAAGGCCGCCTTCGGGCTCATCACCCTTGGTGGCAGGCCGTGCGCCGGCCTTCGGAACAGCCGAGCGGCTTGGCGGTGAATCATCGCCAAGATCGCGAGACGGCTTCTCACCGCGGATCAACGCTTTGATTTCTTCGCCGGTCAGCGTCTCGTATTCGAGCAGACCTTCGGCAAGAGCAACGAATTCGTCGTGCTTTTCTGTTAGGATCGTACGGGCCTGGGTATAGGCTTCGTCGATTAGGCGGCGCACTTCATTGTCGATCTTCTGCGCGGTTGCTTCCGAAACGTTCTTCGACTGCGAAACCGAGTGGCCGAGGAAGACTTCCTGCTGGTTCTCGCCATAAGCGACCTGACCGAGCTGGTCAGAGAATCCCCATTGCGTGACCATCGCGCGGGCAAGCTTGGTCGCCTGTTCGATGTCGGAGGAGGCACCTGACGTGATGTTCTCCTTGCCGAAGGTAAGCTCTTCGGCGACGCGGCCACCCATCATGATGCAAAGACGCGAAACCATCCACTTGTAGCTCATCGAGTAGCGGTCGCCCTCGGGAAGCTGCATGACCATGCCGAGTGCACGGCCGCGCGGAATGATCGTCGCCTTGTGCAGCGGATCGGCGACCGCGACATTGAGCGCGGTAATGGCGTGTCCGGCCTCATGGTAAGCGGTGAGCTTCTTCTCCGCCTCGGTCATTGCCGAGGAACGGCGCTCGGCGCCCATCATGATCTTGTCCTTGGCGTCTTCGAATTCCTGCATGGTTACGACGCGCTTGTTGCGGCGGGCGGCCATGAGTGCGGCTTCGTTGACGAGGTTCATCAGGTCGGCGCCGGAAAACCCGGGCGTGCCGCGGGCAAGAATCTTGAGATCGACATTGGGTGCCAGCGGAACGTTGCGGGCATGTACCTTGAGGATGCGCTCGCGACCGACGATGTCTGGGTTCGGCACGACGACCTGACGGTCGAAACGGCCGGGACGCAGCAGCGCCGGGTCGAGGACGTCAGGGCGGTTGGTGGCGGCAATCAGGATCACGCCTTCATTTGCCTCGAAGCCGTCCATCTCGACCAGCAGCTGGTTGAGCGTCTGCTCGCGTTCGTCATTGCCGCCGCCGAGACCGGCGCCGCGATGACGGCCGACGGCATCGATTTCGTCGATGAAGATGATGCAGGGCGCATTCTTCTTCGCCTGCTCGAACATGTCTCGTACACGGCTGGCGCCGACGCCAACGAACATTTCGACGAAGTCGGAACCTGAAATGGTGAAGAACGGCACGTTGGCTTCGCCGGCAACCGAGCGGGCGAGCAGCGTCTTACCGGTGCCCGGAGGACCGACGAGCAGCACGCCGCGCGGGATCTTGCCGCCGAGACGCTGGAACTTCTGCGGATCGCGCAGGAATTCGACGATTTCTTCGAGATCCTGCTTGGCTTCGTCGACACCGGCGACGTCGTCGAAGGTCACACGGCCATGCGCTTCGGTGAGCAGTTTGGCCTTCGACTTGCCGAAGCCCATCGCGCCGCGCGAGCCGCCCTGCATCTGCCGCATGAAGAACAGCCAGACGCCCAGAATCAGAAGCATCGGCAAAAGCGTGCCGAGATAGCTGAGGAAACCCGATGAACCGTCCGTTTCAGGACGGGCCGAAACCAGGACGTTCTTAGACTGCAGGCGATCAAGCAAGCTGTCGTCGATTACGGGCGAATAGGTCTGGAAGGTGGTGCCATTTTCAACATAGCTTCCGGAGAGACGGTTCCCCGTGACCACGACTTCCTTCACGCGGCCCGCATCGACCTCACGCAGAAACTGCGAATAAGGGATTTCGCGGGAGCCCGTCTGCGCCGGCGCCGTCTGGAACATACTGAAAAGGGCGATCAGCAGAAGCGCTATGATCGCCCACAAGGCGAAATTACGTAAGTTAGGGTTCATTGAACTCCCCAGCACTGGAACAGCCGCCTCATGGCGACCGTCTTATTCGCTTCTAACATAGGGTTGCGCCGTGCGATTGCCAAGGCGATCCCCCAGGTCAGATGGTTTTTCCGTCAATACTTCTTAAAGGAGGCCTCGGATAGGGCGCCGTTACGAAAACCGCCGAAAGCCTATCGGCAAAGATGAAATCAAATCGTGTCAAAAAGCGGTCGAACGGTGCGAAATAGGGCGTGAGGTCGACCATGCGGGCATATTCCTGAGATAAAAGCGCTCCTTCGGCGGATAAAGCCGGTGCTGAGGCTATGGCGCGGTTCCATGCCGCCTTGGGAAGGTGCTCAAAATGATGTTCCCTCATTCCTGTCCTCGGGCTTGACCCGAGGGACAGGAATGAGGGGGAGTGTGATGCGGCCTCGACGACGATTGGTCTGGCCACTCCGTTGCGCACAAAAAACCTCCCATCCCAAACACCCGCCTCTCCCGGCCGCAACACCAGCGGCAAAATCCCCCGGCTTTCGCGTGTGAGATAAAGCCCGTCACGCCTGAGATCGAACACCACCCTGCCGGCGGTCATCCGTGCCGGCTGGCTGCCGGTGGCAAATGCAAGGATACGCTCCATATGCGCCCTCCCCGGGGCAAACGGCTGCCCGCCGAAAACGCCTGTCAGACGGCCGAGCGCATAGTCGAGGACTGCCCGATCCCGCCGCAACCCGTCAGGCATCACCTGCCCGAGCAGGCCGCCGTGAAGCCTGAAATGACGGTCCAGCCATTCCGCGGCCTTGGCCGAAAGCGCCAGTCGCTCTTCCCAGGCCCTGCGGATATTTTTCTCCGGACCCGCACCGGCCGACAGCTGCCGGCGGATTCGCACGCGCTCGTACTTCACATCCTCATTGCTCGGATCGTCGATCCACGGCACGCCCCGCTCTTTCAGGAAAGAGCGGATATCCGCCCGGCTGGAAAAGAGAAGCTGCCGCAGGACCCAAAAATGCCGGTTGAAGAGCACCGCATCGGCAATGCCGGTCGAGGCCTGCTCCGTTCGCATGCCGCGCATGGCAAGTGTTTCGCGCTGGTCGTCGAGTGTATGGGCGGTGACGATGAGATCGGCGCCAAACGCTGCCGCCGCTTCGGCCAGAAGGCCGTAACGCGCCTCGCGGGCCGCGGCCATGATGCCGGTTCTCGGCTTGTCGCCCTGCCAGGTCGCGATGGTGTGGGGAATGCCGCGTGATGTGCAGAGGGCTGCAGCTGTATGCGCCTCGTCTGCGGAGCCGGCGCGCAACGCATGGTCGACGGTCGCAGCGCATAGGGATATTTTGAGATGAGGCGCGGCCTTCACGGCTTCGTCGAGGAGGAGAAGCAGGCCGGTGGAATCACTGCCGCCCGATATCGCGACGAGAATGCGTGCAGGGCTTTGAAGGGACGAGAGAAACTGGAGGATCGCCTCTTGCGGCGATCGGACTTCCGGAGACATGCCGGAAGACCTTAGCAGGCGAGGCGCTTCTGTTCGCTCGCAACCTTGCTTATGACGGCACGCGAAGCCTTGGGATAACGCTTCGAGACTTCGCGCAGCGTCGCACAGGCCGTCTCGGTATTGTCGAGCGCAGCAAGCGACATGCCGAGTTTCAACAGCATTTCAGGCGCCTTTTCTGATGTGCCGTATTTCTGATGTGCATTGAGGAAGGTTTTGGCCGCCTCATTGTACTTGCCCTGCGAATAGAGCGCTTCGCCAAGCCAGAAATTGGCGTCCGCCGCCCGCGCGCTGCTCGGGTAGCGGGTGATGTACTGGGTGAATTCCTGTTCGGCCGTGCTGTAATCGCCGGACAAGACGTGACCATAGGCCGACTTGTACTGGTCCGCTTCACCACCGAGCGATGCGGTCTGCTGCGGATTAGCGGTATTGGGAACCGGGCCGGAGCCGATCCCCGCATTTTCATCGACACTTCCGCCGATCGCATTGCCCTTCTGATCGAAATCGATCGAGCCGAGCTCCTTCGGCGGTTGGCCGAGGCCGCTATTGGCAGGCACGTCGGTGGAGGGAGCCGTTTCGGCTCCCTGCGGTGCTTGGATCACCTTGGCGATGTCATCGCCGCCGGAAGCTGCCGGAGCGACGTCGGTCTCGCTCTTCTTGACAGGAGCCTTGGCACCGCCGCCGCTGGCACCCGTCTTTTCCAACTGCTGGAAGCGGAATTCATTGTCTTCCTGCTGCTTGCGGATCGTCTCCTGCATCTGCAGCAGCTGGAAGCTCATCTCCTCGATCCGGCCGTTCAGCTGCCGCAGTTGCTCTTCGAGCTGCTGCACGCGGACCTCGGCATCGCCGCTCTGCACCTTGACGACCGGCAGCGCCGACGGGTTTTCCGCGGATCGACCGCCGAGATGCAGCCCGAAGAACGAGGCCGAATAGGCCATCCGCTCGCTCCCGGTCACGGCCGCGAGGCACAGCATGCCTGCCACGACAAGTTTCTTCATATGTATCGTCCTGTCCCAGTGATTCTTCGCGCCTCGATGACACGAGCAGGAGATTTTTCCAATTGCTGTCAAAAAGCAACGGAGTCTGGCCAAAGTGTGGTCAAAAAGAAAAGGCGGCCCCTGATGGGACCGCCTTCCGAAAGCGAACTAAGTCGGCAATTACATGCCGGCGCCGCCGAGAACCGTGACTGCGCGGCGGTTCTGCGACCAGCAGGAAATATCGTCGCAGACGGCAACCGGACGTTCCTTGCCGTAGGAAATCGTCTTCAGGCGCTGCGCCGGAACGCCCCGCGAAGCAAGATAATCCTTGGCGGCGGCCGCACGGCGGGCACCGAGCGCGAGGTTGTATTCGCGCGTACCGCGTTCGTCGGCATGGCCTTCGACGGTGATCTGGTAGTTCGGGTAGCGGCCGAGCCATTGGGCCTGACGGTCGAGCGTCTGCGAAGCATCGGCACGGATCGACGAGGAGTCGGTATCGAAGAAGATGCGGTCGCCGACATTGACCGTGAAGTCCTGGGCCGAGCCCGGCGTTGCGGAGCCACCCGCGCCGGAGCCGAGGCCGAGATCGCCGGCGCTGTTCGGCGGCTTCTTGGCGCAGCTCGCAAGCGCGAGACCGGCGACAAGCGCGATCATGACGGGGTTGCGGGCGAAATTCTGCATGCGGCTCATTGCCGGGGTATGAATTCGGCTCATGGCCGGTCTCCTTGCGGGTTCATCAGGGTTTCCGGACAGTAACCGCACTCGGTTAACCGCCCCTCAAAAATTGTGGTTAACGAATTACTGATTTGTCCCTTGGTCGCTCGATTCCATGACTTTGGGACGACATGAAGGCAGAAGCGCATTGCCTACTCCATAAGCGGCGACCAAGCGGGGTCGGAACCGTAGCTCGGCGTCTTCACAAGCTGCTCGTTGTAGCCGGTCAAATCGATCGAATAGAGCTGCGGACCGCCGGCACCTGCCGCCTGCCGGAAGAACATCAGCACACGTCCGTTCGGCGCCCAGGTCGGGCCCTCGTTATGGAAGCCGGTCGTCAGAATGCGCTCGCCCGAACCATCCGGTTTCATCACGCCGATCGAGAACTTGCCGCCGGCCTGTTTGGTGAAGGCAATGAGATCGCCTCGTGGCGACCAGACCGGCGTCGAATAGGAACCGTCGCCGAAGGAAATACGGGTCTGGCCCGAGCCATCTGCATTCATCACATAGATCTGCGGTTTTCCGCCGCGGTCGCTTTCGAAGCTGACGCGCGCGCCGTCAGGCGAATAGGACGGCGAAGTGTCGATCGCAGCCGTCGAGGTCAGGCGCGTCGTCGTGCGCGAGCGCAGGTCCATTGTATAGATGTTGGAATTGGCGTCCTGCTGCAGGCTCATGATCACCTTTTGGCCATCCGGCGAAAAGCGCGGCGAGAAGGTCATGCCGGGAAAATTGCCGACGACCTCACGCTGCCCGGTTTCCAGCTGCAGCAGATAGACCCGCGGCTGCTGGTTGGCAAAGGACATGTAGGTGACTTCCTGCCGGCTCGGCGAGAAGCGCGGCGTCAGCACGAGATCGCTGCCATCCGTCAGCATACGCACGTTGAAGCCGTCCTGATCCATGATCGCCAGCTGGCGTTTGCGCTGCTGCTTGGTGCCGGATTCGGAGACGAAGACGACGCGGGTATCGAAATAACCTTCTTCCCCGGTGATCTGCTTGTAGATCGCGTCGGCGATGATGTGAGCCACGCGGCGCCAGTTCTCCGGCTGCGTATAGAACTGCTGACCGGTCATCTGCTGCCCGGCGAACGGGTCCCAGAGCCGGAATTCGGCGCGAAGACGGCCATCCGCTTCCTTGGTAACCCGGCCGGTGACCAGCGCCTGTGCATTGATGACCTTCCAGTCCTCGAAGCGCGGCGAAGCGTCGGGATTAGAAATCTTCTCGATGAAGGCGGTTTTGTTGATGGGTGCGAAGAGACCGGACCGCTGCAAGTCGGCGGCGATCACCTGCGATACCTGCGCGCCCATATCGCCCTGGAAGTCGGTCACCGCGATCGGCAACGGCTGAACGTTACCTTTTCGAAGATCGAGGGTAAGCACCGCGTTCGCCGGAGTCGTAAAGGCTGCGACCCCAAACAGGCCTGCAATGACCATCAGAGCGCGGATGAGGGAACACTTGACCATATCAAATAAGCCTTTCAGCACTTCATGAATTCAGTTTGCTAGTAGGACAGTGCAAGATAACTTCCTTCCAAGCATTGTATTTATCTTTGGAAGCTCGGCTCCTAGGCATCTAGATTCCCAGGCTGCTCGCATCGAAGTTAAGAACGACCTCATTCCAAGCTTCATATTTGTCCATCGGAAGAGTCGAAGAAAACGAGGGAGCCGATTTCATCACGGCACGGTAAGCAGCGCTTTCCAGCGCACGACGCGTCGAATCGCTGCTGCTCCCACCAGACGATTCTATCTCCGGCTCACCAATGATGTTGCCGTCTCTGCCCAGCTTGAAATGCACCGTAACAACCAAGCCGGAAAGGCCTTCCATTCCGGGCGTGACAAGCCAATTGCCCTCGATCAAGCTGCGCATCGCATCTTCTTCGCTCTGGCTGAGTTTCGAGCCGCCGTTGCTCTTCTTCGCGCCCAGCGATGCTTCCTGCGTCGAGCGCTTGGCGCCCCCGGCAGAAGGATCGGTCTTGTTCAGCAAGATCGAAATCTGGTCGGCATTGAAGTCGCTCTTCATCGATGAAGCGGACTTCGCTGTTTCCTGTTTCTTGTCCGCCTTCTTCTTGTCGGTCGGCGTGTCGGCGGTTTTCGGCTGGTCCGGGGTCTTTTCCGGCGGCTTTTCGGCCGGCTTCTGCGGTTCCGGCGGCTTCACCTGCGGCTTGGCGACAGGTGTCGGCACATTGTCCGGCAGCGCCTCGGCATCGGGCTTCGGCGGCTCCTCCGGCTTGGCCTGCTCTTCCGGCGGTTTTTCCTCGGGCTTCGGCGGCGTCACTTCGACGGGCTTCGGCGGCGGAATGGAAGCGACCTCCTTCGGCTGTTCGACCTCCGTTTCCTCCTTGACGATATCCTTGACATCATTCGGCTTTGGATCGGTTTTCGGCATCGGCTTGTCGCTCGAATTCGCCGCGGCAGCCTCGCTATTGCTGGGCTTGGCGTTCGGAACGGGCGGCGTCTTCAGGTCGACATTGTTGTCGCCGGCGTTCTCGGCCGGCTGCGCGATCGGCGGACGTGTCGTCGGCACGGGTGCGGAAGTCTCCTTCTTCGGAGCCTTCTTGTCGCCTTGCTGCATCTGGGTAATGGATTCCACCGGCACCAGATCGACCGGCATCGCCTCGAAATCCTCCACCTTGAAGGATTCCGGCGCGCTGAGCGACACCATCGCCCAGGTAAGCACCAGGCAGTGCAGAACAGCAGATGTGACGACGCTGGTCTTCATCTTGAACGCTATTGGTCCTTCTTCTGCTGCGTCACGAGGCCGATATTCTTGAAGCCTGCGCCCTGAATACGGGCCATGACGTCGGCGATGACGCCGTAAGGCGCTGTCGCGTCGCCGCGCACGAAGATCCGTTCGTTGTAACCAGTGGTGGCGATCGCCTCGAGCTTGGCGGCGATCTCGGCGGCCGGAATCGCCGTTTCCTGCAGGAACACTTCGCCGTCGTTCTTGACGGAGATGGTGATCGGCTGCGTCTCGGAATTCAGCGCCTTGGCCTGCGTCTCCGGCAGGTCGATCGGCACGCCAACGGTCATCATCGGTGCCGCGACCATGAAGATGATCAAAAGCACGAGCATGACGTCGACGAGCGGCGTCACGTTGATCTCGGAGATTACGGCCCTGTTCCGACCGCCGCGACGTCGGCGTCTGCCGCCCCCGCCGTCATTGCCTCCAACAGCCATACCCATGTCAGTATACTCCGTTGGTTACTGAGCGGCAGCGCGCGGCTGTAGCTTCTCGTCGATCTGGCGCGAAAGTATGGCGGAGAATTCATCCGCGAAACCTTCCATGCGGCCCGAGAGCTTGCCGGCATCGGCAGAGAACTTGTTGTAGGCGATAACCGCCGGAATAGCGGCGACGAGACCGATCGCGGTGGCAAGCAGCGCTTCGGCGATACCGGGTGCGACAACCGCAAGGTTGGTCGACTTCGAACCTGCGATCGCCTGGAACGAGGTCATGATGCCGACGACCGTGCCGAAGAGACCGATGAACGGGCCGGCCGAACCGATCGTTGCCAGCGATCCAAGGCGGGCGCCGAGAAATTCGGTCTCACGGGCAAGCGTCACGTCCATCGCCCGGTCGATACGCATCTGCAGGCCGATCGGTGAGCGGGCGCCGCGTTCGAAGGATTTCTTCCATTCCCGCATGGCCGCAACGAAAATCGATGCCAGCCCGGTATTGTTGCGCTCCGACAGCGAGCGATAGAGTTCTTCCAGCGACTGGCCCGACCAGAACACCTGTTCGAATTTGTCGAACTGGCGCCGTGCGCGGCCATAGGCCAGGTATTTGTCGATAACGATCGCCCAGGTCCACACCGAGGCTGCGATAAGCCCGAGCATGACGAGCTTGACGACGATTCCGGCCTGCATGAAAAGCGACCAGAGGCTGACGTCCGTCGTTGCTGCTGCCAATCCTACTTGTTCCATTGATCCAAAATCCCCGAATCCAAACGCCCGGTGCTGGACCGGGCGGCACAAATTGATCTCGCAAGAAGTGTCCGGTGGCCGCCGCCCAAAGCCCTGGTCAAGCTTCCAAGCTCATCTTCCGCCTTCTTGCCGTCAAATTTGGTCAAAGGAAGGCGTGCACCGCACAAACTCCGACTTTCCCAGTAAGACACTATTATGGTTAATAGATCGTTAGTGCCGGACTGTGACAGCAAGCCTGTGTTTGGAAGATTTCATCCCATGGACTACTTGACCGGAGCAAGATCCGGCTGCCGAAAGAGCGCTCATCCTGCGGCGCGGGGAATTCCTTCACATAAAGATCAAGTTTTTACAAGCCCGAATTCCGGGCGATTCGCGGCTATAGCGGCGTGCTGCCTTCCAGGAATTTCACCGCCAGCGTTTCCGGCAGCCGCCGCGGCCGCCCTCTGGCGTTGATGACGGCGATGATCACCTTGGCGGCAATCAGCAGCGTCTCGCCGGATCGGATCTGCTGATTGAGCACCATCTTGGCGCCGCCGGCCTTTTCCGTGTGCGTCAGGATCGTCAGCACATCGTCCATGCGCGCCGGGCTCTTGAAGTCGATCTCCATGCGGTGGACGACGAAGACCAGGCCCTCCTCGTCGGCGCTGACGAGTTCGCGCTGCTCGACGCCGAGGCAACGCAGATAATCGGTGCGGCCACGCTCCAGGAAATGCAGATAGCGGGCGTGATAGACCAGGCCGGAGAAATCCGTATCTTCATAATAGACCCGCTGGACAAGGCGATGCCCGGCCTCGGTCAGCTCTCCCGAAATGGAAAAAGGGCGCTCCGTCATAATTTTCTCCAAACTGAGGTGCCCTCTTTGGCGCAACGCTTCCTGACAGGCAAGCATTGAATGATTGTCATAATTCCTAACTATTCCCGACATTGAGTGACCGATAAGGAGACGATGTGATGAAGATTGCGGTTATGGGCGGAGACGGTTTCATTGGCTGGCCAACGTCGCTGCATCTCTCCGATGCCGGACATGACATTCATATCCTCGACAATCTCTCACGCCGCTGGATCGACACGGAACTTGGCGTTCAGTCGCTGACACCGATGGATTCGATCCAGGAGCGCACCCGCATCTGGCATGTCGAAACCGGACGCCGCATCCACTTCAATCTGATCGATCTCGCCAAGGACTACGAACTGCTGAAGAACTGGCTTTCCGAACACCGTCCGGATGCCGTCATCCATTTTGCCGAGCAGCGGGCCGCACCCTATTCGATGAAGAGCGACCGCCATAAGAACTACACGGTCAACAACAATGTCAGCGCCACGCACAACCTGCTGAACGCGCTGACCGAGCTCAATCTCGATACCCATCTCATCCATCTCGGCACCATGGGCGTCTACGGCTACTCGACGGTCGGCGCTGCCATCCCAGAGGGCTACCTGCCGGTCGGCATCGAAACTCAAGGCGGCGAGACGGTGAGCCAGGAGATCCTCTATCCCTCCAACCCCGGCTCGATCTACCACATGACCAAGTGCCTGGATCAGCTTCTCTTCCAGTTCTATGCGAGGAATGATGGTCTCAGGATCACCGATCTGCACCAGGGCATCGTCTGGGGCACCCATACCGAACAGACGCGCCGCCACGCACAGCTCATCAACCGTTTCGACTACGACGGCGATTACGGCACGGTGCTGAACCGCTTCCTGATCCAGGCGGCGATCGGCTATCCGCTGACGGTACACGGCACCGGCGGCCAGACCCGCGCCTTCATCCACATCCAGGATTCGGTGCGCTGCATCGAGCTGGCGCTTGCGAACCCGCCGGCTCGCGGCGCGCGCGTTGAGATCTTCAACCAGATGACCGAAACCCACCGGGTGCGCGACCTCGCAGAGATGATCGCGGGGATCAGCGGCGCCGAGATCGCCTGGCTGCCCAACCCGCGCAAGGAAGCTGCCGAGAACGAGCTGATCGTCCGGAACGAAAAATTCCGCGATCTCGGCCTCGAACCGATCACGCTGGAAGCGGGCCTGCTCGGCGAGATCGTCGATGTCGCGAAGAAATTCGCCTATCGCGTCGACCGCTCGCGCGTGCCGGCCGTCTCCGCCTGGACCAAGGACATCGCCGCGACGATCAATCACGATCCCGAAGGCAAGCGGCTGAAGTCGGTATCATGAGCGGCGACATGACGAGCGCCAGCGAAAAACCAGCCCATTTCGCCTATATCACCCTCGTCACCAACGCCGACTACGCCATGGGCGCCACCGCCTTGGCGAATTCGCTGCGCCGCACCGACACCACCGCCGACATCGTCGTTCTCCACACCGGCGGCGTCGATGCCACCGCCCTCGTCCCGCTCAAAACCCTCGACTGCCGCCTGATCGAGGTCGAGCATTTGCCGCTGTCAGCTGCCTTCAACGAACGCCATGCCCGTGGCCAGCTCCATTCGGCGGCCCCCTTCACCAAGGGCCGCAAACCGGATTTTCATTCGCCGCTCGACAATTTCTGCAAGCTCAGGCTGTGGCAGCTTGTCGAATATGAGCGCTGCGTCTTCATCGATGCAGACGCCCTCGTACTGAAGAACGTCGACAGGCTCTTCCACTATCCGGAATTCTCCGCCGCCCCGAATGTCTATGAAAACCTCGCCGACTTTCGCCGCATGAATTCCGGCGTCTTCGTCGCCACGCCGTCGCATGACACATTCCGGCACATGCTCGAAAGGCTCGACACGGCAGACGTTTTCTGGCGGCGCACCGATCAGACGTTTCTCGAGACTTTCTTCCCGGATTGGCACGGCCTGCCTGTTTATTTCAACATGCTGCAATATGTATGGTTCACCATGCCCGAGCTTTGGGACTGGAAGAACATTTCGATCCTGCATTACCAATATGAAAAACCGTGGGAAAAGGATCATCCCAAGGCAGCGCGACTACAACCCTTGATCGATTTGTGGCACCGTTTCCACGATGACGGCGATGTGCCCGAGATCACGGCGCTGGATAATCCGGAAGGGGCAGCATGAAGGTACTGGTATCTGGCGGAACGGGTCTCGTCGGCCGGTATGTCGTCGAGGAGCTGCTGGCTGGCGGATATCAGGTGATCGTCGGAGGGCGCTGTGCGCCGCTGCCCCGCCTCTTCTCGCGCCCGGTCGATTTCGCAGCGCTTTCGCTCGATCCCGACAAGGATCAGATCGGTGTTTTCGACGATGCCTATTTCTTCGTCCACGCCGCCTTGAGCCATGTTCCGGGCAAATATCGCGGCGGCGAGGGCGACGATCCGAAGAATTTCCACAGGCTGAACCTCGACGGCACCGTCCGGCTTTTCGAAGCCGCCAAACGCGCCGGCACACGCCGCTGCGTCTTCCTGTCCAGCCGCGCCGCCTATGGCGAACATCCCGAGGGAACCGAGCTGGCGGAAACCATGCTGGCCAAGCCCGAAACGCTCTACGGCCAGGTCAAGCTCGATGCCGAACGCGCGCTTGCCCACCTCTCCACGCCGGGTTTTGCCGGCGTGAGCCTGAGGGCGACCGGGATCTACGGCGATCTCTCGCCGAACAAATGGGACGGGCTTACCGCCGATTATCTCGCCGGCCGGGCGGTTGTTTCGCGTGTAGGAACGGAAGTTCACGGCCGCGACCTCGGGCGTGCGGTACGGCTGATGCTGGAGACGGAAAGCACCCGCATCTCCGGCGAGGTCTTCAACGTCTCGGACATATCAGTCGACACGCGCGATATTCTTTCGCCTATCCGGCGCGAGACCGGCTGTCGGCACGTGCTGCCGCCCCCCGCCGACAGGGTGGCGCTCAATCGCATGAGCACGGCGAAAATCCGCGCGCTCGGCTGGTTGCCGGGCGGAGCAACGCTGTTTGAAGAAACGATGCAACGGCTCGCCGCGGCCCTACGGGCGGCCCCAGAACACAGGTCCACGCAAGTCTGACGTTGCAGGATGCGCCGAATTGCAATCGGGCTGTCGGGGATTGTTCATGCAGGTCGCAACTACGTCTGCCTCCATCATCTTGCGCGGCACGCCTTCTGCTGCAGCAATGTCTGCCGCCGGAAACGAGACCGATCAGGGTGTGCTGAAGCTGCAGCGCAGCACCCAGACGCTGCAGCAGATGCGGCAGACCTTGGCGAATTCCGGGGACGAAGCCAAGACAAAGGCACAACGCAAGCTCGACGAGGCAAAGCAACAGCTGGAGATGCTGCGCAGCTCCAATATGCCGCCCGAGGTGGTCGCCCGTCTGGCCGCCGAACTGGCGCGCAAGGTCGGCACCGCCGCTTCAGAATTCGCATCGGCCGCCGCGACCGGCAGCCCTGCCGCAGTCGCTCCGGTGGACGCAACCACGGATGCAACAGCCGCCGCGACGAGCGGGACTGAGGCTGCACTGACGGATGTCTCAGAAAAAACCGCGACCGGATTGCAGGAACCGGTCGACGCCGCCCAGGCCCGCGAGGCCTATGAGAGCACCGCCGAGGACGCGCCAAAATCCTCGGGCATCTCGTCCGATGACCGAGAAACGATGGAAGCGTTCAAGGCGGTCGTGCGCGAACTCAGGCAATTGCTCGAAAAGGCGATGCACGACCTGCGGCAGCAGGACTGGCAGGGCGGGGCCAACGCCGTGCCTGATATGGCAGGCTTATCCACCGGCACCGCGACAATACCGACAAGCATCGTCATCTGACCTCCGGCCGCATCCCGCCGACAGGGCGTGAAACGGGCGCAGCACGGTCGCATCCGGCATTTGCATCGGACATCCAGGCGTCTATGCTCGGTCAATCTCTCATACCGGTAGATCGAATGACCGCTCAACAACTGAAAGCACAGCTGCGCAACGAACGGCTGTCCGCACGCGACGCCATCCCGGGCGAGAAACGCGCCTCCAAGAGTCTCGCAATGGCTGAACATGCAGGCGAAGCGGTTGGTTTTGCGCTGGGCACAATTGTCTCCGGCTTCCTGCCGATCCGTTCGGAAGCTGATCTCAGGCCGCTGATGGCGCGCTTTGCCGTGCGCGGTGCGCGGCTCTGCGTGCCGGCGATCCTCGATCGACAGACCATCGTCTTTCGCGAGTTGGCGGAGGGTGCGCCGCTTGTCGATACCGGTTTCGGCACGGTCGGCCCTGGCGCGGATGCCGCCATTCTTAATCCGGAAATCATGCTCGTGCCGCTTTCGGCCTTCGATGCCCGCGGCCACCGCATCGGTTACGGCGCCGGCCACTACGACCGCGCCATCAGCCGGCTGAGACAAAAAGGCCTGCATCCGAAGCTGATCGGCATTGCATTCGACTGCCAGGAAGTGGCACATGTGCCCGCTGAGCCGCACGACATAAGCCTGGATGCCATCCTGACAGAAAGCGGCCTTCGCTTTTTTGCCTCTTGGATTGGATAGGGAATGCGGCTGCTTTTTTTGGGTGACATGGTCGGCAAGACGGGACGCACGGCAGTCTGGGAGCGCCTTCCCGGCCTGATCTCCGACCTCAAGCTCGATTTCGTCGTCGTCAACGGCGAGAATGCCGCCGGCGGCTTCGGCATCACCGAGGACATCTTTCTGGAGACGATCAATGCCGGCGCCGATGTGGTGACGACGGGCAATCACGTTTGGGACCAGAAGGAAGCCGTGGCCTTTGCCGGGAGGCACGATCAATTTCTGCGGCCGGCCAACTATCCGCAAGGCACGCCCGGCCGCGGCTCCGGCCTGTTCTATGCCAGGAATGGCGCGCGCGTGCTCGTCGCCAACGTCATGGGCCGGGTCTTCATGCATCCGGAACTCGACGACCCGTTCAAATCGGCGGAAGTGATCCTCGCTGCCTGCCCGCTCAAGGAGCAGGCCGATGCGATCATCTTCGATTTTCATGCAGAGGCGACCAGCGAGAAGCAATGCTTCGGCCATTTCGTCGACGGCCGCGCCAGTTTCGTCGTCGGCACCCACACGCATGTGCCGACCGCCGACACACAGATCCTGAACGGCGGAACCGCCTATATGTCGGATGCCGGCATGTGCGGCGACTACGACTCTTCTCTCGGCATGGATAAGGAAGAGCCGCTCAACCGCTTCATCTCCAAGATGCCGAAGGGCCGCATGGAAGCCGCGAACGGCCCGGCGACGATCTGCGGCGTCGGCGTGGAGATTTCCGATAGAACCGGCCTGGCCGAAAAGATCGCGCCGCTTCGGCTCGGGCCGCGGCTGGCCGAGACGGTGCCGGAGTTCTGGCGCTAGAGCAATTCCAGCAAAAGTGAGCAACAGTTTTGCGTCCGGAACTGTGTTAGAACAAATAGATAGAGCATTTCCGTGGTTTGGAGAAAAACGGAAATGCTCTAAGCCCGCCGCCCCCGCGCCGATACGCAGACCCACACGCAATCGTGAGCATCCTAGTCTGGACCGCTGCGACCTCATGCCGCATCCTTCCGCCGCCAATTCAAAGTGATAGAGCGCCGGAGGGGGGTGGCATGAAGCCGCAATATCTTGTCCTTGCTATCGCATGCCTTGCGGCCTTCGCCGCGCCAGGTCTTGCCGGGGCACAGGGTGAGCGACCGCCCGTCAGCCACTGCCAGGCGATCGCGCAGAACGTCCCGCAGGCAACCTTCGCAAGCTTTTCCGGCGCCACGCCGCTAACGCCTGCCGTCTCCGAGGGCGAAGACGTCAAATTCACCTTCCTCGGCCATTCCACCTTCGAGATAGACACGCCCGGCGGCATCGTCATCGCGACAGATTATAACGGCTGGTACAAGCCGGGAACGATGCCCGATGTCGTGACCATGAACAAGGCGCACACGAGCCACTTTACCTTGACGCCCGATCCTGAGATCAAGCATGTGCTGCATGGCTGGAGCGACGTTCCGGGCGAGAAGGCCAACATCAATCTCGTCATTGGCGATGCCTATATCCGCAATGTCCCGACGGATATCCGTTTCAGCTATGGCCTTGGCGGCTCGCAGGAAAACGGCAACTCCATCTTCATTTTCGAAATCGCCGGCCTTTGCATCGGCCATCTCGGCCACCTGCACTATGAACTGACGGATGCCCATTACACCGAGATCGGCCGCCTCGACATCGTCATGGTCCCAGTCGATGGTGGCCTGACCATGGGCGCCGACAGCATGAGCCGCGTCATCAAGCGGCTACGCTCGTCGTTGATTCTGCCGATGCACCGGCGCGGCCCGCCGGTCGAAGCCTTCGTGTCAATGTTCGGCAAGGATTTCGACGTCGTCAATGCGCCCGATGACAGTATCACCATCTCCATGCGCACCCTGCCGAAAAGGCCGCTGATCTATGTACTGAAGGGTGTGCAGTAAAAAGGCCCGGCGATTTTCCCCGGGCCTAAAGCGACACTCTTCAAATCATCAAGCGAACTGCAGGTGGCGCTTGATGCCGACATCCGGCATCTTGTCGTCGTCAAGATTGGCCTTGGCGATCTCCCAGCCGAATTTCAGCTTGTTGCCTGTGGAAACCCAGATCTCGGCATCGTCGACATGGAGGGAAAGCATGGTGAGCTTGGGGTCTTTCTTGCCGCCATCATACCAGGCCGCGACAATCGAAGTCCAATATTCCTCGATCTTGGAAGGGTCAGGGCGCACGTCGATCACACCGGCAAGGCAGGCGTGATAGTCGTGATCCTTGCCGATAACACAGAAATGCGCGCGGCTTCCCGGTTTTATGGCGCGCACGATGTCGGCATCGGTCTTGGTATAGAACCAGATCGTGTTGGTGGTGGGATCGGCATGCGGCGCCATCGGCTGCATGTGCATGTCCAGCCCGGAAATCCCGAGCATGCCGGCATGAACATCGTTGACCTGATCCCAGAGCTGACGTGCTGGCTGTTCCTGCGCATCGCTGAGACTTGCCATGACCGTTCCTTTCCGTTGGATGGAGTTCCTGAAACGTCATCCCCCCGCCTTTGTTCCAAACTGCTTTTTCCTTGAACGGGTACCGTTTCGCTCTTATAAGGCGGCCCATTCCGAACAATATGACGTGGACAGGGGTGCCATGGCTGGCCATTCACAGTTTAAAAACATCATGCACCGCAAGGGCCGTCAGGATTCCGTGCGGTCAAAAATGTTCTCCAAGCTTGCGCGCGAAATCACCGTTGCCGCCAAGGCCGGCCTGCCCGACCCGACGATGAACGCCCGCCTTCGCCTGGCGATCCAGAACGCTAAGGCCCAGTCCATGCCGAAGGACAATATCGACCGCGCCATCAAGAAGGCAGCTGGCGCCGACGGCGAAAACTACGATGAAGTCCGTTATGAGGGTTATGGCCCCGGCGGCACGGCGATCATCGTCGAAGCTCTGACCGACAACCGCAACCGCACCGCCTCCAACGTCCGTTCGATCTTCACCAAGGCTGGCGGAGCGCTTGGCGAAACCGGTTCCGTTTCCTTCTCCTTCGACCATGTCGGCGAAATCACCTACAAGCTGTCCGTCGGCGATGCCGACAAGGTGATGGAAGCCGCGATCGAAGCCGGCGCCGACGATGTCGAGACCGACGAAGACGGCCACTACATCACCTGCGGATTCGAAGCTCTCGGAGAGGTGGCAAAAGCGCTGGAAGCGAGCCTGGGCGACGCCGAGACTGTCAAAGCCGTCTGGCGCGCCCAGAACAACGTGCCGGTGGACGAAGAAAAGGCCCAGTCGCTGATGAAGCTCATCGACAGCCTAGAAGACGATGACGACGTGCAGAACGTCTACTCAAACTTCGAGGTCTCGGAAGAAGTGCTGGCGAAACTCTCGGCCTGAATTTCCTCAGAACGATCATCAATGGAAAACCCGGCCGCGATGCCGGGTTTCTGCTGCCGATGGACGGTCAGCGCTCGCGATGTTCCGCCCTCGAGGCGCAGCTTGGCAAGCCTACGCGGCCGCCCGCATGAAATTTCCCAAGCCCGCAAACAGTTCCACCGACGTCAACCGCGCTTCGATGTCGTGGATCGGCATCGAGATGATCACCTCGTCGGCCTGCGTTTCCTTGAGAAACTCCGTCAGTTTCGCCTCCGCCGTCGTCGGCGATCCGACCACGGCGTAACGCAGCGTGTGTTCGACGTTCATCTTCTCCATCGGCGACCAGAAATTTTCCATATCGGCCAACGGGCGCGGGAACGGGCCGCGGACATTGCGGCGCAGGTTGACGAACTGCTGCTCGGCGGAGGTGAAATGGTACCGCGCCTCTTCGTCGGTCGCAGCCACCGCGCCCATCACGCCGACCATCACATAAGGTTTGTCGAGCGTCGACGAGGGCTGGAAGCGGTCCCGGTAGATCGCGATCGCATCAAGCAGCATGTCGGGCGCAAAATGCGAAGCGAAGGCATAGGGAAGTCCGAGCATGGAAGCAAGCTGGGCACTGTAGAGGCTGGAGCCCAGCAGCCAGATCGGGATATGCGATGAATTGCCGGGAACCGCAAGGATCGTCTGGTTTTCGACTGGCGTATCGAGGAGTTGCTGCAGTTCCACCACGTCGTTCGGGAAACTGTTCGCACCGGCCTCGAGATTGCGCCGCAGCGCCTGTGCCGTGCGCATGTCCGTTCCCGGCGCGCGCCCGAGGCCGAGATCGATGCGGCCGGGGAAGAGCGCCTCGAGCGTGCCGAACTGCTCGGCAATGACGAGCGGCGAATGATTGGGCAGCATGATGCCGCCGGAGCCGATACGGATGCGCGTTGTTGCGGCGCCGACATGGCCGATGACGACGGCAGTGGCGGCGCTGGCGATCCCCGGCATGCCGTGATGCTCGGCGAGCCAAAAGCGCTTGTAGCCGAATTGCTCGGCCTTCCCGGCCATCCGCGCCGAGCTCTCGAGAGACTGGCGGATGCTGCTGCCTTCGGCAACGGGGGAAAGGTCGAGTATGGAGAAGGGAACCATGGGAAACCTACCGGGCAGTTGAACGATGCCGTCTATGTAGGTTGCCGCCCCAGCCATTCCAAACCATGCACCCAAACAAAAGGGCCGCGCGAGCGCGACCCAGTGTCAGCTCTCAGAAGCCACGGTTTACCGGTGACGGCGCAGCACATGCACTTCGGCGCTTGGGTGGTGGTTTCCGTGCGGCAGCGTGAAATTACCGAGCTGGCGATCCATTTCCAGGGCTTCCGTTGCCAGCCTGTGGATCGCCGCCGTCGTCTCCTCGACCATCGACGCGTTCTGCTGCGTCATCGCGTCGAGTTCGGCGACGGCACTGTTGATCTCGCGTAACGTATTGGCTTCCTCGCGGGTCGCACCCATGATCTCATTGATTTGTCCGTTGATCGCCTCGACGTGGGCGCCGATGCCGGTCAACGCAACGCCAGCCTTTTCCACAAGCGCCACGCCGCTTTCGACTTCATATGTCGATTTCTGCAGCAGGCTGGAGATTTCCTTTGCCGCACTCGATGAGCGCTGTGCCAGCTCGCGCACTTCCATGGCGACGACGGCGAAGCCCTTGCCCGATTCACCGGCACGCGCCGCCTCGACGCCAGCATTGAGCGCCAAGAGGTTGGTCTGGAAAGCGATGTCGTCGATGACCGAGATGATCGTGTTGATCTGACGCGAAGACGTCTGGATTGCCTCCATCGCTGCAATCGTCTCGCGCATGATCTGGCCGGAGCCAGTCGTCTCCTTCTTGGCGTCGCGGGCGATGCGCTCGGCCTGTTCGGCTCGCTCGATCTGCCGGCGGACGGACTGGGTGATGGCGCTGATCGCATTCACCGTCTCGGTGATCGAGCCGGCCTGACGCTCGGTGCGCCCTGCAAGCTCGTCGGCGCCGGTGCGCATCTCCTCTGAGCCGGCACGCACCGCCATCGAGTTGCCGCCGATAGCCGTCATTGTTTCACTCAGCGTCGCCAGCGCCTCGTTGAAATTGACGCGCAGGCTTTCAAGCTCATTCGGGAAACGGGTATCGATCTGGTAGGCGAGATCGCCAGTCGCCAGATGATGCAGACCCTCATCGATCGCTTCGACGACGTGCTGCAGGCTCTTCGCCTCGGCTTCGCGCTCAGCCAGGTTCTGCTGGCGGTCGTGATCGGCCTTCAGGCGCGTTTCTTCGCTGGCGGCTTCGAGTTCGCGGCTTTCGATCAGCGACTGGCGGAAGCGGGCGAGCGCATTCGCCATCGTGCCGATCTCGTCCTTGCGGTTCTGGCTGCCGATCTCGCTGTCGAGCTTGCCGTCGGCAACATCACGGGTGACGCCGGCAAGCCGCGCAAGCGGCGAAAACAGCAAATTGGTGACGAGGCCGGTCGCGACCGCCATGACGACGAGCACGCCGATGCCGATCATCGTCAGCAGCGTGGCGATCTCGATCGAGCCGGCATTAAGCTCGCTCAAAAGCACGCTCTCGACAACGAGGAAGCGGTCGCCACGATAGTCGATACCGCCGACATAGGCGCGGGCCGCGCCGTCCGCCCGGCTGAAGTCGGCCACCGTCATCGCCGAACTGGCAAGCGCGTTCTTGATGAAGGTGAAAGGAGCCGCATCGAGCGTCGCAAGCTTGCCGCTCGCGTCGAGACCGACGGCGGAGCCATCGCTGGAGACGATCGCTGCCTGCGCCGTGCTGCCCTGGACGATGCCCTTGCCAAGGATACCGGTGACGATGTCGTCGCGCACCTTGAAGAGGATGATGCCCTTGGCCGCACCGAGTTTGATGATCGGTACGGCATAGAAGATCGCCGATTTGCTGCTGGCGGTATCGACGCGAAGACCGGAAAAACCCGTCGGCGCGGCGTCATCGGTCGCCTTGGCGGTATTCTCGATCGCCTTGGCGAAGGCGATACCGGCGCCGGTGGTCTTCCACGCGTCCGACTTGAGGTTCTCGGCGAAATCGTCTTGCTTCTTGTAGGAATAGAGGACCGTGCCGTCGAGGTCGGCAATCAGCAGATCGCTGAAGGCGGTACCCTCGAGATCGCGGGCAACTTCGCCCTGCGTTTTCTCGTGGTTCGAATAATAAAAGCCGCTCGGTCCTTCCGGCTTCATCAGCTTCTCCCGCTGGTCGGCCGGGTTGGGATTGCCCGCAATGAAAACCTTCTTCAATTCGGCGCGGGCATCGCCCGAGGTCTTCTCGATCGTCTTCCAGCCGCTCTTCAGGCTGGTGATCGACATCTGCAACGCTTCGATGCGCGCGATGGAATTTGCCTGGTTTTCAAGCTGCGTCAGCTGGTCCTGCAGCATGTCGCCGCGAAAGATCAGCACGCTCTCCTTAGCCTTCAGCGCTTGCTCGTCGGAGATCCGGCTGCTCGCAAAATAGGCAAGCACGTCGATCACGGCGATCGATAGCACGGTCAGCAGAATGAATGTGGCAATGACCTTGAAGGACAGGGACTGAAATCTCTGAGCCATGTACGACGAACCCCTTCTGACACGCCTGCCGGCGTGGGCACGCAGCGCATGCCTGATCGACCGATCTTTAAACCGAACATCGGGGGGCTTATCTCCTTGCGACACGAGACCCCCTTCGTATTTGACACTAGAATTCAAGCATCTGTTTTAATTCGCGGTAAATGGAGCGGCTTAAATCCGAGAATGTTTTTGTTTTGTTCACATATCGATGGCAGTTATTTCGCAGTCGCTATAGGTTGAACCATGCAAAATACGATTCGCATCGTCGGCATCGATCCCGGGCTTCGCCGCACCGGCTGGGGAATCATCGACACGCTGGGCAATTCCCTGCGGTTTGTGGCCTCCGGAACCGTGACCTCCGATGGAGACATGGACCTCGCCTCTCGCCTCTGCCAGTTGCACGATGGCCTGGCGGAGGTCGTCCATAGCTACGCGCCGGATGAAGCCGCCGTCGAACAGACCTTCGTCAACAAGGATGCTGTGGCGACCCTGAAACTTGGCCAGGCCCGCGGCATCGCCATGCTGGTGCCGGCCCGCGCCGGACTGCAGGTCTCCGAATATGCTCCGAATGCCGTGAAGAAGGCGGTCATCGGCGTCGGCCATGGCGAAAAACGCCAGATCCATATGATGTTGAAAATCCTGATGCCGAAAGTTGAATTCAAGGGCGATGACGCCGCCGACGCCCTGGCGATCGCCATCTGCCATGCCCACAATCGCGGCAGCAACCGGATGCGGCAGGCACTGGCCGGCTAGTTTGTTCTTGACTTGTTCCGATGGTAAGGATAATTCTTACTTTGAAGGAGCAGCAAGATGCGCGTCACGTCCAAAGGCCAGGTCACCATCCCTCGCGATCTCAGGGAGCTTGCCGGCATCGAGGCCAACAGCGAGGTCATCTTCTCGATCGAGAACGGCAAGCTGGTTGTCTCGCCGAAAAATGGCAGGCAGGAGATCGAGGATAGAGGTCGGCTCGACCGGTTCCTGCAGACGATCCGTCGTCTCGAAGGAACCGGTGATCAGGAGATCGATGCCGAAGACCTCATGTCGATGACCCGTGATCGCTGATGGCGACGCTTGTCGATACAAACATCCTCGTCGACCTGGCCGTGGTCAGTTCGGACTGGCATGGCTGGTCGCGTCGGAAATTGCTCGACGTCTTCAGAGATGGGCCGGTGCTCATAAATCCGATTATCTATTCCGAATTTTCCGTTCGCTACGACGATATGGATGAAGTTGAGCAACTGCTTCCGCAGGATGAATTCCGCCGCGAGAACCTGCCTTGGCCGGCTGTATTTGCCGCTGCTCAAGCTTTCCGGCTTTACCGTCGTGCCGGCGGAGGACGCGAACGGATATTGCCCGACTTCCTCATCGGCGCCCATGCGACGATCAGGGGTTACAAAATTTTGACCCGCGATCCCGGCGGATACCGGTCTTACTTTCCCTCCGTGGAACTTATCACACCCGAAACGCACCCTTGAAAGACCGCGACCCATGATCGGCAAGCTGAAAGGCACCATAGACGAGATCGGCGAAGACTATGTACTCGTCGATGTGCACGGCGTCTGCTACGTCGCCCATTGCTCCGCCCGCACCCTCTCCAAGCTTGGCTCGGCCGGCGAGGCCTGCATGCTGTTCATCGAGACCTATGTGCGCGAGGATCAATTGAAGCTCTTCGGCTTCATGACGGCGCTGGAGCGGGAATGGTTCAATTTGCTCCAGAGCGTCCAGGGCGTCGGCGCCAAGGTGGCGCTTGCCGTACTCTCGACCCTGACGCCGGGCGAACTCGCCAATGCAATAGCTCTGCAGGACCGCACCGCCGTCTCCCGCGCGCCGGGGGTCGGCCCGAAAGTGGCGATGCGCCTCGTCACCGAACTCAAGAACCGGGCGCCGGCCTTTGCCGGGGAAGGGATCAATATTGCCCTCAAGCAGGAACTCGGCGAAGGTGTCGCGGCCGCACCGGTTACCGATGCGGTTTCCGCACTGACGAACCTCGGCTATTCCCGCGACCAGGCGGCAAATGCCATTGCCGCGGCGATGAAGGCGGCGGGCGACGGCGCCGACAGCGCAAAGTTGATTAGGTTGGGATTGAAAGAATTGGCGCGATAAAGTAGGATAAGCTGTCACTTTTCTGCCAGTTTGCAAGCATTCCAACTGCCGCACGAAAATAGGATTTCCGAACGATGTGGGGAGAATTTACGCTTTCGCCCAAAGGTCAGATCACGCTCCCCAAAGACTTGCGGGATGCTCTCGGCCTTCGACCTGGCGATCAACTGGTTTTCTCCGTCATCGACGGAGAAGTCGTGATGACACCGAAATCGATCAACTTCAACGACCTTGCAGGCCTTCTCGGAGCGCCTCCGAATGGTCGTGCCTCGCTGGAGGAGATCGACGTGGCCGTCACCGATGCTGCGGGCAGCGACGTGGTCGATGAAGCCAGACGATCGAAATCGGATATCGCAGCATGATCGCCTATGGCGTAGATACCAACGTCCTGCTGAGACTCATCGTCGACGATGATCCGGAGCAAAGGGCGGCTGCACTGAAATTCGGCGAGGGTATCGGCAGGGATTATCGTGGATTTCTCTCCCTGCTGAACCTTTTGGAACTGGATTGGGCATTGCGCGCGCGGTTCGGCTTCAAGAAAAAGGACGTCGTCGATGCAATCGGCAAATTGACACGCGTCAGAGGTTTGGACATCGAAAACCAAACCCTCGTTATCATGGCGCTAAGAGCCGTGGAAACGCGCAATGCCGATTTTGCCGATGCCTTGATTGGTTATCGCGCCGCGGCTGAGGGATGTCAGGCGACTAAGACATTTGACCGGCACGTATTCGAGACCGTGCCAGGCATGGAGCTTCTTTCATGAGCGAACCCGCCCGCCTGATATCGCCGGAAAAGCGGGGCGAAGATCTCGATATCACCCTGCGCCCGCAATCGCTGGACGAATTCACCGGCCAGGCCGAAGCGCGCGCCAATCTGAAAGTTTTCATCGAGGCGGCGAAGAACCGCGGCGAGGCGCTGGACCATGTGCTCTTCGTCGGCCCGCCCGGCCTCGGCAAGACGACGCTCGCGCAGATCATGGCGAAGGAGCTCGGCGTCAATTTCCGCTCGACATCCGGTCCAGTGATCGCCAAGGCCGGCGATCTCGCGGCCCTGCTTACCAATCTCGAGGAGCGCGACGTGCTCTTCATCGACGAGATCCATCGCCTCAATCCCGCCGTCGAGGAAATCCTCTATCCGGCCATGGAAGACTTCCAGCTCGACCTTATCATCGGCGAAGGCCCTGCCGCTCGTTCGGTGAAAATCGATCTCTCGAAATTCACCCTGGTGGCGGCCACCACCCGCCTCGGCCTGTTGACGACGCCGTTGCGCGACCGCTTTGGCATTCCGGTGCGCCTGAGCTTCTACACCGTCGAGGAGCTGGAACTGATCGTGCGCCGCGGCGCGCGGCTGATGAACCTGCCGATTACCGAGGAAGGCGCCCGCGAAATTGCAAGACGCGCCCGCGGCACGCCGCGCATCGCCGGCCGGCTGCTGCGGCGTGTGCGCGACTTCGCCGAGGTGGCAAGGGCCGAATCCGTCACCCGCGAGATTGCCGACGAGGCGTTGACCCGCCTGCTGGTCGACAATGTCGGCTTCGACCAGCTCGACAAACGCTATCTCAACATGATCGCCGTCAATTTCGGCGGCGGCCCGGTCGGCATCGAGACCATCGCCGCCGGGCTTTCCGAGCCGCGCGACGCGATCGAAGACATCATCGAGCCCTACATGATCCAGCAGGGTTTCATTCAGCGCACGCCGCGCGGCCGTGTTCTGACCGCAATCGCGTGGAAACATCTGGGAATGCAACCGCCCAAGGATATGGAGGCTGCGCAGTTCCGGCTGTTCCAGGAGGACAACTGAGTGATCACCCGCCGCGGATTCTTCAAGGTTCTTGGCGGCGGTGTCGCAGGCGTCATGTCCCTCGGCGGTTACGCCTTTGCCTATGAACCGTTGGCAAGGCTCGCCATCACCCGCTACCGGCTGACCCCGCCCGGATGGACGCCAGGGCTCAAGCTCCGCATCGTCGCGCTCGCCGATCTTCATGCCTGCGAACCGTGGATGTCGGCAAGCCGCATCACCGCGATCTGCCACAGAGCCAATGAACTCGAAGGCGATGTCACCGTTCTCCTCGGCGATTATGCTGCCGGCATGAACATGGTGACGCAATATGTGCATTCGAGCCAATGGTCGAAGGCGCTCGCCACCTTGCGGGCCCCTCTCGGCGTCCATGCGATCATGGGCAACCACGATTGGTGGGAAGACAGGTCGGCCCAGAAAAACGGCGGCATGGAAACGTTCGGGCACCGGGCGCTTGCCGACGTCGGAATCCCGGTCTACGGCAACCGCGCCGTTCGGGTCGAAAAGGATGGCCGCGGCTTCTGGCTGGCAGGCCTCGAAGATCAGCTGGCGCTGCTGCCCGGCAAAAAGTGGGGCCGCACCCATATGCTCGGCCTCGACGATCTCGATGGAACGATGGCTCAGGTGACCGACGATGCACCCGTCATCCTGCTCGCCCATGAGCCCGATATCTTTCCGCGGGTGCCCGAGCGCGTCTCGCTGACGCTATCGGGCCACACACATGGCGGACAGATCCGTTTCCTCGGCCGTTCGCCGATCGTCCCCTCGCGTTACGGCAATCGTTACGCATATGGCCATATGGTCGAGGAGGGTCGTAATATCATCGTGTCCGGCGGCCTCGGCTGCTCCATCGCACCGGTGCGCTTCGGCGTCCCGCCGGAAATTGTCGTGATCGATCTCGGATAGAATAGCATGACCAAGCGCACTCTCATCCGCCTGAATGCGGGCGCCGAGCGATTCAATTATCGCATCGCCGGTCTCGGCTTCCGCGATGGCCACGTGCTCGTCCATCGCGCCGTGCATGAACCCTTCTGGACCTTTCCGGGCGGCAGGGCGGAAATCGGCGAGACCTCGGAAGAAACGCTGAAACGCGAGATGGTGGAGGAGCTGGGCGTCGAAGTCTCAATTTCCCGCCTGCTCTGGATCGTCGAGAACTTCTTCCGCTACGAACACCGCAACTGGCATGAACTCGGCTTCTATTACCTGATGGACATCCCGCCGGAATTCCCGTTTCAGCCACACCAAATCATTCATCGCGTCGAAGACGGCGACAATCATCTCGAATTCAAATGGGTGGCGGCAACGCGCACGGCCCTGACCGCGCTCGACATTCCGCCCTATTTCATCGCCAATGAAATCGAGAACCTGCCCCTAGCACCCCGTCATCTCGTCTGGCGCGACGGCAACCTCGATGACTGAGACTGAGGCAACCGTTCCAGAGCGTGATGCAGAAAAGTGTGAGCGGTTTTCTTATCACATCACGCTCTAACTCTTTAATGCAGAACAGGATCATTTTAGGCCGACCGGGCCTATAACCATCCTGTTCTAGAAGCACTTGAAGAGGAAAGCTGCCGATGCCGACCTTCGATCCCGTCAGGGCATTCCGCAAACTTGGCTATAACAACGCCCTTGCCAACCACCGTCTGCTTCAGACCTGCGCGGCACTGAAGCCCGGCGAATTCGAAGCGCCGCGCACAAGCTTCTTCCCCTCGATCAAGGAAACCTTGAACCACAATATCACGGTCGACTGGTTCTATGTCGACGGACTGGAAGGCGGCACGCTCGGCTACCAGGCCTTCGAGGTCGATGAACCCTTCGATGACGTTTCATCGTTGACCGAAGCGCAGGCCAAGGTTGATCAGCGCCTCACCGCACTTTGCGAGGCTCTGACGCCGGAGAGGCTCACCTCGACCATCAGCCTCCATCGCGGCGCCCGCATCCAGGAAGAGCGGATGGAAGACGTGCTCGCTCACCTCTTCCAGCACCAGACGCATCATCGCGGCCAGGTGCATGCGATGCTCTCCGGCACCAGCGTTGCTCCGCCACAGCTCGACGAATTCATCGTCGCCGACGATGCGCGGTTTCGCGGCGAGGAACTCGCCGAACTTGGCTGGAGCGAAGCGAAGCTGATGCGTTAATCCTGCAGGCGTCTTTTCAGACCGTCGATGATCGTCTTGGTAAGAAGGTCGTAATTCTCGTCGAAATGGTGGTCGCCGGGCAGTTCGATGACCTCGGCGCCGCTATCCTTCAATGCCGGACAGGCGACATCGTCATCGTCGTCCTTGCCGTAGATGCATTGCACGAGCTTTGGATCGACGTTCTTCAGATCGCTGACGGGATCGCCTCCGGCACCATCCGTTTTCTGGCCAAGCCAGCCGAGAACGGAGATGACGTAGTCGACCTGGTGCGAGAGCGACAGCAGCGATAATTGCGCCACCGCCGATTTTTCAGCTGGCTTGAGAAGCTGGTAGGTCGCCGGCACGACATCGGCGCCGAAGGAATATCCGACGAGCAGCACATGCTTCACCTTCCACTGCTTGCGGTAGAAATCGATGATCTTCGAAAGATCGGCGGCGGTCTCATCCGGCTTGCGTTCCGACCAGAAATAGTGAAGCGAATCGACGCCGACGACCGGAATGCCTTCCTTCTGCAGCGTGCCGCCGACCTCCTTGTCGATGTCGCGCCAGCCGCCGTCGCCCGAATAGATCACCGCCATCGTATCGAGGGCGGGGGTCGCCTCAAGGACCGCAAGCGGCAGGCCGAGCGGATTACCGAAGGCGCCGGAAGCGGTGACGAGATCGTCGAGCGTATCGGCAAACACCGTCTGCGCATCGTCGGTGGAATCGCGGATCTCGATCGCGGCATGGACCCTCTTCAGCGCTTCGGCATGCGCCTTGCCATCCTTGGCGGCATTGGGCGTGAAGACGGTGACGATCGGATCCGGCAGGGCACCGTCGCTGAGGCCATACATGATACGCTGGCCGACGACCTTCTTGGAAGCCGGCGTGCAAAGCTCTTTGGCAAGCGGAATGCCGGCGACCGGATCGACGGCAAGTGTCTGGCCGATCGTCGCATCCGGTGTCTGCGCGGCAATCGCCAGCGCTAAGGCCCCGCCCTCGCCGATGCCGGCGACGATCGGCAGGTGATAGGCATTGTTGCCGGTCGCGCGCTGGACCTGCTGGCTCAGAGATTCGATGTCCGAAACCATGTAGACGCAGCCATCGTTGAGGCTGACGTCATATTGGCTGAGCGCCTGGATATAGGAGGGAAAGTCGACGCCGATGACGACGGCGCCTTCGGCGACCAGCCTGTCGGCCTCCGCCTTCTCATAGTCGCCCCAACCGGCGGCATCCGAGATCAGCATCACCGTGCCCTTTACCTCCCCTTCCGGAAGGAAGATGTGCGGTGACGGGATGAGCCCGGTTTCAAAGCTCTGCGTGGTCTCCTCGGCGGCGTCAGCTGGTGCGGCCGCGAGCATGCAGGCGCATGCTGCGGCAAGAAGGAATGTCCTGATCATTTTCTCACTACCCCTTTCAATCCGCCCCCGATCAGAAATGTCGCGTCCATCAACGCGATCATCGGATTGCCCCCTCCAGAGACCGCAAGATAGCGCGGTTGCCAGTGCGGATGAAACTTTGATTTGAATGCCCGAAGGCCTTTGAAGTTGTAGAAGCGCTCGCCATGTTCGAAGACGGTGCTGCCGATGCGGTCCCAGACAGGCGCCGCCTCGCGTTTCGACATGCCCGAAAGGGGCGCCATGCCAAGATTGAAGTGGGTGAAACCCTCGCCGCGCAGATATTCCATGATCTGCACGAAGAGAAAGTCCATCGAGCCCTTCGGCGCATCCGGCGAGAAGCGCATGAGATCGATCGTGCCTTCCTGCCTGGATTCGGTCACGAGGATATTGGCGAAAGCGACGATCATGCCGTCCTTTTTCAGGATGCCGACCGGTTGGGAGGAGACGTAGTCAGGATCGAAGGCGCCGAGCGAAAAGCCCTTTTCCTTGGCGTTGTGATGCTCGAGCCAGGCCGTGGAAACGGCGGAGAGGTCATCGATGACCGAGGGCACATCCTCAGGGACGACGACGGCAAATTCCAGCCCGTCGCGCTGGGCACGACTTGCCGTCTGGCGAAGGTTCGCCCATTTGCCGCCCTTCATCTCGAAGGCCCTCAGATCGGTCACTGCCAGTTCGCCGAGCTTGAAGGCGCGAAGGCCGGCATCGGCGCAAGGAGAAAGCAGCGACGGCGAAATCTGATAGAACACGGCCCGGCAGCCGGCGGCGCGCGCCGCTTCGACGAAACGCCAGACGAGCTCCTGCACGGCGCGATGTTCGCCGACCGGGTCGAACAGCGCGATCCAGGACCGGCCCTGCCGACCATACATGATGAAGGCGTCACCCTTTTCCGAGAACATGATGCTCTTGTCGCCCATGCGCACCAGATTGGCGTCGGCATTGCCCTGCTTGGCGACAATCTCGACGGCACGCTCTAGCGCCTCCTCCGTCGCCGGTTCCGGCCGGAAGGTCGCCGGCCGAAGCAGGCTGAAGACGGCGATCGCCGACGAGATGATGGTGATGCCGAGAACAGCGCGCAGTCCGCGCGGCGCTTCGGCAGTGAATTCGAACTGCCACCAGAGCTGGTTGCTGTATTCGACATCGCGATAGACGAAGAGCAGAATGACGACGGCGCCGACGACAATGACGGCAATCGCCATCAGCCAGGACGCCGTCAGCGCCTGGTTGAGCAGCGAGGCATGGCGGGTAAAAAGCCGCCGGCTGACGAAGAGCCCGAAGATGAGGAAGGCGAGAAACGCGGCTTCGACCAGCGCGATCGCCTTCAGCAGCGACAAGGTCAGTGCGGCAAGGGCGGAGAACACCGCGACCCACCAGGCGCCGTCGAGCCGCTGGCCGAGGCCGCGCGCCGCAACGACGAGCGCAAGCCCCAGCAGGCTGGAAAGGAAATGCGCCCCTTCCACCATCGGCAGCGGCAGATAGTTGGAGAGGAATTCGAGGTTCTGGTCCGGTGTCGGCGTGACGCTCGAAAAGATCAGCATGACGCCGAGCAGCAGGGCGAGAGCCGACAGCAGCTGCGGCATCAGCCTTCCGCCGATGCGCCGCACGCTGGAAGCGGCCGGATGATCGACGAAACGGCGTAGCTCCGTCGCCGACACCGCGAGCACGGCGATCAGCAGCGGCAGCACATGGTACACCAGCCGGTAAAGTACCAGCGATCCGAGCACGGCATCGATGTTCACGGCGCTGCCGAGTGACGCGATAATCACGGTCTCGAACACGCCGAGCCCGGCCGGAACGTGGCTGAGCACCCCGAGACCGACCGCGATCGCATAGACGGCAAGGAAGACCGGCCAGCCGATTGCCGTCTGCGGCAGCAGCACGTAGAGCACCGACGCCGAAGCGGCGATATCGAAGGCGGTGACGAGGAACTGCCGCGACCAGGTGCGCGAATCCGGCAGGCGGATTGCCACGGGGCCGAGGTCGAGCACGCGCCCGTCACGGCCGATGATCATCACTGCGCCCAGAATGGCGACGATCGAACCGGCGGCCAACCGCAACAGGAAGGGGCTGACGCCGATGAGCGGACCGATCTCATCGGCGATGATGATGAGGGCGATCGCCCCGACCCCCGCAAGCCCGAGACCGAAGGAGAGTGTGACGAAGGCGATGATGCGGCCGATATCTTCGGGCGAAAGCCCCAGGCGCGTATAGGCGCGATAGCGGATCGCGCCGCCGGAAAGCGCGCCGAAGCCCGCGGTATTGCCGACGGCATAGGCACTGAACGCCGTCAGCGCCACATGCGGGAAAGGCAGCTTTTTGCCGATATATTCTATCGCGTTGAGATCGTAGAAGATCAGCGAGAGGAAGCTTAGGGCCGTGAAGAACAACGCAAGCAGGATAGCGCTCGGTCTGGTCGCCGCCAGCGCATCGACAACGTCGTCATAGCGCACCTCGTTGGTGAGCTGCATGATCGCATAACCGACGAGGCAGAAGACCAGGAGTGTCGCCGCTGCCGTCAGCGGCGTTCTGTAACGCCTGAACAATCCGCGAAAAGAAAATCCGTCCGCGTCTTCCATCTCTTTCAAATTGTCGTGACCCGACATCTCTTATCCTGCTGCAATTGCCAGCTCGGCGGGAATCATTTTTGAAAGACGTAACATGACAGGCATATAAGCTCCATGAAGCCGTGCCGCCGCTACCCCAGCCCCGCCGCCTTGGCCTCCATCACCCTCAATTGGGGCGAATTTGCGCAGGCGAGCGTGACGGCACATTGCATTTTCGTAAGCTTCGGGCGAGCTTGACCCTTGCCGGAGATTTGAGATGCGGGAGAACAGTTCGATATGCATGATGGCCCGGCGCTGATGATGATCGTCCTCGGCCGTCTGTTGCTGGGCGGCATCTATGTCGCTGGCGGCATTCATCATTTTTTCGTCATCGTGCCGCTGAGCGACGCGATCGAGGCCCGCGGCGTCCCTCTTGCGAAATCGGTGCTGCTCTCGGGCAGCATGTTCCAGATCGTTGCCGGCCTCCTGCTGATGCTGGGCCTCTTCGTCACGGCAGCGGCATTCGGTCTCATCCTCTTCACTCTTGCCGCCACGATCATGCTGCTGAATTTCTGGGATATGCAGGGAACGGCCCGCGATAGCGCGATCAACACCTGGAAAACCAACATGGCGATCATCGGCGGCCTGTTGATTACAGCCGCCGGTGCAATGTGAGGCGGCTATGCCGCCGGCTCGCCATTCGCCCGCGCATGGGCGGCGTAGCGGGCGACGGCAGCATCGACCTCCGCATCGCGATCACCCGCCACCTGCACCGTCGGCACGGCGAATTCGATGCCGTTCTCCTTGAAGGCATTGCGGATCATCGCCAGCGCATTGCGGCGGATGACGAATTGCTCGCCGGGTTTCGTCATCATCGACAGCCGGATTTCGATCGCGAATTCGCCGAACTGCTCGACACCCTTCATCTTCAGAGTCTCGATGATATGAGGGCCGAATTCCGGATTTTCGAGCAGCGTCTGGCCGATCTGCTTGATCACCTTCTTCGCCTTGACCAGATCGGTGTCGTATTTGACGTTGAGGCTGATCTTGTCGATCGTCCAGTCGCGGTTGAGGTTCTTCACCGCGCCGAGTTCGCCGAATGGCACCGTCGTCAGCGGCCCGCGATGATGTCTGAGCTTCACCGAGCGCAGGCTGAAAGCCTCGACCACGCCCTTGTGGCTGCCGCTTTCGATATATTCGCCGATACGGAAGGCATCGTCCCAGAGATAGAACATGCCGCTGATGACGTCCTTGACGATCGTCTGCGCACCGAAGCCGACCGCGACGCCGACGACGCCCGCGCCGGCTATCAACGGCCCGATCTCGATGCCGAGGCCGGAGAGCACCATCAAAGCGGCGATGACGGCGATGACGACGGCAAGGATATTGCGGAAGATCGGCAGCAGCGTCAGTATCCGTGCGCGTTTGGCCTTCTCTTCGTCCGTTGCTCCGCCATCCACGGATGAATCGAGCAGCTTGCCGTCGATATAGGCCTTTATGACATGCCAGAGAAGATCGGCGGCAAGCAGGATGACGATGCCGCCGATGACGCCGCGCGCGATCTTGTCGACCATGGTGTCGCCGGCGGCCATCGTATCGGCGCCGACGCCGAGCATGCGCCCGAGCCAGATGGCGGCAATGGCAATGATCAGCGCCCGCACACCGCGGTCGAGCAACACGGCCGCAATGCGGCGCGTGGCCAGGAAGCTTGCTTCGGTCTGCTGCAGCGATTTTACCGCAATCGTCGAGACGGCAAGCACGCGCGGCAGCAGCAGCACATAGATGCCGAGCCAGAGCAGCCAATTGAAGCCTGCGACCCAGAGGCTCCAGAGCAACAGGAAATAAACGATGAGCGCCCAGGAGGTCCCGTGACCGCGCTTCTCATCCTTGTGCGGCCGCGACCAGACCGCTTCGATCGCAATCAACAGCAGGCCGATGCCGAGGATATAACCGACGAGGAGCCGCACACTCGCGGAATAGCCAAGCGGCTCCATCGACTGGATCACCGCCCAGCCAAGCATGAAATAGATGACGAAGGTCGCGCAACGGCGGTACCAGAAGAGCGCAAGGGCACGCCCCGGCATCGTCGGGGCGGTGATGCCCTGTCGTTCTTCTTCGGCCCGCGCCAGCCCGATGAGATCGACCAGCACGCCGCCGAGGCAGATCGTGAAGCGTTGCACGATGAGCGCGACGACGCAGACGATCGCGATGCTCTGGCTAAGCGGTGGCCAGCCGAGGCTGAGAAGCGCAAGCACCGTTGCCGCCGCGAAGATCAACGCCGGGATGACGCGCGGCGCCAAATGCATGCCGGCCATCTCAGCCAGGCGACGCCGGCGACGGCGGAAGGCATAACGGGCAATGCTCTCGACAATAGCGCCGAGCAGGAAGATCGCCAGGAACTGCGCCACCATGCGCGACCAGCCGTTCGCGGCGATCTCACCGAAGAACAGCGAGGATGCATTGCCGATCTGAAAGGGTAGCGTCATCGCTGCATCGGAGACCATCGAGACGTGCCGGCGGGCATGCTGCAATAGGCCTGACAGCACCGACATCTGATCCGCAGCCGCGGAACCGCCCGCAGGTGCTGTCGCCATCTGGTTCGACATCCACTGCTTGACTTCAGGTTTCTGCATGAGCTCCATCATCTCACGCACTTCGGCCGGCGGACCTGCTGCGGCAGGAGCCGAAGATGGGCTCTGCGCCGCTCCTGGGGAAACTGCCGCAGCAAGCGTCGACAGCGCCATTGTCCAGAATAGGGCGACCCTGAATATCCCTGCCATGTCACGCTTCATTGCCGCCCTCCGATGGAGCGCCGGCCGCCGACACAAGGCGAGGCGGACGTCTCCCGATAGCAATGGAATAGCCGCGACCGATGCCGGCAGCAAGGAGGGCGAAGGCGAAGACCGTGAGGAAAGGCCGGCAGTTTTATGGCCGCCGCCCTCGCCACACCAGGTCACAATGCGAAACGGGCGCGCACGACGCCTGACTTCACGATTTGGCGGCCGGCTTTTCCACGTGGCCACCAAAGCCCGCCCGCATCGCCGACAGCACCTTGTTGGCGAATTCGTCGTTGTCGCGCGAGGAAAAGCGGCCGTAGAGCGCAGCACTCAGCACCGGCGTCGGCACGCTTTCGTCGATTGCCGCCATGATCGTCCAGCGGCCCTCGCCGCTGTCGGAGACGCGGCCGGCATATTTCGACAGCGAGGGGTCGGCATGCAGCGCATCGGCTGTCAGATCGAGCAGCCAGGAGGTGATGACGCTGCCGCGGCGCCAGACTTCGGCGACATCCTGCAGGTTGAAGTCGTATTGGAAATGTTCGGGATGGGCAAGCGGCGCGGTTTCCGCGTCGGCCACATGCGAGGCAGCGCCGATATTGGCGTGTTGCAGGATATTGAGACCCTCGGCATAGGCGGCCATCAGGCCATATTCGATGCCGTTATGCACCATCTTGACGAAATGGCCGGCTCCATGCGGGCCGCAATGCAGGTAGCCCTGTTCAGCGGTGCTGGCCGCAGCCGCTTCGGCGGTGCGGTTCGGCGATGCTTCCGTCGTGCCGGCGCCGGGCGCCAGCGTCGCGAAGATTGGGGATAGATGCTGGACGGTGCCCTTTTCGCCACCGATCATCAGGCAATAACCGCGCTCCAGGCCGAAGACGCCACCGCTGGTGCCGACATCGACATAGTGGATGCCCTTGGTGATAAGTTCGGCGCCGCGGCGGATATCGTCGTGGTAATACGAGTTGCCGCCGTCGATGACGATGTCGCCGTTCTGCAGCAGCGGCATCAAGCTCGCCAGCACCTTGTCGACGATCGCCGCCGGCAGCATCAGCCAGATTGACCTGGGATGGGTGAGCTTCGAGACGAATTCTTCGAGCGAAGCACTGCCGGTCGCACCGAGGCCCGCGAGTTCGGCAACGCTTTCCGGCCTGGCGTCGTAGACGACGCATTCGTGACCGCCCCGCATCAACCGCTGGACCATGTAGTTGCCCATGCGGCCCAAACCAACCATGCCAAGTTGCATAATAAAATCTCCTGGAAATCGAGATGAAGTATCGAATCCGGAAATTAACACCCGCAGTGTGACAGGCAAGCGAAGTCTGGCTCCTATGGGCGAATGCGACGATTGCGCCGCCGATCTCCTTGAGGTTCGTCAGACTCCGGCGCGCTGGCCGGCTCTCCCTTCATTTCGCTGAGGAACATGCCCTCGCGCAGATTGATGCCATATTCGATAAAAGCCTTCATGCAGCAGAGCATCTGAGTCCAGCCCTCGCAGTTTAGATAGCTGCCGCGCCGGCCGGCATCGTCCTCGCGCCAGCCGGTCTCGGCGATGGTCACCAAGGTGCCGCCATCCTCCAGCGGCTTGAAATTCATCTCCACCGACGTCTTATAGGTCGTCTTGTCGTCGTCGGTGCCGCCATCCCAGCGGAGCACGATGCGGCTTTCCGGCACGAGTTCGACCACCTCCACTTGGGCGTCCTTCCACCAGGTCACCGTCGTGCCCTTGACGAGCGGTGCGCTCGCCCCGCCGATCGTGGTGAAATAGCTGCTGAGCTTCTTTGGGTTAACGACGGCGTCAAATACCTCTGCGACGGGACGGCCGATGCGGCCGGAAACACGGATTCCGAGAGACATGGCACTTCTCCTCTTCTCCATTATGCTCGTATTCCATTGTACTCGGATCCATTATGTTATAAAAACATAACATGTCAAGCGAATCGACCGACGACCCCGTTTTCAAGGCGCTGGCGCATCATCGCCGCCGCGAAATCCTCGACCTGCTCAAGGATGCCCCCCGCACCACAGGGACGCTCTGCGAGATGTTTCCGCAAATGGACCGCTGCACGGTGATGCAGCATCTGAAAGTGCTGGAGGAAGCCGATCTGGTCATCGCCCGGAAGGAAGGCCGCGAACGCTGGAACCACCTGAACAGCCTGCCGATCAAGCACATCCATGACCGCTGGATCAGCGCTTACGCCGGCCACGCTCTATCGATCCTCGACCGGTTGAGGAGCGATCTCGAAGGCCAGACGGAATAATGATCCGGCGGTCGAACAGCTTGCTTCCCGGCCCTTTGTCAGAGCATCGGCTGAGCCTGCAGCTTTCCTGCATGCTCATGCATAAATCATGCGTTGTCCGCAAACGTCAGTCTTTATAGCCTCCGCCGCCGAAGGAGAGGATGCAATGACGATACTGGTGACGGGAAGCGCCGGCCATCTCGGCGAGGCGCTGATGCGCAGCCTGCGAGCGCAAGACCGGACGGCGCGCGGAATCGATATCAAACCCTCAGCGTCCACCGACATGGTCGGCTCGATCGCTGATCGCGCTTTCATCCGGCAGGCGATGTCGGACATCCGCCACGTCGTCCATGCCGCCACACTGCACAAGCCGCATGTGGCGACCCACGGCAATCGCGATTTCCTCGACACCAATGTCGGCGGCACGCTGAACCTGCTCGAAGAGGCGGTCGCCGCGGGCGTTGCAAGCTTCGTCTTCACCAGCACCACCAGCGCCTTCGGTGCGGCATTGACGCCGGCCGCCGGCGAACCGGCGGCATGGGTGACCGAGGACATGCTTCCAGTCGCGAAAAACATCTACGGAGTGACGAAACTCGCCGCCGAAGGTCTGTGCGAATTCTTCGCCCGCAACTCCGGCCTGCCGGTCGTCATTCTCAGGACATCGCGCTTCTTTCCCGAAATCGACGACGATCCTCACATTCGCGGCGGCTATTCGGCAGAGAATGCCCATGCCAACGAGCTTCTTCACCGCCGCGTCGATATCGCCGATGTGGTCCGCGCCCATCTGCTGGCGCTCGACAAGGCGCCGGCAATCGGCTTCGGCCGCTACATCGTCTCCGCCACGACGCCGTTTTCGGCGACCGATCTCGTCGCGATCCGGCACGACGCGTCTCTTGTCGTCGAACGACTGTTTCCGGGTGCAGGCGCTCTCTATGCATCACGCGGGTGGACGATGTCCCCGACGCTCGACCGTGTCTATGTCAACGCCCGCGCAAGGCGGGAACTGGGCTGGCAGCCCCGATATGATTTCCAACTCGTACTCGATTGCCTGCGCGACAACAGGGAATGGCGCAGCCCCTTGGCGCTGGACGTCGGCTCGAAATTCTACCACGACGAGGTCTTTGCCGAAGGGCCTTATCCGGCCGGGTAAGCAGCAAACTGGAATGCGGACACGCGGATGCCCGACATTCTCTCGGCATGGCCTTTTCGCTGCAAAGCGTCATCCAGATATCATGATCCCGTCATAGACCGTCTGCGGTGTCCGGCCTGCCGGCGGAAGCCGTTTCGAGAGCGCTTTTGACCGAGAGGGTATTTTCATGAAAAACGTCAGACCATATGCATCGCGGCTGTTCGCCGCGGTTCTTGCCGCATCCGCCGCCGTTCCGGCCGTCGCAATGGCCGAGAATTCCGCCACCGCCGGCGGCCTCACCTTCATCAACAAAGGCCTGGTCAGCATCGGCCGCATCCCGGCCAACCAACGCGACAAATTCGGTGAGACCTTCGGTTCCGGCTCTGGCATGGCGATCGATCCAACCGCCTGGAGCCGCGACGGCGCCAGCTACAAGGGCATGCTCTACCTGCTGCCCGACCGGGGTTACAATGTCACCGGCACAGTCGACTACCGCCCGCGCCTGAACACCATCGCGATCGGCCTCACGCCGGTTGCTCCGGGCGCAACACCCGAGGCCGGCAAGGAGCAGTCCGGCGTCGACGCAAAGCTTGTCGATTCCATGCTCTTTGTCGATGACAAGGGCGCTGACATGACCGGTCTCGATCCGGAATCCGGCGTGCGCGTCGCTGCCGGCAATTTTCCGCCGCTGCCGCAGGCTGTAAACGGCAAGATCGCGCTCGACAATGAAGCCATCATCCGCATGGCCGACGGCACCATGTTCGTCAGCGACGAATACGGCCCTTATATCTACCGCTTCGCAGCCGACGGCCACCTGCTCTCGGCGACCCAGCCGCCGAAGGCGCTTTTGCCGATGCGCAAGGGCGCGCTGAGCTTCGCCTCCAACAATCCCGGCCCCGGCGCCTCCGCTCCTGATCCGAAGGATCCGGAGACCGGACGCCAGAACAACCAGGGGCTCGAAGGCATGGCAATGACGCCGGACGGCAAGTTCATCATATCAGTGCTGCAGTCGGCCACCCGCCAGGACGGCGGCGATTCCAGCTCGACCCGTCAGAATACCCGCGCCATGATCTATGACGCCGCCGATCCCGATCATCTGAAGCTGGTGCATGAATATGTTGTGCCGCTGCCGGTCTTCAAAGATGCCAAGGACAAGACGGTGATCGCCGCCGAGAGCGAAATCGTCGCCCTGTCCGACAAGACCTTCCTGATGCTCGCCCGCGACAGCGGCAACGGCCAGGGCCTGAAGGGCGACACCTCGCTCTACCGCAAGATCAACATCGTCGACCTCTCCGATGCGACCGATATCGCCGGCAGCGATTTCGATGCCGACAAGCCGATCGCGCCGAAGGGCGTCGTCGATCCCTCGCTGACGACGGCGACGCTGACGCCCTTCATCGACATCAACAACAAGGCCGACCTTGCTCGCTTCGGCCTGCACAACGGTGCGCCGAACGACAAGAACAACCTGTCGGAAAAATGGGAAGCCATGGGTCTTGCAAGCGTTCTCGACCCGAACCTGCCGGACGACTACTTCCTGTTCCTCGCCAATGACAACGACTTCTTGACACAGGATGGTTTCCAAGTCGGTGCGGCTTACAAAGCGGACGGCGGTGCCGATGTCGACACGTTGTTCCAGGTCTTCCAGATCACCCTTCCAGGTCTGAAAAAATAGCGGACGCGCTGAACCGGGCGGACGCGTAAACCGCGTTCGCCCGGTCGGTCCGGCGCCGTCGAAGGGGAGGGAAGGGAAAGGTGCGATCCACGACAACCGATGGATGTTTACGATCCTGGGTGCCTACAAACGTAGGTGGGCGCCGTGTGTCCAGGCCCACGGGCCTAGCCAGGGACAGCTCCCTTTGGATCGAGTATGGCCCCAGGGATTGTGGTTCCTGTCGAGAGGCGCAGACCGCATCGCGATATATAAGGTCGTTTGCGCCAGCGCGCCAGTGGCGGCGGCACGCAGTCGTTATTTAATTCAGATCCATTGAGTTCGGGGGGGGCCGTCCGTTCAGCTTGTCGGTGATTCCGCGAATCCGGCTTGAAACCTCGCTGAGCGCCGCCGCGAGATTTTCTTCGGTGCGGGCGGTGGCCGCAAGCACCGTGTCGCGGTTGCCGCGCAGCGACTCGAGCTCGGATTCGAGCCCGGCGACGCGGCGCGTCAACTCGGAAATCTCGTCCATGATCATGATACCGGCCATGACGGTGATCCTGAGATCGCCGATTTCCCCGAACTGCCCCTTGAGATGGCCGACATAGCGGTCGAAACTGGTCGCCAGATCGGTCAGGTGATCCTCCTGCCCTTCCTCGCAGGCCATGCGATAGGCCTTGCCGTCGATCGTTACCGTCACCTGCGCCATGCCAAACTCTTTCTACGAGAGCATGATGCCGAAAGGTATGAGCGGTTTTCGGACGACATCATGCTTAACGCTTAAATGAGAACAGGATTCAGATTTTGGGCCAACTTGGCCCTAAAATCATCCTGTTCTAGCGATCCAGAACCGCGCGGATCGTTTCCATGGCCGTCACCAGCCGCCGCGATACCTCGCGGTTGACTTCCTCAAGCCGGTTTGCGCGGAATTCGGCCTGGTCGAGCTCCTGCGCCAGCCGCGAACGGTCGGCGTGCACGCGCCGCACCTCGCCCTCGATCTCGCCCTGCTCGCGCTGCCGCTCGACGCGCATGTCGACGGCATTTTCGAGGCCCGAAATCGCCTGTCTCAATTCGTTGAGCGCTGCTTCCATGGTTTTGCCTGTGGGCATCATGCCTTCCCAATTCCCGCGCAGGATCCGCGAATCGGCACGCCGCGCCGATCCTGCGATTTAAAAAGGATATGCAGCTCGCCGACGGCCCGTCAATAAATCCTGTCACTTGCCTACCGGCCTATCCTGTGGATGAGCGTTTTACACATGCCGACGATAGGTGATTTGTCATTTGTACAATCGAGCGATCAAATGTCAAAAATTGCCATTGCCCGCCCGGATTTGGCTTGCCATTTATTGACTTGCCCGCCCCAACTGCTATGTCTCTGCCGCTTTCACTCGATGGTCTTGGAGGCTCGAGGCCATCCCCCGACACCCGGAACTTGCGGAAAAGCCATGACCTCTCCCGAACAACACGACCGGATGGCGAATGCAATCCGTTTTCTCGCCATGGACGCCGTTGAAAAAGCGAACTCCGGCCACCCCGGCATGCCGATGGGCATGGCTGATGTGGCAACGGTCCTGTTCACCAAATATCTGAAGTTCGATCCGAAGAAGCCGCACTGGCCGAACCGCGATCGCTTCGTACTCTCGGCCGGCCATGGCTCGATGCTGCTCTATTCGCTGCTGTATTTGACCGGTTATCCTGACATGACTATCGAAGATCTGAAGCAGTTCCGTCAGCTCGGCTCGAAGACTGCCGGTCATCCGGAATACGGTCACGCGACCGGCATCGAAACGACGACCGGTCCGCTCGGCCAGGGTATTGCCAATTCCGTCGGCATGGCGATTGCCGAACGCAAGATGCGCGAGGAATTCGGCGCCGATCTTCAGGATCACTATACCTATGCGATCTGCGGCGACGGCTGCCTGATGGAGGGCATCAGCCACGAAGCCATCGCGCTCGCCGGCCACATGAAGCTCAACAAGCTCGTTCTGTTCTGGGACAACAACTCGATCACCATCGACGGCGCCGTGTCTCTCTCGGATTCCACCGATCAGGTCGCCCGTTTCAAGGCCGTTCATTGGAACACGATCGAGATCGACGGTCACGATCAGGCTGCCGTCGCCGAAGCGATCGAGGCTGCCCACAAGTCCGACCGGCCGACCTTCATCGCCTGCAAGACGATCATCGGCTTCGGCGCCCCGAACAAGCAGGGCACCCATAAGGTCCACGGCAACCCGCTTGGTGCCGAGGAAATCGCCGCCACGCGCAAGGCGCTGAACTGGGAATCTGAGCCCTTCGTCATCCCGTCGGACGTCTTGGATACCTGGCGTGCAGCCGGCGCCCGCTCCGTCGATCTCGTCAACGCCTGGGAACAGGGTCTGGCCAAGGCTCCGGCCAAGGCCGAATTCACCCGCCGCATGGCAGGCGAGCTGCCGGAAGGCTTCGATGCCGCAATCAGCGCCTTCAAGAAGAAGCTTGCCGAGACCAAGCCGACCGTTGCCACTCGCAAGGCTTCGGAAGACGCGCTCGAGGTCATCAACGGCTTCCTGCCGGAAACGCTCGGCGGCTCCGCCGACCTGACGCCGTCGAACAACACCAAAACCAGCCAGATGCACTCGATCACGCCGACGGATTTCGCCGGCCGTTACATGCATTGGGGCATCCGCGAGCACGGCATGGCCTCTGCGATGAACGGCATTGCGCTGCACGGCGGACTGATCCCGTATAGCGGCGGCTTCCTGATCTTCACGGATTATTGCCGCCCGCCGATCCGCCTTGCTTCGCTGATGGGCATCCGTGTCATCCATGTCCTGACGCATGACTCGATCGGCGTCGGCGAAGACGGCCCGACGCACCAGCCGGTCGAACAGCTCGCCGGTCTGCGTGCCATCCCGAACCTGATGATCTTCCGTCCGGCCGACGCCACGGAAACGGCGGAATGCTGGCAGATCGCCATCAAGACGCACAACCGTCCTTCGGGCCTTGCTCTGACGCGCCAGAACCTCACTGCGTCTCGCACCGAATACAGCGAAAAGAACCTCTGCGAACAGGGCGCTTATACGCTGGCCGGCAATGCCGACGCCAAAGTGACGATCTTCGCCTCCGGTTCAGAAGTCGAAATCGCCGTCGCCGCCCGCGCAGCCCTTGAAGCCAAGGGTGTCACGGTGCGCGTCGTATCGGTTCCCTGCACGGAACTGTTCTTCGAGCAGCCGGACGCCTATCGCAAGGAAATCCTCGGCAACTCACCGGTAAAGATTGCCGTCGAAGCCGCCGTCCGCGAAGGCTGGGATGCCTTTATCGGACCGGAAGGCACTTTCGTCGGTATGAAGGGCTTCGGCGCTTCCGGCCCGGTGAAGGACGTTTACAAGCATTTCGGCATCACCACCGACGCCGTCGTTGCGGCCGCGGAAGCAAAGCTTTAATGAGGGCGCCTTGAGGCGCTCTCCATCTCCTCAATTCCAGGCCCGGCTGTATCGGGCCCTACTCTATCGGGAGTGAATGAACATGACAGTCAAGGTTGCCATCAACGGCTTCGGCCGCATTGGCCGCAACGTCCTTCGCGCCATCGTCGAATCCGGCCGCACCGACATCGAAGTCGTCGCCATCAACGACCTCGGCCCCGTCGAAACCAATGCCCACCTGCTGCGCTACGACTCGATCCACGGTCGCTTCCCGGCCACCGTGAAAGTCGAGGGTGACTCGATCATCGTCGGCAACGGCAAGCCGATCAAGGTCACCGCCATCAAGGATCCGGCGACACTTCCGCACCGCGAACTCGGCGTCGACATCGCGATGGAATGCACCGGCATCTTCACCTCCCGTGACAAGGCTGCCGCCCACCTGACGGCCGGCGCCAAGCGCGTCATCGTTTCGGCACCTGCAGACGGCGCCGATCTGACTGTCGTCTTCGGCGTCAATCATGACCAGCTCACCAAGGAGCACATGGTCATCTCCAACGCGTCCTGCACGACAAACTGCCTGGTGCCGGTTGTAAAGATCCTCGACGACGCCGTCGGCATCGACCACGGCTTCATGACGACGATCCACTCCTACACCGGCGACCAGCCGACGCTCGACACGATGCACAAGGACCTGTATCGCGCCCGCGCCGCCGCTCTTTCGATGATCCCGACCTCGACAGGCGCTGCCAAGGCAGTCGGCCTCGTTCTGCCGCATCTGAAGGGCAAGCTCGACGGCACCTCGATCCGCGTTCCGACCCCTAACGTTTCCGTCGTCGACTTCAAGTTCGTCGCCAAGAAGGCCACCAGCGTTGGCGAAATCAACGAAGCCATCATGGCTGCCGCAAATGGCAAGCTGAAGGGCGTCCTCGGCTACACCGACGAGCCGCTCGTCTCCCGTGACTTCAACCACGACAGCCACTCCTCGATCTTAGCAACCGATCAGACTAAAGTCATGGAAGGTAATTTCGTGCGCGTCCTGTCCTGGTACGACAATGAATGGGGCTTCTCCAGCCGCATGTCCGACACGGCTGTTGCGTTTGCCAAGCTCATCTGAGCGCGCTTAAGGCATCGACATGCAAGCGGCCCGGGAAACCGGGCCGCTTTTTGTTGCCATGCCGCAAACGAAACCAACCTTTCCGCACTGGTATCTTTTCGTCCATTGCAGAGATGAGATCTGTTAGGATAACTCGCCTGGACATTCCAAAATGCCCAGTTTCCTCGCGCCGCATCGGCCACCGGCCAGGCGCGGAACACCAATACCGTGCGGCAGCAGTGTCGCTGATATGAGAGAGATGGATGGATTACTTTACCGTAGAAATCGCCGGCCGTGCCGTTGCCAGCTTTCGCTCCGAAAATCACGAGGAAGCGACCCATTTCTTCGAGGCGGAAGACTTTCGTGACGATCTGACCATCCTGGAATCCGAAGGCAAACCCCTGTGGGACCGTAAAGCGGTGCTCAGCCTGCGCAAGGCAACCGCCGAGGAGGCCAGCGAAGTCGAGCACGCCTATGAATTCGACGATGATCCGGAACGGACCATCGAGGACGAGTTCGTCGTTTTCCTGGTCCCGGTCGCGGATCTGACCGACGTGGGCGAGGACTCAGAAGACTGACCGACGATCTGCATCGTTTTCCGATTTCGAAAGCCACACCGAAGCGACGGGTTCGGTGTGGCGTTGCCGTCCGCAGGCAAGGATTGATCACTTGGCAATCCGCTGGCAAAGCGTGATAGATTGCCGAGATGCATAGCGCCGCGCAATGGCGAAGATAATCCAAGTGGAGGCGATTAATGGCAGAGGCACAAAAACGCTTGTCCCACACCGCGCTCAAGCGGCGGCAGCGGTTTCACCGCAAGCGGGACGTCCGACCTGCGGTGCTTGCAAAGGCCAATCGCCTGGTTATCTGGGTCGCCGCGTTCATCGGTCTCTCGTTTCTCGCCATCGTCATTTTTCAGGCGGTGTTGGGATAGCAGAGCAGCGGCCCCGCTCTCTGCATGCGCGCCTGCAATCCCTTTTCCCATCATTGAGAAGGCAGACGCACCGCGTGAACGCAAAAACGTGGCTTGGCCTGTTGTCGTTCGCAGATACCGGCAGGAAAAATCCGTGCCTGTCTCTTTTGCCCTGCTCTCGCCTGAATTTCCGATACATTCCTTATAGACAATTTCTCCCGTAGCATTCCGTGTCGGTTGGCCGTCCGGCAGCCGTTCAGTAGCATGATGCAGCGTCGCGACGAGGTTAAGCCGCAAGGCCTACCCTTCTCTGACGTTTTGCCGTTTACTGGACCGCCGCGGGTGAGGAGGGGTTGGAGTAAGGCGGATCGGCCGGGGCGGCTGTATTCGTCAAGCAGTCGATGGAAAGGGGTGGGCATGGAAGCGTTTTATATCGTGGTGCTGGTCTCGACGGCGCTCGTGCTTCTTGCCGCTTTTTCGAGCCTGCTTGCCTTCCGCTTCGGCGCCCCCCTGCTGCTGCTTTTCCTCATGATCGGCCTTGCCGCCGGCGTCGACGGGCTCGGCATTGAGTTCAGCAACAATTACCTCGCCTATATTCTCGGCTCTATCGCGCTGGCCGTCATCCTGTTTGATTCCGGCTTTGGCACGCCGATGCAGGCCTTCCGCCTGGCGGCCGTTCCCTCGCTGGCACTCGCGTCGGTCGGCGTGCTGATTACCGCCTCGCTCTTTGCCTTCGCGGCGATGTGGCTTTTGAACTTCACCTGGCTGGAAGGTCTGCTGCTCGGCTCGATCGTCGCATCGACGGATGCCGCCGCCGTCTTCTTCCTGCTGCGCATTGGCGGCATCAACATCCGCGACAAGGTGCGCTCAACGCTGGAGGTCGAATCCGGCACCAACGACCCGATGGCGATCTTCCTCACCATCGCCCTTGTCGAGGTGCTGGCGAGCGGCGAGCGTTCCGCCGGCATCAATATCGGCATGCTCGCCATGTTCGTGCAGCAGATGGGCCTCGGCGTCATCCTCGGCCTGCTCGGCGGCATGATGATCGTGCTGATCGTCAGTAAGCTGGACACCGATCGCGGCCTGACGCCGATCTTCGTGCTGGCGCTTGCCCTTCTCGTCTTCTCCTTCACCGGCGCGGTCGGCGGCAGCGGCTTCCTCGCCGTCTATGTCGCCGGCATTTACGCCGGAAACCGCAAGATGCAGGCGATCGGCACCATCAAACGCTTCCAGGACGGCATGACCTGGCTGGCGCAGATCATCATGTTCCTGGTGCTCGGCCTGCTTGCGACGCCGTCGCAATTCCCGGTCATCATCGTGCCCGCCATTCTGCTTGCCCTCTTCCTGACCTTTGTCGCCCGGCCGTTGGCGGTCTGGCTGTCGCTGCTCCCGTTTGATTACACGCAGCAGGAAATCGGCTTCGTTGCCTGGGTCGGCCTGCGTGGCGCCGTCTCCATTCTGCTTGCCATCATGCCCATCCTCGGCGGGCTTGAGAACGGACAAATCTATTTCAACACGGCCTTCATTATTGTGCTGGTCTCGCTGCTCCTCCAGGGCTGGACGATCAAGCCCGTCGCCAAGAAGCTCGGCCTGATCATTCCGCCGCGCATCGGTGCCGTCGATAAGGTCGAGGTCGACCTGCCGGGCGCGGCCAACCACGAACTGCTCTCCTACCGCGTCATCAAGGATAGTCCAGTGCTGCGTGGCGAACGCATCCCGCGTTGGGCGACGCCTTCGCTGGTGATCCGCGACGGCAAGTCGATGCGCTACCAATATGCCGGGCGGCTGCGCGAGAACGATCTCGTCTACCTCTTCATCGTGCCGAGCTACTCCCGCCTGCTCGACCGGCTCTTCGCCAGCCGTGCGCCAGTGGATGAGGACGATGCCGATTTTTTCGGAGCCTTCGCGCTCTCACCTGCCCGCCCCGCCGCCGATCTCGACGCCGCCTATGGCCCCGGCCTGCTCAACGAAACGGAAAAGGGCCTGACGATCGCCGAATTGATGCGTCAGCGCCTCGGCGGTAAGGCCGATTATGCCGACCGCGTCCGTCTCGGCTCCATCATTCTCATCGTCCGCGATCTCGACGAGCACGACCACATCACCTCCGTCGGAATGTCGCTCGAAGCGGTCGAACCAGCGATCACGCTGCCAATCTTCATCAATCTCAAGGACATCATCCAACGCATCCGCGACCGGCTGAAAGGGCGCCGAAGCCGCGAAACCGCCGCCTCCGAAATCGCGGCGAAAGCACCGCCCCGACGTGACGAAGGCACACGCGAAAACGGCCGTTGAACGCCTTGCGTCTCAAATGATCCTTGCTATGGTCGCCGCAACTTCCGCCAACCAAGACTGGATTTCCCCATGCCTTCTTTCAAGACCCTCGACGATCTTTCCGACATCCGCGGCAAGCGCGTTCTCGTCCGCGTCGATCTCAATGTCCCGGTCAAGGATGGCAAGGTCACCGATACGACGCGCATCGAGCGTGTGGCGCCGACGATCCTCGAACTGTCCGAGAAGGGCGCCAAGGTGATCCTGCTTGCTCATTTCGGCCGGCCGAAGGACGGCCCTTCGCCGGACCTGTCGCTGTCGCTGATCGCCCCTTCGGTCGAGGAAGTGCTCGATCATGCCGTGCTGACGGCGTCCGATTGCATCGGCGAGGCGGCCGCCTCCGCCGTCGCGGCGATGAATGACGGCGATATCCTGCTTCTGGAAAACACCCGCTTCCACAAGGGCGAAGAAAAGAACGACCCCGACTTCACCAAGTCGCTTGCTGCCAACGGCGACATCTATGTCAACGACGCCTTCTCCGCCGCCCACCGCGCCCATGCCTCGACCGAGGGCCTCGCCCACCACCTGCCGGCCTATGCCGGCCGCACCATGCAGGCCGAACTGGTGGCGCTGGAAAAGGGTCTGGGTGATCCCGCCCGCCCTGTCGTCGCGATCGTCGGCGGCGCCAAGGTCTCGACCAAGATCGACCTCCTGATGAACCTCGTGAAGAAGGTCGATGCGCTCGTCATCGGCGGCGGCATGGCCAATACTTTCATCGCCGCCCGCGGCACCAATGTCGGCAAGTCGCTCTGCGAACATGATCTCGCCGAAACCGCCAAGCAGATCATGATCGAGGCCGCGACCGCCGGCTGCGCCATCATCCTGCCGGAAGACGGCGTGATTGCCCGGGAGTTCAAGGCGGGTGCCGCCAATGAGACAGTCGATATCAACGCCATTCCCGCTGATGCCATGGTGCTCGATGTCGGGCCGAAATCCGTCGAGGCCATCAACGCCTGGATCGAGCGCGCTTCGACTCTCGTCTGGAACGGCCCCCTCGGCGCCTTCGAGATCGAGCCCTTCGATGCCGCCACGGTCGCTGCCGCGAAATACGCCGCGGAGCGCACTGCAGCCGGCAAGCTCACCTCCGTTGCCGGCGGCGGCGACACCGTCTCGGCGCTGAACCATGCCGGCGTTGCCGGCGCGTTCACCTATGTCTCCACAGCCGGTGGCGCTTTCCTCGAATGGATGGAGGGCAAGGAGCTTCCCGGCGTCGCCGTCCTCAACGCCGCCAGATAGTCACACGCCGATTCGACTGGTTTTACATGTGGATAGACCGCGGCGGCGAGAGCGCCTTCCGCGGTCTTTTGCTCAGCCGGTGGAAAAAATCCCAGATATTCAAACGATTGAATTGATTTCAATCGTTTCAATGACTTAGCCTTCCATTTTCCTCACTATCAACTTCTGTTATCGCCGTCCTATATTCTTAAATCGCCGATGTTTAATGCTGTGGAGAGAACGAGATGAGCGAACGACTGGAAGACATTGCAGTGCAGATGGTTGCAGGCGGCCGGGGACTGCTTGCGGCAGATGAATCGACCTCCACCATCAAGAAGCGTTTCGACACCATCAACCTGGAATCGACCGAAACCAGCCGTCGTGACTACCGGGAGATGCTCTTCCGCTCCGACGAGGCGATGAAGAAATATATCTCCGGCGTCATCCTCTTCGAAGAGACCCTTTTCCAGAAGGCCGCGGACGGCACGCCTTTCGTCGACATCATTCGCGCTGCAGGTGCCATTCCCGGCATCAAGGTCGACACCGGCGCCAAGCCGATGGCGAAATATCCTGCGGAAACCATCACCGAAGGCCTCGATGGCCTCGGCGAACGCCTTGCCCGCTATTATGAAGCCGGCGCCCGCTTCGCCAAGTGGCGCGGTGTCATCGCCATCTCGTCGACATTGCCGACCCGCGGTTCCGTCCGCGCCAACGCTCAGGCGCTTGCTCGTTATGCCGCACTCTGCCAGGAGGCCGGGATCGTTCCGATCGTCGAGCCGGAATGCCTGATGGACGGGAAACCGGGCGACCACACGATCGACCGCTGCGCCGAAGTCACCGAATCGACGCTGCGCATCGTTTTTGAGGAACTGGCCGATGCCCGCGTCAACCTTGAAGGCATGATCCTGAAGCCAAACATGGTCATCGACGGCAAGAACGCCCGCAAGGCCTCGGTCGCGGAAGTTGCCGAGCGCACGGTCAAGGTTCTGAAGGCGACCGTTCCGCCCGCCGTCCCCGGCATCGCCTTCCTGTCGGGCGGCCAGACGACCGAAGAAGCGACGGCGCATCTTTCCGCCATCAATTCCAGTGCCGACCTGCCCTGGCTCGTCACCTTCTCCTACGGCCGCGCCCTGCAGGACAGCGCCCTCAAGGCCTGGAACGGCAAGCCTGAGAACGTCGCCGCCGGCCAGCGCGAATTCACCCACCGTGCCGAGATGAACAGCCTCGCGGCCAAGGGCAGCTGGAAGAAGGACCTCGAAAAGGCAGCTTGATTTTTTCAGCAGCCTTAACTCCGATAAAGAAGGGGCGGCAACACCATGTTGCCGCCCCTTCCTGCATTGTCACGGCGACAAGAAAGCGGCTCGCCTCGCCGCAAGATCGTGCTTATCCATAGCGGCAACTGCAGCAGGAGCCGCCATGGACACCCTCTCCTACGTCACCGTCGATGTCTTCACCTCCACCCGCTTCGAGGGCAATCCGCTTGCCGTCATCTCCGATGCGCGCGGCCTGACCGACGCGGCGATGCAGAAGATCGCCACCGAGTTCAACTATTCCGAAGTCACCTTCGTCCTGCCGCCCGAAGACCCTGAGAATTCCGCCCGCGTGCGCATCTTCACCCCGACGATGGAAGTGCCTTTCGCCGGCCATCCGAATGTCGGCACCGCTTATGTGCTCGGCCAGCGGACGGCGATCTTCGGCAAGCCGGTCGGCGAGAAGCTGCGCTTCGAGGAAAAGGCCGGCATCGTCGAAGTCAGCCTGAAACGCAACAACGGACGGATCGAGGCCACCGCCATCCGCGCGCCGCAGCCGTTGGCGATCGGCGAGACCATTGCCGAAGAAACCATCGCCGGCTGCGTCTCGCTCGAACCCGGCGTCGTCGTCAGCACCGTCCACGCCCCGGTCTTTGCGTCCGTCGGGCTGAACTTCGCCGTCGCCGAGTTGGATGGGCTCGAAGCGCTGGCCGCCGCCCGCCCGAACCTTACCGGTTTCCAAGCGGCTGCCGGCCGGCAGACGACGAGCGGCCACGACTTCTCGCTCTTCCTCTATGTCCGCGCATCCGACGATCCGTGGACTATCCGCGCCCGCATGTTCGCACCGCTCGACAATGTGCCCGAAGATCCGGCAACCGGCAGCGCTTCGGCCGCACTCGGCGCCTATCTCGTTTCGCTTGCGCCGGCCGCCGATATGAACGTCCGCATCACCGTCGAACAGGGCGTCGAAATGGGCCGCCGCAGCGTCATCACCCTCGATGTCGTGAAATCGGGCGGCATCGTCACCGATGTCGTCATCTCGGGACGCTGCGTTTCCGTCATGCGTGGAGAAATTATTCTGCAGGACTAGCGACCGCAGTTTGGGCCGTACCTCCGGTTCATGTGATCGAGGGGTTACATCAGGAAGTCGCGCGAAAGCAATGCCAATGCCCAGACGGCGAAAGCGATCAGCGCGATCTTCCAGAAATCCATCCGCCGCCTGAGGCCGGGAAACCCGAGCGGCTTGATCACCTGTATCGCCATGGCAAGGATGAGCAGCAAGGCTATCAGCTTTGTCATGCTTTATTTTTTCCATTTTTCGGAATGTCACAGGACGGACATTTTTCCGCGCGAACACAGGATCTCCACACGCCGTAAAGACATTCCGGGGCACAATCAATCATCTTGAGGCTGGGCTGACGCAGGTCGTGCCTTATGTCTATTTCAAAATCACTGAGACCGAGTCTGGGGAAATGAAGAGAAACCTTCTGTCCGTCGCCGCGCTGCTTTTTGGCACGCTCTTCCTTTTCATGGGCAACGGCCTGCAGGGCATCCTGCTTCCCGTGCGCGGCAATCTCGAAGGCTATGCCACGACGACACTTGGCCTGCTCGGCACCTCATGGGCCGGAGGCTTCGTCATCGGCTGCCTGGTGGCGCCGAAGCTGGTGCGCCGCGTCGGCCATGTGCGCGCCTTCTCCGGCTTTATCTCGATCATCGCCATCATCGCCCTGGTCAGCGGCATCATCATCCATCCGGTCTGGTGGGTCGTCTTGCGCGCCGTCACCGGCTTCTCCACGGCGGGCACCTCGATGATCATCGAAAGCTGGCTGAACGAGCGCGCCAGCAACGAAAGCCGCGGCGCGATCTTCTCGCTCTATATCGGCATCACGCTACTCGGCGTCGTCGGCGGCCAGATGATGATCCCGCTCGAGGATGTGCGCACGCCGGTGCTGTTCATGATCTGCGGCATCTTCTATTGCATTGCCATGCTGCCGACGACGCTTTCGACCGCCGCTTCGCCGCAGCCGCTGAAGGCGGTGCGCCTGGACCTGCCGGCGCTCTATCGCAATTCGCCGGTCTCCTGCCTCGGCATTCTGCTCGTCGGCATCGCCAACGGCGCCTACGGTACGCTCGGCGCCGTCTTCGGCGCAGGCGCCGGGCTCTCCGACACCAGCATCGCCATCATGATGAGCTCCACCATCTTCGCCGGCGCCGTGATGCAGCTGCCGGCCGGCCGGCTTTCCGATCGCATCGACCGGCGCTATGTGCTCGCTGCCATGTCCGGGGTCGCCGCCCTTGCCGGCTTGCTGATCTTTTTGCTCCACCCGACGTCGCCCGCCTTGCTGATTGGGCTCGTGGTCCTTTACGGCGCGGTGGCCAATACGCTCTATCCGATCGCCGTCGCCCACGCGAACGACTTCGCGGCATCGGAGGATTTCGTCAAGGTCTCCGGTGGACTGCTGCTGCTCTACGGCGTCGGCACGGTAATCGGCCCGACGATCGGCGGTCCCGTCATGTCGGTGATCACTCCGCATGCGCTTTTCCTCGTCACCGCCATCGCCCACGTGCTGATCACCGTTTACGCGATCATCCGGAGCCGCATCCGCGCCGCCGTCCCGGCCAGCGATCGTGACGCCTACACGACGATCCCGACCGGCACCTCGCCGATGCTGACACCGCAAAGCATGTCGCTTGCCGATCGCGGCGCTGGCAAGCCGCCTGAAACCGGGAAGTCTCCCGAAAGCGGTGATTCCGCTGTAAAGTTCGGCTAATGCAGGTCGCCCGAAAGGGTGCAGCGGTTCCGGCATAGCGACACGCATAAAATCAAAGTTGAGGATGAATTCAGGCCGGATCGGCCTAAATTCCGATTCCGTAACTTTTCGGCGGGATGCTTCAGGCAGCAACGGAGGAGAACCCATGAGCTTCATCGATGACGACCGGCCGCAGAAGAAGACCGCCCACGAGATCGGCGCCGATCTCTCCATGCTTTCGGTGGACGAACTGAACGCGCGGGTGGATTTGCTGAAGGCGGAGATCGCCCGTCTCGAGGCCGAAGCCGCCCGCAAGGCTTCCGGGCGGCAGGCAGCGGAAAGCCTTTTCCGCTCATAGTCCGATAAAACCCCGAAAATCAAAGCTGTAGGCGGATAAACGAGTTCGCCTCAAGTCTTACTTCGGCACAATGTTAATAAATTATTAAGCTTTATAAGGTATTACTGTACTCATCCGGATTTTCTCTGGATCTCAGACAGTTTTCCAAGCGGTGAATTGGTCTGATTTTTCTCCCTGTTTTACCTTGAGAGCCGCTTTTGCGGCTCTTCTTTTTCCTCTGGCCGGCGCTTCTCCACGAAACTGTGGAGATTAACCCTTTCTTAAGAAACGGCTTGCGCATTTGGGCTAATGATACCATCTTAAAGTCATAAAGACCGGGCTCGGAAACTTTTCCGTCGGTGCCCGCGTTACCTGAATATATGTAGCTGCGTGCAACAGGGACTATTGCGATGTCGGAAGTTGGATTGAACACGATCAGTTTTGCAGGTCGCGCCGCTGCATCCTCGCAGTTCAAGGCACTTTATGCGGAAGGCATGTCGCTGGTCGAAGAGACTGCCGCCTATCTGGATGGCCAGGGCCGCGCCGCTTCCAAGGTTCTGCCGCGGATGGCTTCGGTTCTCTACGCCGCAGAATCGATGCGTCTCACCACCCGCCTCATGCAGATGGCCTCCTGGCTGCTGTTGCAGCGCGCCGTCAACAATGGCGAAATGTCTCGCGACCAGGTGCTGGCCGAGAAGAACAAGGTTCGTCTCGATGGCTTCAACGTCGACCGCGCCGCGCCGGGCTGGGGCGACCTGCCGGAATCCTTCCGCGACCTCGTTGAGCGCTCGCTGCGTCTGCAGAACCGTATCGCCTTGCTCGACCGCGAGATCTACCGCCCGTCCGAAGCTGTGATCGTTCATGACAATCAGAACAGCGTCCAGGCCCAGCTTTCCCTGCTCCAGACCGCTTTCGGCAACAACTGACCGTATCTGCGAGAATTCGATAAAAACCGGCCGCGTCTGCGGCCGGTTTTTTATTTGCTTGCTAACTCAGCTATTTCCGAACATCGAGAACGCAAAAAAGCCCGGCAAAACCGGGCTCTCTTCAATTCCATCGAGCAAAAGCGATTAGAGGCCGAGGCCGCCGAAACGCTTGTTGAACTTGGAGACGCGGCCACCGCGGTCCATGAGCTGCTGGTTGCCGCCGGTCCAGGCCGGATGCGACTTGGAATCGATTTCGAGGTTCATGACAGCACCCTCCGAACCCCAGGTCGAGCGGGTTTCGTATTCGGTGCCATCGGTCATGACCACCTTGATCATGTGATATTCGGGATGGATGCCTGCCTTCATAACAATCTTCCTGCGCTACCGGAGTTCAATTTGCCGCATGCAGTTGCGGCCAAAGAACCGATTGAATAAATGAAGCCGCAGTCATGATGGCTACGGCTTCCCATTAGGATGCGGTGCCTATACATGAAGGACGCCTAGATAACAAGAGCCAGCAGGCCGCATTGAGCGGGTCCTGCGGGCGATCGGAGACGAGTTGGCAGAGCAGGCACGGGCTGAGGAAAACAAGAGGCGGTCGCTACGGCCGCTCGGCAGGCTGACGCCCTACGTCATACGGTATCGCGGCCTGGTGGCTGGCGCGTTGATGTCCTTGGCGCTTGCCGCCATCACCTCGCTGGCGCTGCCGCTCGCCGTGCGTCGCATGATCGACCATGGCTTCACCCAGTCCGACGGTCGGTTCATCAACAGCTACTTCGCCATGCTGATGATCATGGCTGTCGTGCTCGCGGTCGCAAGCGCGTTGCGCTATTATTTCGTCATCACCATCGGCGAGCGCATTGTCGCCGATCTTCGCCGCGATGTCTTTTCCCATGTGACGAGGCTGTCGCCCTCTTTCTTCGACGTCAACCAGTCCGGCGAAATCGTTTCGCGCCTGACCGCCGATACGACGCAGATCAAATCCGCCGTCGGCGCCACAGCCTCGGTGGCGCTCAGAAATCTCATCCTTTGTCTCGGCGCGATGGGCATGATGATCGTCACTTCGCCGAAGCTTTCCAGCCTTGTCATCGGAGCGATCCCGCTGATCGTCTTCCCGCTCGTCGCCTTCGGCCGCTCGGTGCGCAAGCGCTCACGCGCTGCCCAGGATACGCTTGCCGGTGCCTCCGCCTTCGCCAACGAGACGATCGCCGCGACCCGCACTGTCCAGGCCTTCAACGGCGAAGATGCCGCAGCGACGCGCTACGGCACCGCCGTCGAATCCGCCTACGAGGCTGCCCGCGCCGCCATCCGCTCGCGCGCGTTGCTGACCGGGATCGCCATCACGCTGATCTTCGGCAGCGTCGTCGCCGTGCTCTGGGTCGGCGCCCACAGCGTGCTCGCCGGGACGCTTTCGGCCGGCACGCTCGGCCAGTTCCTGCTCTATGCCGTCATCTCCGCCGGTTCGCTGGGCGCGCTGTCGGAGGTTTGGGGCGAACTCTCGCAGGCAGCCGGTGCTGCCGACCGGCTGACCGAGCTTCTCGACGAAGTCTCGCCGATCGCCGCCCCCGCCAGCCCTCAGGCTCTTCCTTCGCCCGGCCGTGGCCGCGTCGAATTTGCCGATGTGCACTTTGCCTATCCCTCGCGCCCCGGCAAATCGGCGCTGCATGGGTTGAGCTTCGCCATCACGCCGGGCGAGACGGTCGCCATCGTCGGCCCTTCCGGCGCCGGCAAGAGCACTGTCTTCTCGCTGCTGCTGCGCTTCTACGATCCGCAGCTGGGCAGCGTGAAAATCGACGATGTCGACGCTCAGCTTACGACGCCGGACGAGCTGCGCCAGCGCATTGCCATCGTACCCCAGGATGTCACCATCTTTGCCGCCTCGATCCATGATAACATCGCCTTCGGCCGTCCCGGAGCCTCGCATGACGAGATCCGCGCAGCAGCCCTTGCGGCCCAGGCCGATGAATTCATCACGCGGCTGGATCAGGGTTACCAGACCGAGGTCGGCGAACGTGGCATTACCCTCTCCGGCGGCCAGCGCCAGCGCATCGCCATCGCTCGCGCCATCCTGAAGAACGCGCCGGTGCTGCTGCTCGACGAGGCGACCTCCGCGCTAGACGCCGAAAGCGAGACGCTGGTGCAAAAGGCACTCGACGGCCTGGTGGACGGCCGCACGACGCTCGTCATCGCCCATCGCTTAGCAACCGTATTGAAGGCCGACCGCATCCTCGTCATGGATCAGGGCCGCATCGTCGAGGAGGGCACCCACCAGAGCCTGATCCGCCATGGCGGCATCTATGCGCGGCTGGCGCGGCTGCAATTCGACGCCGCCAACGAGGATGTGCTCGCTGCCACGAAATAGCCACTCGCGTTTTCCGGGCGCATGAACGACTAGCGCCTCACAATCCGGCCGCAATCTCTTGGATGAAGTCCAGAAACGCTCTGACCTTTGCCGGAGGGAGATGGCGCGAGGGCTGATAAGCATAGAGCGGATAAAGCTCCTCCGACCAGTCCGGAAGGATCCGCACCAGTTCACCACGTGCCAGGAAGGGTGCAAGACCCACGGCGAGGCTCTGGAACACCCCCTGGCCCGCCACACAGGCGGACACCGCGACGGAAGGATCATCCAACACCAGCCGGCTGGACATCTTGACCTCGACGAGCTCGCCGCCTCGGTGGAACTCCCACGGAAACGGCAATCCCGTCTGTGGATCGCGGAAGCGGAGCGCCTCGTGGTGGGCGAGATCATAGGGCGACCGCGGTTGGCCATGGCGTTTGAGATAAGCCGGCGCGGCAACCGTCAGGATCGGTGTTTCGAGGAGCTTGCGCACGATGAGCGATGACCCATCCGGTGGCCCGAAGCGCACCGCCACATCGACGCCCGCCATCATCTCCTCCCGGTAGTTGCTGGTGAACAAATCGACCGACAGAAGCGGATAACGCACCAGAAACTGCTGGAGCGTCGCCGCGAGGACCATTCGGGCGAACCAGGGGTCAACGGATACGCGCAGTCGGCCACGCACGACCGCCGCAGCGCCCGCCGCCTCTGCCGCCGCCTCGTCGAGACCGGCAAGGAGCGGCATCACCTGCGCGTGGAAGCGCCGTCCTTCCTCGGTGAGGCTGACCTCGCGCGGGTTGCGGTCGAAGAGGCGGGCCGACCCGCGCCTCCAGACGCGCCACCGCCCGGCTCACCCCCGACGGCGTGAGGCCGAGCATCTCGGCCGCCCGCGCGAAATTTCCAGCCTCCGTGACAGCCGCAAGGACGCCGACGCCGGTTAGAAGCCGCGTGTCGAAAGCCATTCTATCCCTCCTTGCCAGCGTCGATGTCGGAAGGACGCTTCCCGATATGATGGTGATTTTTAATCACTATAACATTGATATTAATGCGCGTGAATCACTCCATGATGCGGCGTACAAAAGCGGGACCACAACGCCATCGTGGGCAAGCGGCTACCAGCCGGCTTTCCTGCGATCCCCGCGCCGGGCTCGCCTGATCACCGCGCGAGCCCCAACTTCAGGAGAACCGACATGTACGCAATCACCGGAATCACCGGCAAGGTCGGCGGCGCCCTCGCTAGCGCCCTGCTTGCCGACACGCTGCCCGTCCGCGCCGTCCTGCGTGACCGGGCCAAGGCGGCCGAATGGTCGGCGATGAACTGCGAGGTCGCACTCGCCGAGATGGACGATGCGGTGAGTCTCGCCGCCGCCTTCCGCGGTGCCGAGGGCGTCTTCATCCTGCCGCCATCGGAATTCGATCCCAAACCCTGCTTTCCCGAAGCGCGGAGCGTGGTCGAGGCGCTGGTGGCCGCTCTGACCGAGGCGCGTCCCGCCAAGATCGTCTGCCTGTCGGCCATTGGGGTGGACGCGCCGCATGAGAACCTTTTGACCCAGCGCACGCTGCTGGAGCAGGCTCTCGGCGAACTCGGTTTGCCGATTACCTTCCTGCGGCCCAGTTGGTTCATGGAGAATGCCCTGTGGGACATCCCAGCCGCGCGTGACGAAGGCGTCCTGCGCAGCTTCCTGCAGCCGGCCGACAAAACCTTTCCGATGGTCGCGACGCAAGATGTCGGGCGCACGGCGGCCGCACTCTTGCGCGAGAACTGGAGCGGGACGCGGGTCGTCGAATTGGAAGGGCCGGCCCGCGTATCGCCGCAAGACATCGCTTTCGCCTTCACGAGAGCCCTCGGACATCCCGTCGGGGTCGAGATTCTGGCGCGCGACAGCTGGGAGCAGATCTTCCGCGCTCAGGGCGCTCGGAACCCGCAGTCCCGTATCCGCATGCTCGACGGCTTCAACGAGGGCTGGATCGCCTTCCAAGACCAGGGCAAGTCGGCGGTCAAGGGCACCGTGACACTCGCAAGCGTCATCGCGGAACTGGTCGGCCAGAGCCGCCCCGAGGCGGCCGACTGACAGCGGCCAGCCTCGCCGGAGAAGCATCGGTGGGGCTGCGCAAGCTCGGATTCGACGACGAGGATCGCGCAGCCGTCGCGGCGCTGCTGAAGGATCAACGCTTCGTTCGGCCACCGTTTGCCCCGGACTGGGATGCTCTCGGCTGAGCGTCCGACGATGCGCGAGCGGGAAACGTGTCGCCGAATACCCATAAAGTCTGGCTCCCCCGCACCTCCCTGCGGTTGTCTTTCGTGCCTCCTGCCCTAAGCTCTACATTCCCCGGGGTGGGGAATATCGCTATCGAAATTCTTGGGAGGAGATAGGAATGGCGCCTTTCGATATGACGCGACGTGCGGGCCTTGCGCTCGGTTTCGGCGTGCTTGCGGCCCTTGCCGCCGGCACATCAGCCGCTGCCGCGGATTTTCCCGATCGTGCGATCACCATGGTCGTGCCCTTCGCGGCCGGCGGCTCGACCGATGTCGTTGCCCGCATCGTCGCGCAGAAGATGTCGGAGGATCTCGGCCAGCAGGTGATCGTCCAAAACGTCGCTGGCGCCGGCGGCAATCTCGGCGCGGATAACGTCGCCCGTGCTGAACCTGACGGCTACACCATTCTGATGGGCACCGTCGCGACCCACGCGCTCAATCCGCTGATCCTCAAGTCGACCCCCTATGATCCCGAGAAGGATTTCGCGCCGGTCTCACTGCTTGTCGTCGTGCCGAACGTGCTGGTCGTCAATCCGGAATTGCCGGCAAAGACCGTGCAGGGACTGGTCGCGCTGCTGAAGGCCGAGCCCGACAAATACAGCTATGCCTCGTCGGGCAACGGCACGCCGCTGCATCTTTCCGGCGAGCTCTTCAAAGCCATGGCTGGCGTCAGCATGCAGCACATTCCCTATAAGGGCGCCGGACCGGCATTGAACGACGTCATCGGCAATCAGGTGCCGATTATGTTCGACAACCTGCCCTCTTCGTCGAGCCACATCAAGGCCGGCACTTTGCGGGCGCTGGCAGTGACCACGGCCGAGCGCGCGCCCTCCTTTCCCGACGTGCCGACGATCGCCGAGTCAGGCATAGCAGGTTACGAGACCTATACCTGGAATGCGCTTTTCGCTCCGGCTAAGACGCCGAGCGAGGTCGTGATGCGCCTCAACGCCTCGGCCAATAAGGCGCTTAAAGACCCCGCCGTTGCCGAAAGGATGAAGGAATTCAGCGCCACCATCGTCGGCTCGACGCCGGAGCAACTCGGCGCCCATGTGAAGGCCGAGCTCGCCAAATGGGGACCGGTGGTCAAGGGCGCGAACATCCAGATGGAGTGACGGCGGCGGCGCAGACGCTTTCGCTTGCGTCCGATGGAAATCGTGGCAATTGGACGCTGAGCAGCCAATTCTAATTAAGGCAGTGGAAAAGCTCGCCATTTTGATCTAGCCTCCCTGACGCTGATGGTTGCAATTCAGCGTTTCGGGAGACATCCATGTATAAATTCGAAGTTTATAAGGATAAGGCCGGCGAGTTCCGCTTCCGCTTCAAGGCATCGAACGGGGAAGCCATGTTCTCGTCCGAAGGCTACAAGGCGAAGGCGTCCGCCATGAGTGCTATCGAATCGATCAAGAAGAACACGCCAGGTGCCGACGTCATCGACCAGACGAAGGCCGAAGCCTGAACAGGATGGCAGCGGCGGCGTGAAACGCCGCCCTGCCTCTCCGCGCGGCCGATAAGCAGCGCTGGCGCCTCGAGCCCGGCCTATTTGCTTGTGATCTCCGCGCCACTTCTCTTTTTTGCAGATTTCTTGAAAACCATGTCGAAATGGCCGTTGGCCGCGCCTCATTGTCTCGGAACGGCTGAACCGCTCCTCCGGGAGTCACGGCTGTCGGGATGTTCCCGATATCGCGATGCCCGGATCAACGCCACAACGAGATCAGGAGTTTTTCATGCAATATGCTCTTATCATTCGCGAAGCCGCCGAGGATTTCGCCAGTCGCAGCGATCCCGCCTATCGCGACGGCTGGGTCGCCTACAGCAAGGCGCTCGCCCAGGCTGGGATCATGACCGGAGGCGCCGGGCTGACAGGCCCGGAGACCGGCACGATCGTGCGTCGCAAAGGTCAGGAACACGATGTTCAAGACGGACCCTATCCGGAAGGCAAGGAACAACTCGGCGGCTTCTATCTGATCGACGTTCCCGACATCGACACCGCACTCGAATGGGCGACCCGCGTGCCGATCTCCGACAAGGGGTCGGTCGAGGTGCGCCCGCGCCTGCAGATGTGAGGCGGTAATGCCGTCCGATGCCGGTCGCGCTGCCGAAAAGGTAGCGCGACAGTCCTACGGCAAGCTGATCGCCTTCCTCGCCGCCCGCTCGCGCGACATGCCGGCGGCGGAAGACGCATTGTCGGAAGCGCTGGCTTCGGCCCTTCGTGTCTGGCCGGAGCGCGGCGTTCCCGGCAACCCGGAAGCCTGGCTGCTGGTGGCCGCGCGCCGCAACCTCATGCAGGCGGCCCGCCACCGTACCGTCGAGACCAATGCGCAAACGACGATATCGCTCGCCTTCGAGGAGGCGGAGGAACGTATGAATGATGCTGGCCACGCCGTCTTTCCCGATGAGCGGCTGAAGCTGCTCTTCGCCTGCACCCATCCCGCCATCGACAGCTCCGTGCATACGGCGCTGATGCTGCAGACCGTTCTCGGCATCGAGGCGAGAACCATCGCACGGACCTTCGTCGTTTCGCCGGAGACGATGAGCCAGCGGCTGGTGCGGGCCAAGGTGAAGATCCGCGATGCCGGCATTCCCTTCGCCATCCCGCCTCGCCCGGCTCTAGCAGGGCGGCTCGCCGCCGTGCTTTCGGCGATCTACGCCGCCTACGGCCTCGGATGGGACGGTCTCGACGGCGTAGAAGAACACCATTCGCTTGCCGGCGAAGCGATCTGGCTCGGCCGGGCGCTTCTGACGGTGCTGCCGGACGAGCCGGAGGCGATCGGCCTCCTGTCGCTGATGCTTCAGTGCGAGGCCCGCCACAAGGCCCGGCGCGACAGCGATGGCCGATATGTGCCGCTGGACGAGCAAGATACGGCTGCATGGAACGCGATCATGATAGCCGAAGCGGATGCCCTGCTGCGCAAGGCCGGAGGTTTCGACCATTTCGGCCCCTTTCAGTGCCAGGCGGCGATCCAATCCGTGCATGCGGCGCGCCGGCTTTCGGGAACGACCGACTGGCAGGCGCTGACGACACTCTACGCGGCACTGGTGATGATGAAACCGACGCTCGGCGCACGCGTCAGCCAGGCTGCGGTGATCGGCAGAGCCTCGAACGCCGCCGCCGGCCTGGAACAGCTCGACAAGCTCGACCCGCGCGACGTTGCGGCATATCAGCCCTATTGGGCCGTGCGAGCCTTTCTTCTGGCACGGACCGGCGACGATGCCGCCGCAGCCGACGCTTACATGGCGGCGATCGGCCTCAGCGACAGCCCCGCGGTGCGCGATTTTCTCGCCGACCGGCTGAAGGAGGCGCGGCAGTCCATGCCAAGCTGATCACTTTTCGGTCAGCTTCAGCTCGATGCGGCGGTTGGTGGCGCGTGCATCCGGTGTTTCGCCCGGCGCGATCGGCTGGAACTCGCCGAAGCCGGCGGCAACAAGCCGGTCGGCCGGCACACCCTGTGCGATCAGAAACTTGACAACCGAAATCGCGCGAGCCGAAGAGAGTTCCCAATTGTCGCGATAGCGGCCGGTTCCGCCAAGCGGCACATTGTCAGTATGGCCGTCGACGCGCAGCACCCAGTTGATCTCCGGCGGAATTTCCTTGGCAAGGTCGAGAAGGGCGGCGGCAAGTTTTGCCATTTCGGCCTGCCCCTCCGGGTTGAGATCGGCGCCGCCCGAGGGAAACAGCACTTCCGATTGGAAGACGAACCGATCGCCGACGATGCGGATATTCTCGCGGTCGGAAAGGATCTCGCGCAGACGGCCGAAGAAGTCGGAGCGGTAGCGGTTCAGCTCCTGGACGCGCGCGGCGAGCGCAACATTGAGGCGGCTGCCCAGATCAGCGATCTTGGTCTGCGACACCCGGTCTTTCTGCTCCGACGCCTGAAGGGCGGCTTCGACGGCGGCGATCTGGCTGCGAAGCGCGGCGATCTGCTGATTCAGCAGTTCGACCTGGCTGAGCGCCCGCTCGCTCACCTGCTTCTGCTCGTCGAGCTCCTGCGTCATCGAGCCGATCCGCTTCTGCGCCGCATCTTGGCCACCCGATCCGGCACTCAGCAATGCTTGCAGCCGCGAACGATCGCCCTCGGCACTGGCAAGCGAGGCCTGCAGATTGGCGACCGAATCCTGGAGGTCCTGGTTGCTGCCCTTTTCGAGCGCAAGAAGCTGCGTCAGCTCGTTGATCTGGCTGTTGAGGCGACTGAGCACCTCATCGCGTCCGGTAATCTCGCGGCTGAGGATGAACTGTCCGACGACGAACACCGTCAGCAGGAACATGATTGAGATGAGCAGCGTCGACAGCGCGTCGACGAAGCCCGGCCAGTAATCCACCGTGCGTTCACGGCGCCGGTTGCGGGCAAGAGCCATGGCTTACTTGCCCTCGCTCTTTTCTGTCTGGCTGGCGCGGTCGCGCATGCGCTCGCCCCGGTCGCCCGCACGCTCCTGCACGCCAATGCGTTCGGCCAGTCGGTCGAGCGTGCGGCGCATCGCCTTCGCCTCGTCCTGCTGTGCCTCGATCCAGTCGCGCAGCATCTGCTGCTCGTTGCGCATGTTCTTGACGAGACCCTGAATGCCTTCAGCAAGGCTCGCCATGGCAGCGACGGAGCGCTGGCTGCCGGCGCCGCCCTCTTCGGAGACCTTGCGCAGATAATCGGAGAGCTCACGCATGTCCTCCGAGGAAGCCCCGGAAACGGCCTCGAGGGCGGGTGCCAGATCGGAACCGACATCGGTGACCGATGAGAGCCAGTTTTCCAGCTCCATGTAGAACCGATTCTGCGCGCGGCCGGCCTGCAGGTCGAGGAAGCCGAGAATGAGAGAACCGGAGAGGCCGAGCAGCGAGGAGGAGAAGGCCTGGCCCATGCCCGAAAGCGGCGTGGAAAGCCCTTCCTTCAGCGCCGAGAGCACGTCCCCCGTCCCGTTCGAGCCGGCATCGAGCGACTGAATGACGATGCTGATCGAACCGATCGTGCCGATGAGGCCCCAGAAGGTGCCGAGCAGGCCGAGGAAGACAAGCAGGCCGATCAGGTAGCGCGAGACATCGCGCGATTCGTCGAGGCGGGTGGCGATCGAATCGAGGATCGAGCGCAGCGTCGTCGTAGACAGCGCAGACTTGCGGCTGCCGATGAGCGCCCGCATCGGCGCAAGCAGCCGCGGATTGCGGTTGACCTTGTCGGCGCTGCCGGCGGCGCGGAACGAGTTGAACCAGCGCACTTCGGGGCGAAGCGCCAGTACATGGTTGAAAACAAGAATGATTCCGACCGCGAGAACGCCGACGATCAGGCCGTTGAGGCCCGGATTGTGCATGAAGGCGGTCTGCGTCTGGCGGAAAAGGATGGCGGCGATAAAGCCGACGATGACGAGGAAAAGCAGCATCGTCCAGAGAAACGGCATGGGGCTCGAAAGCCTGTAGGCATAACCGCCGGCCGTCTTTTCGGTGGAGCCGATCTCCGCCACATTCACATTTTCCATAGGGTCCGCTGCCTCCGGAGTCATTGCTGGCGGAGACTAGAGCAACATTGTGCCGAATTGAAGTATGCCGGGGCGAAAACCGTGACTTTACAACAGCCAGATTTTCGTTCGCCTACTTGGCGGGAATTGGTCGCTTGACGACTTCGATCAACGCCTTGTGGATAGCTTCGTTGCCGGCGACGATCGCTCCGCTCTCCAGAATGGCCGTCCCACCGTCCCAATCGGTGGCAAACCCACCGGCTTCGCGGATGAGCAGGATGCCGGCTGCCACGTCCCAGGGCGCAAGCTCCACCTCCCAGAAACCGTCGAAACGCCCCGCCGCGACATAGGCGAGGTCGAGCGTCGGCGAACCGAGGCGGCGGATGCCCGCCACTTCGCCCATCACGTGGCGAAGCTCGACCAGAAACTTGCCGTGATTGCGCTTGCCGAGCGCCGGCACGCCGCAGCCGATGACGCAATCCGACAGCGCGCGGCGCGCGGCGACGCGCAGGCGCCGGTCGTTGAGGAAGGCGCCGCCGCCGCGCTCGGCGGTGTAGAGCTCGTCGGTCGCCGGATTGAAGACGACGGCGGCAACGATCTCGCCGTTGCGTTCGAGCGCAATCGAGACAGCGAAGGCCGGGATGCCGTGCAGGAAGTTGGTCGTCCCGTCGAGCGGGTCGACGATCCAGCGATGCGCCCCGTCCGTGCCCTTGATCTCCTCGCTTTCCTCACCGAGGAAACCATAGGTCGGACGCGCCTTGAGCAGCTCTTCTCTGACGATCTTTTCGGCCTTGCGGTCGGCGGTGGAAACAAAGTCGCCCGGTCCCTTCACGGAAACCTGCAGGTTCTGCACTTCGCCGAAATCACGTCCCAGCGATTTTCCTGCCTTGAGGGCAGCCTGAACCATGACATTGAGAAGAGCTGAACGGGCCATTGGCGCATTTCCTTGGGACTGATACGGGGTGCGCGCTGCCAGGGGCGGGAAGTGTCCCTGAACATGCATGACAGGCAGCGCTGCAAAGATTGGCGGCCTCAAGACCACAAAATCAGGGAAATTTCAAGGGGACACACGCATGGCTGCCCTGCGGCGCCAGAAACCATCAATTTTATTCTGGACAGATCAGTCCAATAACGGTAAAAGCTTTGACATGGCACGACACAAGGAATTCGATCGCAACATCGCACTTCACGCCGCAATCGGCGTATTTTCCGAGCACGGCTATGAAGGCACCTCAACCGAGAAACTGCTGACGGCGATGAAGATCAGCCGGCAAAGCATGTACGACACATTCGGCGACAAGCGCGGTCTCTATCTGGAAGCGCTGACACGCTACAATACCGAAAGCACCGGCAAGATCATGGCCGATCTTCACCGCGAAGGCCGGCCAATCGAGGCACTGGAAGGCGCGCTCGTCGCCTTCGCCTCGCGCCCCGCCGCCGAGGCGCGGCGCGGCTGCCTCGGCGTCAGCGCCATCTGCGAATTCGGCCGCACCGATGCCAAGATTGCAGCTCTTACCGACAGCGCCGGCCACGCGCTTCACTCGGCGATCGAGAGCCTTCTCGACGAGGCTCAAAGGGCCGGAGAACTCGGAACCGATATCGATATCGCCGACGCCATTCAATTTCTCGGCTCTGCTCTGTCGGGCATGAAAATCAGCGCCCGAAACGGCGCCTCACCCGATATACTTCGCGGCATCGCACGCATGGCAATCAGAAGCCTCCGCTGACGAAAGGGCACCACCGAGGTGACTTTTCCATGATCAATTCTAGACTGATCGATCTAAAAACAAAGGAAACCTGCATGTCTCAATCTCTTTCAACCAAGATCGCCCTCGTTACCGGCGGCGCACGCGGCATCGGTGCCGCCATCGTCCGAAGGCTCGCCGCTGATGGCGCAGCCGTCGCCTTCACCTATTCGAGTTCCGAGCACAAGGCGAAGGCGATCGTCGCCGAGCTGGAGGCTGCCGGCAGCAGGGCGCTGTCGATCCGGGCCGACAGTGCCGATGTGAAAGCCGTGCAGGACGCAGTCGCACTGACAGCCGAGCATTTTGGCGGGCTCGACATTTTCGTCAGCAATGCCGGCATCCTCATCCTCAACCCGCTCGACCAATATTCGCTCGAGGATTTCGACCGCATGTTCGCCGTCAATGTCCGGGCCGCTTTCGTCGGCATCCAGGCAGCGGCTAAGCACATGAAGGAGGGCGGCCGCATCATCACCATCGGCAGCGTCACCGCCGATCGCAGCGGCTTTCCGACATCTTCGGTCTACAGCATGACGAAGGGCGCGATCGCCTCGATGACCCGCGGCCTTGCCCGCGATCTGGGCCCGCGCAGCATCACCGTCAACAATATCCAGCCCGGCCCAACCGCAACCGATATGAACCCCCACGAGGATGATCACGAGCGCCTCAAACCGCTGATGGCGCTCGGCAGACTGGGCGAAGACCGCGAGATCGCCGGTCTTGCCGCCTATCTCGCAAGCGCGGAAGCCGGCTTCGTCACTGGCGCTAGCCTGACGATCGATGGAGGATATCTCGCCTGATCCGGACGGAGCACATAAAAGCCGGCGGCATGGCGATATCGCCGGCTTTTTCGCGTTCGGTCGAAACGGACCTCAGAACTTCTGCTGCGTCATCAGCACTTCGCGAGCGATCTGATCGAGCGGCAGGATACGGTCGACGCCGCCCTTGGCGATCGCCTCCTTCGGCATGCCGAAAACAATGGAGCTCGCCTCGTCCTGCGCCACCGTGTAGGCGCCGGCCTGATGCATTTCCAGCATGCCGCGCGCACCGTCATCGCCCATACCGGTCATGATGATCCCCATGGCATTCGAACCGGCCGAGCGCGCTGCCGAACGGAAGAGCACGTCGACGGAAGGCCGGTGCCGCGACACCAGCGGCCCGGTCTTCACGCTCACATAATAACGCGCACCCTGGCGTTCGAGCAGCATGTGCTTGTCACCAGGTGCGATCAGCACATGGCCGCGCAGCACGGGATCGCCGTCGACGGCTTCCTTGACCTCGACCTCGCAGAGACCGTTCAGCCGTTTGGCGAAGGCCGCGGTGAATTTCTCCGGCATATGCTGGACGATTACCATGCCAGGCGCATTTGCCGGCAGTTCTTCCAGGAACTCGCGCAGCGCTTCGGTGCCGCCGGTGGAAGCGCCGACGCAGACCACCATCTCCGTCGTCTTCGCCATGGCCCGCCCCGTCGGCGGCGGCAGCATCACATCCGCCGTCAGCTTCTTGGCCGGCCCCTCCGCGGCAGCCGAGCGGATGGTTCCGGCGGCCCTCCGCGCGTTGGAAAGCCGCGCATGCGAGGCGCTCTTGACGACTTCGCGAATGCGCATGGCATCTTCGGCGAGGCCGTCGGCGGCCCCGATCTTCGATTTCAGAATGACGTCGACGGCACCGGCCTCCAGCGCCTGGATCAGCGTTTCCGAGCCCGCTTCCGTCAGCGACGAGCACATCACGACCGGGATCGGCCGCTGCGCCATCAGTTTGCGCAGGAAAGTGATGCCGTCCATGCGCGGCATCTCCACATCGAGCGTGATGACATCGGGGATCTCCTCCTGCAGCTTCCGCGCCGCCATGAACGGGTCGGATGCCACCGCCATGATCTCGATATCGGGATCCTGCTCCAGCACATGCGCCAGCGTCTGGCGGATGCTGGCGGAATCGTCGATAATCAGTACGCGGATTTTCTTAGCCATGAAGCCTCTAGATACGCTGAAACACCGTGTTCGAGACCTGCTTCAACGGCAGGTCGAAGCCGGTGATCGATTCGGAATGACCGATGAACATGTAGCCGCCCTTCGCCAGGCAGTTGCAGAGGCGGTTGAGCACGCCGGCCTGGGTCTGCTTGTCGAAATAGATTAGCACGTTGCGGCAGAAGATAATGTTCATCGCCTCGCCAATCGGGTATTTCTCGTCCATCAGGTTCATGCGGGCAAAACCCACCCTGCTGCGCAGTTTCGGCGTGATGCGCACCTCCCGCCGACCCGGCTGTTTGGCTGTCAGCACGTATTTGCGCTGCAGGTCGCGCGGCACGGGCGCGATCAAATCCTCCGGATAAATGCCTCGGCGCGCCGTCTGCAGCACGTCGGTGGAAAGGTCGGTGGCAAGCACGTTGTAGGAGACGTCGCTGCGGCTTTCGGCGAATTCGGCCAACACCATCGCCATCGTATAGGGCTCCGCCCCCGTCGAACAGGCAGAACTCCAGGTGCGGATGGTTCGCACGCCGCTATTGGCGATCGCCGGCAACGCCACTGTCTGCAGATAGTTGAAATGCTTGGCTTCGCGGAAGAAGTCGGTCTTGTTGGTTGTGACCACATCGATCAGGTAGACGGCTTCCTGGGCGAGGCCGTCATGATCGAACAGGAAGTCGCAATAATCATCGAAGGTCGAATGGTTGGTCGCACGAAGGCGGCGCCTCAGCCGCCCTTCGAGCATCGTCAGCTTGGTCGGCGGCATCTTGATGCCGCTATAGTCGTAAATGAACCGGGCAAGCTTGTCGAAATTGCGCTTGCTGATCCGGTCGCCCGGCAATTGGGTTTCCACCGCTGCTGCCATACTCATAGAACGCCGTACTCCAAGTTGATAACGCGGTCAGGCGGCCGATTGCAGCGCCGAGGCGTCCTCGCGCGACAGCAACCGGGCAAGATCGATGATGACGACGAAGCCGTTTTCGCGGCGAACGACGCCGGCAATATAATCCGAGCGCCAGCGCACGCCGATGTCGGGGGCCGCCTCGATCTGCTCGCGCCGGAACGGCGTGACCTCGAAGACGCGGTCGGCGACAAGGCCGAGCGTCAGCAGCCGGCTTTCCATTGGCACGTCGAGCACGAGCACCCGTGTGTGCGGCGTCGGCACGGTCTTGGCCATGCCGAGCTTCAATCGAAGATCGATCGTCGGCACGCCCTGCCCGCGCACATCGCGCAGGCCGAGCAGATAGTCGGGACCATTCGGAATCTTGAAAGCTTCCGCATAGTCGAGGATTTCCCGTACCACCTCTACCGGCACGGCGAAGATCTCCTCGCCGAGGCTGAAGGTCACGAATTGCGCTTCCAGAGATGTCGTGGCCATGATCATGCGCTTTCCTTGAATTCGGTGTCCCCATCATCGGGACCGCCCATGGAGAGATCGAGAGCGAAACCTTTCAGCCGCGCCTGCTGGCCAGAGATGCTGTTGGCGGCCGACTTCTTAGCGCTGGGCTTGCGGCCGGCGACGGGAGCCGGGCTGCGGACCGTCATACGGGCAGCCGGCATGCGGGACGGACGGTTGCCAGCGGCATCGACCTTGAAGAAGGCGATCGACGCCTGCAGTTCTTCGGCCTGGGAGGCGAGCTCCTCGGAGGTTGCCGACATCTGCTCTGAGGCGCCGGCATTCTGCTGCGTGACCTTGTCGAGCTGCTGGATCGCTTCGTTGATTTGCGAGGCGCCGATATCCTGTTCGCGGCAGGCGGCACTGATCTCGGAGACCAGCTCGGCCGTCTTGCGGATGTCGGGGACCAGCCGACCGAGCATGTCGCCGGCTTCCTGAGCGGCCTTGACCGTATCGCCCGACATCGAGCTGATTTCGGCGGCCGCCGATTGGCTGCGTTCGGCAAGCTTGCGCACCTCCGAGGCGACCACCGCAAAACCCTTGCCATGTTCGCCGGCACGGGCAGCTTCGACGGCGGCATTCAGAGCCAGCAGATCGGTCTGGCGGGCGATCTCCTGGACGATGCCGATCTTCTGGGCGATGGTGCGCATGGCGTCGACCGCACGCGTCACCGCTTCGCCGCTCATCTCGGCATCCTTGGCCGACTGGCGGGCGATCTTTTCGGTCTGCGCCGCGTTGTCGGCGTTCTGCTTGATGTTGGCGGCCATCTCCTCCATCGAAGCGGAAGCCTCTTCGGCCGAAGCGGCCTGTTCGCTCGCGCCCTGCGAAACCTGCTCGGAGCTCGAAGACAGT